>JADZDN010000455.1 GCA_020851015.1 Alphaproteobacteria bacterium | reverse complement strand
TCGGGGTTGTCGAGCAGGCCCAGCGGCGGGTCGCGCCAGGCCGTCTGGAAGCCCCGCGCCCATTCCGCGTGCGGGAAGCGGTCCAGCGCGGCCGAGGCGGGGTGGAAGGGCGGGTGGGCGTCGCGCCCGGCCTCCGTGCGCGGAGGCGCTGCCGCGGCCACCGGGCCGGCGGGCAGCAGGTGCTCGGGCACGAAGCCCGCCACGTAGGCGCCCGAGCCGATGCGCCCGTCGATATAGCCCTCGCTGGCGAGCTGCTCGTAGGCGGCCACCACCGTGCCGCGCGACAGGCCCAGCTCGGCCGCCAGGGCGCGGGTGGCGGGCAGGCGGTCGCGGGGACCCAGGCGGCCGCTGAGGATCAGGCCCCGGAGCTGGCCGTAGAGCTGCATATAGGCCGGCCCGCCGTCGCCGCGGTCGATCGAGAGCGAGAGGATCGGGGCGTGGGCGGTTCGCATCGCAACGCTGCCTGAAACTGGTCTAGCAAGATGGTCTAAAATTGGCCTTGTCCCCTGGGCCAATGCAAGCGGAGATTTCCGTGCTGAACGCGAGTAGCGCTGCAAGCCCCGCCGACCCGCCGTCCGCCCTGCCGTGCCACTTGCGGCTCCTGGGCCGCGCGAGACCAACGCTGACGTATAGCGTGCCCCTCTCGGGGATCGCGATCCGCCGAGCCTATGGTATGGATGGGGTAGCCGGCAGCATTGCCGGCGGAGCAGGGGGACTCGCCATGACTGGCTCGCGCGCACGACGTGCAGCAACCGAATTTGCAACCGCATTCCTGTCGATCGCCATCGCCGGCCCGGCCTTCGCCTGTCCGCAGGACAAGGTCGGCGAATTCGTGCGCGACCTCGCGGCCATGTCGTCCAAGGCCGAGACCTCGATCCGCTACCTGGTACCGCGCTTCCGCGATTGCGGGCAGGGAGCGATCGCCTCGGAGCTCGAAGGTTCGCCCGAATGGCTGTCGTCCATGCGCCAGCACCTGCAGGCTCAAGCCAATGTGCCGGCCGAGCTTAAGGTCACGATCGAGACGGCGCTGGCCAACCTCGACAAGGCGGAAAGCTCGCTGCAGAAGAACTACGATCTGGTCCTGAAGGGCATCGATTCGATGTACGACAACCGCTTCCCGCCGAAGTGCCGGAACGAGCGGACCCAGATCGTCACCAGCATGAAGTCGACCCGCCCGCTGGTCCCCGAGGCGATCGGCAAACTCAACAATTTTAAGGCTTGTTTAGGGAATTGACGCCGGGTCGGCAGGCGTAACGGCCGGCCAGCCGCCCGTGGCAACGGGGCGCGTTTCCGATTAGTCTGCCGCCCGCCATGACCGACACGTTCAAGATCGCGCTCGCCCAGCTCAATCCGACCATGGGCGACGTCGAGGGCAATGCCGCCAGGCTGCTGGCCGCGCGGGCCGAGGCGGCCAGGCAGGGGGCCGACCTGGTGGTGCCGGGCGAGCTGGCGATCTCCGGCTATCCGCCCGAGGACCTGGTGCTGAAGCCGGCCTTCCAGGAGGCCTGCGAAGCCGGGACGAGGCGCGTCGTCGAGGCCACCGCCGATGGCGGGCCGGCGGTGCTGATCACCACGCCCTGGCGCGAGGACGGCAAGCTCTACAACGCCGCGCTGCTGGCCGATGCCGGCAAGATCCGGGGCGTGCGCTTCAAGGTGGACCTGCCGAACTACGGCGTGTTCGACGAGAAGCGCGTGTTCACCGCTGGGCCGATGCCGGGACCGCTGGCGTGCCGCGGGGTGCGCCTGGGCATCCCGATCTGCGAGGACATCTGGACCCCCGACGTGCCGGAATGCCTGATGGAATCGGGCGCGGAGATCCTGGTTTCGCCCAACGGCAGCCCTTACGAGAGCGACAAGCAGGACCAGCGCCTG
Source organism: Alphaproteobacteria bacterium (assembly GCA_020851015.1). The sequence continues at coordinate 12,281 of JADZDN010000455.1, read as the reverse complement.
GAATTGGCCGTGGCGCGCGCGGGCGAGACCAGCCTGCCGCTGATCTACGTCAACCAGGTCGGCGGCCAGGACGAGCTGGTGTTCGATGGCGCGTCCTTTGCCGTGGGCGCGGACAAGAAGGTCGGCGCGCTGCTGCCGGGCTTCCGCGAGGCGGTCGCCGTCACCACCTGGCGGCGCGGCAACAACGGCTGGTCCTGCGCCGAGGGGCCGCGGGCGGAAAAAGTGCAGGGCCTGGCCGCGATCTATCACGCAATGGTGCTGGGCCTGGCCGACTACGTGAACAAGAACAAGTTCCCCGGCGTGATCCTGGGCCTGTCGGGCGGCATCGACTCGGCGCTGAGCGCGGCGGTCGCGGTCGATGCGCTGGGGCCGGAGCGGGTGCGCGGGGTACGCCTGCCGTCGCCCTATTCCAGCCGGCACAGCCTGGACGACGCCGCGGAGACCGGGCGCCTGCTGGGCATGCGCGTCGATACGGTCGAAATCGAGCCGGCGATGGGCGCCTTCGACCAGATGCTGCGCCGGCTCTACAACGACAAGCCGCCGGACATCACCGAGGAGAACATCCAGGCGCGCATCCGCGGCGTGTCCTTGATGGCGCTGTCGAACAAGCTCGGCCACATGGTGCTGACCACCGGCAACAAGTCCGAGATGTCGGTGGGCTACGCCACGCTCTACGGCGACATGTGCGGCGGGTATTCGGTGCTGAAGGATGTCTACAAGATGACCGTCTTCGCGCTGTCGCACTGGCGCAACGAGAACCGGCCCGAGGGCATGCTGGGCCCGAACGGCCGGGCGATCCCCGAGCGGTCGATCACCAAGCCGCCCTCGGCGGAGCTGAAGCCCGACCAGACCGACCAGGACACGCTGCCGCCCTACGACAAGCTCGACGACATCCTGCTGTGCCTGGTCGAGCACGAGATGTCGCCCGGCGAGATCGCCAAGCGCGGCCACGATCCCGCGACCGTCGCGCGGGTCCAGCGCATGCTGGACCTGGCCGAGTACAAGCGCCGCCAGGCGCCGCCGGGCGTGAAGATCACGCGCCGCGCCTTCGGCCGCGACCGGCGCTATCCGATCACCAACGCCTTCCGCCCGAAGGCGTAGCCGGGCGTGCGTTCGAGTCTTTCATGGTTCGAGACGGCCGCTTCGCGGCCTCCTCGCCATGACGCGCTGGAGATCCGGCGCGCGAAATATGCGCGTCATCCTGGGGAAACGCGCAGCGCCGTCTCGAAGGATGGGGAACGCCGCCGCGAACCGGCGTCGCCATGACGGTCGGCGTACGTTTCGCGCCCAGCCCGACCGGACGGCTGCATGTCGGCAACGCCCGCGTCGCGCTGGTCAACTGGCTGTTCGCGCGCAAGCGCGGCGGCAGCTTCCTGCTGCGGCTGGACGACACCGACCTGGAGCGCTCGACGCGCGAGCACGCCGAGGCGATCGAGCGCGACATGGCATGGCTGGGGCTCAAGCATGACCGCTTCGCGCGGCAGAGCGACCGCATGGACCGCTATGCCCTGGCGATCGAGAAGCTGAAGGCGAGCGAGCGCCTCTATCCTTGCTACGAGACGGCGGAGGAACTCGACCTCAGGCGCCGGTCGCGCCTGGCGCGCGCGCTGCCGCCGATCTACGACCGCGCGGCGCTCACCATGAGCGACAGCGACCGCGCTAAGCTGGAGGCTGCCGGAAAGCGCCCGCACTGGCGTTTCCTGCTGGAATCCGGCGACGTGGCCTGGGACGACCTGGTGCGCGGTCCCTGCCATTTCCAGGGTGCGCACTTGAGCGATCCGGTGTTGGTGCGCGAGGACGGACGCCCGCTCTATACGCTGACCTCGGCGGTCGACGATGTCGAGCTTGGCATCGACCACGTGATCCGCGGCGAGGACCATGTCGCCAACACCGCGGTCCAGATCCAGCTTTTCCAGGCGCTGGGCGGGCCCGTGCCGGTCTTCGCGCACCTGCCGCTGCTGGTCGATGCCGTCGGCGGCGCGCTGTCCAAGCGCCTCGGCAGCCTGGCATTGGAGGGGCTGCGCGCGGAAGGCATCGAGCCGATGGCGGTCAACTCGCTGCTCGCTCATCTCGGCACCGCCGATCCGGTCGAGCCGTTCCGGCATCTCGATGACCTGGTCGCGGGGTTCGACCTCGCGCGCTTCGGCCGCGCCGCGCCGCATTTCGATCCGCGCGAGCTCGAGCAGCTCAATGCCAAGCTGCTGCACGTGACTCCCTACGCCGAGGTGGCGCCGCGCCTGGCGGCGATGGGACTTGGCGGCGCGGGCGAGCGGTTCTGGCTGGCGGTGCGCGGCAACATCCAGCGCCTGGCCGATGTGAAGGACTGGTGGGACGTATGCCAGGGCGCGATCCGCCCGGCGCTCGACGACCCGGACCTGACGCGCGCCGCGGCCGATCTTTTGCCGGGCGAGCCCTGGGACGACCGCACCTGGAGCCAGTGGACCGGCGCGGTCGCCGCCGCCACGGGGCGCAAGGGCAAGGCTTTGTTCATGCCGCTGCGCCGGGCGCTGACCGGCCGCGACCATGGACCCGAGCTCAAGTCTCTGCTACCGCTGATCGGCCGCGCGCGGGCCGCCGCGCGCCTGACCGGAAAGGCCGCCTGATCATGCGATGTTGTGCCTAGCGGGCCTCGTGGTTCGACAAGCTCACCATGAGGCCCTGCAAGAACAGGCGGGATGAATCGCCTCATCCTGAGCCTGTCGAAGGATGAGCTACTCGAAGGAACAGGTCAGGACAACACCGGATGCCGCTCTTCCTGCACAACACGCTGGGCAACAAGAAGGAGGAATTCGTTCCCCTCGATCCGCGGCACGTGCGGATGTATGTCTGCGGCCCCACCGTCTACGACCGCGCCCATATTGGCAACGCGCGGCCGGTGGTGGTGTTCGACGTGCTCTACCGGCTGCTCAAGCACCTCTATCCGCGCGTCACCTATGTCCGCAACATCACGGACGTCGACGACAAGATCAACGCGCGGGCGAAGGAGAACAACGAGCCGATCGGGGTGGTGACCGAGCGTACTGCGGCCTGGTACCACGCCGACATGGGCGCGCTGGGCGCGCTGGCGCCCGACGTCGAGCCGCGGGCAACGGCGCATATCGGCGAGATGGTGGCGATGATCACCGTGCTGATCCAGCGCGGCAACGCCTACGCGGCCGACGGGCATGTGCTGTTCGACGTGCCGTCGATGAAGGAGTACGGCCAGCTTTCCAACCGCTCGGTCGACGATATGATCGCGGGCGCGCGGGTCGACGTCGCGCCCTACAAGAAGAGCCCGTTCGACTTCGTGCTGTGGAAGCCATCGACGCCGGACCTGCCGGGCTGGGACAGCCCGTGGGGCCGGGGACGGCCCGGCTGGCACATCGAATGCTCGGCCATGGCGCGGCGCTACCTGGGGGCGACCTTCGACATCCATGGCGGCGGGCAGGACCTGATCTTTCCCCACCACGAGAACGAGATCGCGCAGAGCCGGTGCTGCCACGACGGCCAGCCGATGGCGCGCTACTGGCTGCACAACGGCTTCGTCGCGATCGAGGCCGAGAAGATGTCGAAGTCGCTCGGCAACTTCGTGACCGTGCGCCAGCTGCTCGACGAGGGCTATCGCGGCGAGGCGATGCGCCTGGCGCTGCTCAGCGCGCAGTACCGCCAGCCGCTCGATTTCCGCCGCGACGGCCTCAAGGAGGCCAAGGCCACGCTCGACCGCTTCTACACGGCGCTGCGCCACGTCGCGGACATACCTGCCTGGACGGGCGAGGCGCCGCTCGACGTGATGGCGGCGCTGGAGGACGATCTCAACACGCCGCTAGCGCTCAAGCACTTGCACGAGATCGCGACCGCGCTGAACAAGGCCGGCACGCCGGCCGAGAAGACGAAGCTCAAGGGCGCGCTGCTCGCGTCGGGAGCGCTGCTGGGATTGTTGCAGGACGACCCGGAGGGGTGGTTCCGTGAAGGTGCCGCCGGCATGTTGTCGGCCACGGACATCGAACAGCGCATCGCCGCGCGCCTCGCCGCCCGCAAATCCAAGGACTTCGCCGAGGCCGATCGCATCCGGGATGAACTGAAAAAGGCGGGCGTCGAGCTGGAAGACGGCCCGGGCGGCAAGACCGACTGGAAGCGTGTTTAGGGGCGACCTTGCAATCCAGACCAGACTAGACTAGATTTGGTCAATGGCAAAGACCGTCAACATTTACGAAGCCAAGACCCATCTTTCCCGACTGGTGGATGAGGCGTCCCAGGGAGAGGAGATCGTCATCGCGCGCCACGGCCACCCCGTGGCGCGGCTGGTGGCGCTGGCCGAAAAGCCCAAGGAGAAGCGGCCGCTGGGGCTGTTCAAGGGTCAGATCTGGGTCGCGCCGGATTTCGACGAGACGCCCGAGGAGCTCATCGCCGCCTTCGAAGGCCGAGACGACGAAGGCGAGCCTTGCGACGGCCAGCCAGGCAGCGGCAAGACCGGCGATAAGTGAGGTATCTCCTCGACACGCACGTGATGATCTGGGTCCTGCAGGAACCGGCGCAATTGTCCACGCGCGTTCGCGATATCCTGGCCGCGGCGGAGACCGGTATCCTGGTGAGCGCGGCAAGCTTGTGGGAGGCCGCGATCAAGCAGGCGGTGGGCAAGATGCAGCTGCCGGCGCCGGCGAGCCAATGGTTGCCGTATGCGTTGGACCGCATGCGGATTGATGTACTTGACATGACGGGCGGCCACGCCCTGACTGCCGGATCATTGCCTCGGCTGCATGGCGATCCGTTCGACCGGATGCTGGTGGCCCAGGCCGTCATGGAGAAGTTGACGCTGGTTACGCGCGATAGGGCGATCCGGCGCTATGAGGTTGAGACGCTTGAGCCCTGACCGCATCTACCTCTACGACACGACGCTGCGCGACGGGGCGCAGACCCAGGGCGTCGATTTCGGCGTGGCCGACAAGATCGCCATCGCCGAGGCGTTGGACGGGCTGGGAATCGACTATATCGAGGCCGGCTGGCCCGGCGCCAACCCGACCGACGACGCGGTCTTTGCGGCGCTGCCGAAACTGAAGTCCGCCCGCATCGCCGCCTTCGGCATGACGCGGCGCCAGGGCCGCAGCGCGTCCAACGATCCCGGGCTCGCCGCCATCCTGGGCGCCAAGACTCCCTGCGTTTGCCTGGTCGGCAAGTGCTGGGACTTCCACGTCGACGTGGCGCTGGGCGTGCCGCGCGACGAGAACCTGGCGATGATCCGCGAGAGCGTGGCGCACGCGGCGAAGCAGGGACGCGAGGTGCTGTTCGACGCCGAGCATTTCTTCGACGGCTACGCCGCCAACCCGGACTACGCGCTGGCCGCCATCAAGGCGGCGCACGAGGCCGGCGCGCGCTGGATCGTGCTGTGCGACACCAATGGCGGCACCCTGCCGGACGCGATCGAGCGCGTGGTCGGCGCGGTGGCCAAGGTCGTTCCCGGCGAGCGTCTGGGCATCCACTGCCACAACGACACCGAGAACGCGGTCGCCAACTCGCTGGCCGCGGTGCGCGCCGGGGCGCGCATGATCCAGGGCACCATCAACGGCCTGGGCGAGCGCTGCGGCAACGCCAACCTGATCTCGATCATCCCGACCCTGATGCTGAAGATGGGTCTGGAGACCGGCGTGCCGCGCGACGGGCTGCCGCGCCTGGCGGACGTGTCGCGGCTGCTCGACCGGCGCCTGAACCGCGCGTCCAACCGCCATGCCGCCTATGTCGGCGAGGCGGCGTTCAGCCACAAGGGGGGCTTGCACGCCTCGGCGGTCGAGAAGGATCCGGCGAGCTACGAGCACATCCAGCCCGAAGCGGTGGGCAACCGCCGGCATGTCGTGGTGTCGGACCAGGCCGGGCGCGCGAACATGCTGGCGCGGCTGCGCGAGCTGGGCATCCAGGCCGATCCGCAGGACAAGCGCCTGCCGCGCCTGCTCGACGACGTGAAGGCGAAGGAGTTCCAGGGCTATGCCTTCGACGACGTGCCGGCCAGCTTCGAATTGCTGGCGCGCCGCGCCTTCGACGCCGTGCCGCAGTACTTCGCGCTCGACCGTTTCCAGATCCAGGTCGAGCACCGGCATAACGCCAAAGGCGAGCTGGTGACCGTGTCGCAGGCGATCATCACGATCGACATCGGCAACGAGCGCCAGCACGTGGTGGCCGAGGGCAACGGCCCGGTCGACGCGCTCGATGCCGCGCTGCGCAAGGCGCTGGAGCCGCGTTATCCCTCGCTCGCGTCGATGCGCCTGCTCGACTACAAGGTCCGCATCCTGACGCCGCAGGACGGCACCAAGGCCGTGACCCGCGTCATGATCGAGAGCGCGGACGCCAACGGGCGGCACTGGGCCACGGTCGGCGTGTCGCCCAACATCATGGACGCGTCGTTCAACGCGCTCGAGGACGGCATCACCTACAAGCTGTTCCACGACGGCGCGCGCGCGGCCTGATCCCGCGCGCGCATGGCCGGCACCGACAAGCGCAAGACCCAGGCCGCGAGCGAGACCGCGCCGGCGGTGATCCTGGTCAATCCGCAGCTCGGCCAGAACATCGGCACGGCCGCGCGCGCCATGCTGAACTGCGGGCTGACCGACCTGCGCCTGGTGGCGCCGCGCGACGGCTGGCCCAACGATCACGCCGTCGCCGCCGCATCGGGCGCGGACCGCGTGCTCGACGGCGCGACGCTGTTCGGCGACACGGCGCGCGCGATCGCCGGACTGCAGATGGTCTATGCCACCACCGCGCGCGACCGCTACATGGTGAAGCCGGTGCTGACCGCGCGCGAGGCCGCGAGGGAGATGCGCGAGAAGATCGCGGAAGGCGTCAGGGTCGGCGTGCTGTTCGGGCCGGAACGCGCGGGAATGGAGAACGACGACCTGGCCCTGGCCGATGCGCTGATCACCATCCCGCTCAACCCCGGCTTCTCGTCGCTGAACCTCGCGCAGTCCGTGCTGCTGGTGGGCTACGAGTGGTTCCAGGGCGCCGACAGCACCCCCGGGCGCGAGGACCGCTACGGCTGGTCGCCGCCCGCGGACAAGGAGCTGCTGCTCAACTTCTTCCGCATGCTCGAGCACGAACTGGACGAGTGCGGCTTCCTGCGCAACGTCGAGAAGCGCCCGAGCATGGTGCGCAACATCCGCAACATGTTCCAGCGCGCGGGGCTAAGCGAGCAGGAGCTGCGCACGCTGCACGGCATGGTCGCCTGCCTGACCGACTGGCGGGCCGGCACGGACGAGCTGGGCGAGCCGGTGAGACGCCGGAGAAAGCGCAAGAGCCAGGGCTGAGGGCATCCTTCGACAGGCTCGGGATGAGGCGGTCGTTAAATTCTTCTCATGGTGAGCTTGTCGAACCATGCGGCCGCGCCGTTTGACATCCCCCCATCGTTCCCCTAAAACGCGCCACTTTCCGAGAAGGCGGGCAGCCGGCGTCAACGCCTGGGCGGCCCCGTTCCCCAGGCGAAAACCCGGGAGAAACTATCGGGACAACAAGGGCTTAGGCACCCATCGCTGGGCCGGCCCAACGAAAGGACGACCATGAGCAAGCGCCAGGAATCCAAGTACAAGATCAACCGCCGCTTCGGCCAGAACCTGTGGGGCCGGCCGAAGAGCCCGGTCAACAAGCGCGAATACGGCCCGGGCCAGCACGGCCAGCGGCGCAAGAAGCCGACCGATTTCGGCACGCAGCTTGCGGCCAAGCAGAAGCTCAAGGGCTACTACGGCAATATCGGCGAGCGCCAGTTCCGCAAGATCTACGACGAGGCGGTGCGCCGGCGCGGCAGCAACTCCGACATCCTGATCGGCCTGCTCGAGCAGCGGCTGGAAACCGTGGTCTACCGCGCCAAGTTCGTGCCGACCGTGTTCGCGGCGCGCCAGTTCATCAACCACGGGCACGTGAAGGTGAACGGCAAGCGCCTCAACATCGGCTCGCACCAGCTCAAGGAAGGCGACCTCGTCGAGGTGCGCGACAAGTCGAAGAAGCTGGGCCTGGTGCTGGAAGCCACGCAGTCGACCGAGCGCGACGTGCCGGACTATATCGAGGTCGACCACAACAAGCTGACGGCGAAGCTCCTGCGCACGCCCGTGCTGTCGGACGTGCCCTATCCGGTCCAGATGGAACCGCACCTGGTGATCGAGTTCTACTCGCGCTGATCTGCCCTTCGAGACGCCGCCTTCGGCGGCTCCTCAGGGCGAGGACGAGAGGATGGACGGGAGAATTTCCTCATCCTGAGGAGGCCCCGCAAGGGGCCGTCTCGAAGGACGAGGAAATTCCTAGGGCCGCGCGCCCGCGACCATCGTGCGGTGCATCAGCCGGCGGCTGCCGTCGTAGTCGTTGATGGCATAGTGCAGCGTGCAGCGGTTGTCCCACAGCGCCAGCGCGTTCGTCGTCCAGCGGAACCGGCAGGTGAACTCCGGCCGGATGGCGTGCGCGTAGAGGAATTCCAGCAGCCCCTGGCTTTCGGCCTCGCTCATGCCGTCGAACCGCAGCGTGTAGATCGGGTTCACGAACAGCGACTTGCGCGCGGTCTCGGGATGCGTGCGCACGACGGGATGCGCCACCTCGATGTCGGCGTCCGGGCGGTTGCGCTCGATCTCGATCGAGCGCGAGGTCTTCATGTCCCGGGGCGGGCCGTATTTCGTGCCGTAGGGCTTGCCCACATGGATCGCCTTCAGGCCCTCCAGCATCCGCTTCATGCCCGCCGACAGCGCGTCGTAGGCCGCGTACATGTTCGCGAACATCGTGTCGCCGCCATAGGCCGGCACCTCGAGCGCGTAGAGGATCGAGCCCAAGGGCGGCTCGGGCAGCGAGGTGAAGTCGGCATGCCAGGCATTGCCGAAGGTGCTGATGCCCGTCTCGTCGGCCTCCTTCAGCACGCGCACGATGTAGGGATAGCCGTCCATCGCCTTCACGAAGGGCGTGACTTGCAGCGGCCCGAACAGGCGCGTGAATTCCATCTGCTGCTGGGGCGTCAGGCGCTGGTCGCGGAAGAACAGCACCAGATGATCGCGAAACGCGTCCTGGATCGCGACGGCATCGGCGTTGCTCAAGCGCGCCAGGTCGACGCCGGCGATCTCGGCGCCCAGCGCGCCGGCCACGGGTTGGATCTGCATCGCAAGCGCCTTTCGGGAACGGGAAGGCGGAGCTTAGGCGTGGCCGGCGTCGCCGGAAAGCCCCATCAGCTGCGCCGGCGCGATGCCGATCTTGGCCATCGCGCGCTCCCACTTCGTGTCGAGGTCGGAATCGAACACAATGTCCTCGTCGGCCGGGGCCGACAGCCAGGCATTGGCCTGCAACTCGCCGTCGAGCTGCTTCGGTCCCCAGCCGGCATAGCCGAGGGCCAGCAGCGACCGCCGCGGCCCGCCGCCCGTGGCGATCGATTTCAGGATGTCGATGGTCGCGGTCAGCGCCAGCCCGCCGGGGACCGGCGTGGTGCCGGCATCCTGGAAGTCGCCGGAATGCAGGACGAAGCCGCGGCCCGATTCCACCGGGCCGCCGAAATGCACGCGGATACTCTGCTTCAGGTTCTCCGAGTCGATGTTCAGCTGCTGCAGCAGGTCGGGAAAGGTAAGCGAGCTGACCAGCCGATTGACGACCAGCCCCATCGCGCACTTGGAATCGTGCACGCCCATGTAGATCACGCTGCGCTGGAATCGCGGGTCGCGCATCTGCGGCATCGCGATCAAAAGCTGGCCAGCCATGTATCCGGACGAGGATTCCTGCACGGCGTTCACCTCCTCGATGGACGAACGCGCAAGACACGATGCCTCTTCCCGCCGCGCTCCCCCAACACGGCAATGTGACGCATCCGGCGCGCCGAAAAAATTATATATCTAGTGCGTGGCCGCCGCCAATGTGGCCAATGCTGGGCAGATTGGTTAAATGATCGGACGCGGCTTACGGATTGTTTCGGCTTTGTTCGCCGTGTGCTGCGGCTTCGCGGCCATGGCGGCGCGCGTCTCCGCCGATACCGCGGCGTCGGACTGGGACAAGCACGAGTTCGCCCGCGCCCGGCTGGTTTCGGCCGTGGCGGCGACCGGCGACCTGGCCGAACTGCGACTTGGCCTGCAGATCCGGCTCGAGCCCGGCTGGTGGACCTACTGGCGCTCGCCGGGCGACGCCGGGCTGCCGGCGCAGGTCGACTGGTCGGGGTCGGAGAACCTGGCCGAGGCGAGCCTGCTGTGGCCCGCGCCGGAGCGCCACACGCTGCTGGGCATCGAGACCTTCGGCTACCAGGGCGAGGTCCTGCTGCCGGTCCTCGCGCGGCCCAAGAAGCCGGGCGAGCCGGTCAGGCTGCGCGCTGCGGTCGACTACCTGGTGTGCGAGAAGATCTGCGTGCCGGCCCATGCCGAGCTGGCGGTTGACCTGCCCGCGGGCTCGCCGGTCGCGTCGTCCTTCGTCGATCTGGTCGATCGCTGGCGGGCCAAGGTGCCGGGCGACGGCCGCGCGGCGGGGCTTGCGGTCGAGCGCGTGTCGCTGCTGCGCGATGGAGCGGGGGCCTCGCTCGCCGTGCGCGTGGCCGCGCGCGAGCCGCTAAAAGCGCCTGACCTGATCGTCGAGGGCCCGGCGGGCCTGCGCTTCGCGAAGCCCCGCATGATATCGGCAGCGGACGGCGCCATCCTGGTTTCGGCGATCGCGATGGACAAGGTGGCGCCCGATGTCGTGCTCGCCGATGGCGTAACGCTCACGCTGCTTGATAGTACGCGCGCGGCCGAAGTCAAGGCGCCGGTCGTGCCGGGCAGCGCGGCTGACCTTGGCGGCAACGGCGACCTGGCCGTGCTGGGCGGCGTGCTGCTGGTGGCGCTGCTGGGCGGGCTTATCCTCAACCTGATGCCCTGCGTGCTGCCGGTGCTCTCGCTCAAGATGATGTCGGTGGTCGGCCACGGCGGCGGCGATCGCGGCGCGGTGCGGCTGGGCTTCATCGCCGCGGCGGCCGGGATCATCGCGTCCTTCCTGCTGCTGGCGGGGGGCGCGATCGCCCTGCGTTCGGCGGGGCTGGCTGTGGGCTGGGGCATCCAGTTCCAGCAGCCCGGCTTCATCGCCGCGATGGCGGCCATTCTGGTGCTGTTCGCGTGCAACCTGATGGGCTGGTTCGAGATCGGCGGGCCGCGCTGGGCCTTCGACGCGGCGGAGGGTCATGCCGCGAGCCACGGCATGCTGGGACATTTCCTGACCGGCGCGCTGGCGACGTTGCTGGCGACGCCCTGCTCGGCGCCCTTCCTCGGCACGGCGGTCGGCTTCGCGCTGTCGCGGGGCGCGCCCGAGATCGTCGCCGTGTTCCTGGCGCTGGGGCTGGGCCTGTCGCTGCCCTACCTGCTGATCGCGGCCTTCCCCGGGCTTGCCACCCGCCTGCCGCGGCCGGGGCGATGGATGCTGCATCTGCGCCGCGCGCTGGGCCTGGCCCTGGCGCTGACGGCAGCGTGGCTGGTCGCGGTCCTCGCGTCCCAGCGCGGCATGCTGGCGGCGGCGATCGTGGCCGCGCTGCTGGTCGCGCTAGCCCTCGGCTTCGCGTTCGCGCGGCATCTGCCCGGCGCGATCCGGCGCGCGGCGCCCGCGGCCGTCGGCGCCTATGTGATCGCGACCGTGGCGATCGCGATGGCGCTGCCCGCGACGGCGAGCCGCGATGCGGCCATGGCCGCGAAGGACGACCACTGGCGCGGCTTCGACGAGGCCGCGATCCCCGCCCTGGTCGCCGAGGGCCGCGTCGTCTTCGTGGATGTCACCGCCGACTGGTGCATCACCTGCCAGGCCAACAAGACGCTGGTGCTGAAGCGCGGTGCGGTGGCCGAGCGCCTGGGCGGCGGCGAGATCGTCAGCATGCGCGCGGATTGGACCCGGCCCGACCCGGTGATCGGCCGCTACCTGACCAAGTTCGGCCGCTACGGCATTCCCTTCAACGTGATCTACGGTCCTGCCGCGCCCCAGGGCATCGCGCTGCCCGAGCTTCTGACCAGCGAGGCCGTGCTGACGGCGCTCGACCAGGCGCAGGCGCCGGCGCGGCCCGTGGCCAAGCGGCCATGACCTTACTGGGCTTAGGGAATAGCCGGGACTGGACAGTATCGGCGCATTGACTATCTATTGGCGGACTGCGGAGCCATCTCCGTGCTCCTGCGGAATTGCCTATTTCGGGAGGGTTTGAGCAATGACGATCAAGGTTGGCGACAAGGTTCCGTCGATGACGCTGAGCTACAAGGGCGCGGACGGCATCCAGGAAGTGACCACGGATTCGATCTTCAAGGGCAAGACGGTCGTGCTGTTCTCGGTGCCCGGCGCCTTCACGCCGACCTGCTCGGCCAAGCACC
>JADZDN010000454.1 GCA_020851015.1 Alphaproteobacteria bacterium | reverse complement strand
TGGTACCGCCGTTATCGGGCTAAAACTGATAGTTGCCAACGACAACTACGGTGAGGCTCGCCTCGCCGCCTAACGGCGGCTGGTAAGCCAGCTATAAGTCCCGGGCCTTCACACGTCCGGGCGGGGTCCGGAGGGCGCCTGGCAACAGAAGCCCTCCACTTGGTTCGCCGGCGGATGCGGCGGGACGAGTCGGCGGCGGTTGCAGGGCGCAGGTGACGGATGGGGGAAGGCGGGCTTCGCTACGATCGGATGGTCGAGCGCGCGTTGCGCGGGGTGATGCACGATGCGCTGGCCCACGTGGCCAAGCACGGCTTGCCCGGCGCGCATCATTTCTACATCACCTTCCGGACCGACCACGCCAAGGTGCAGATCGACCAGAGCCTCAAGACCCGCTTCCCGCAGGAGATGACGATCGTCCTGCAGCACCAGTTCTGGGACCTGGCGGTCGAGCATGACGGCTTCGTCGTCACCCTCAGCTTCAACAACGTGCCGCAGCGCCTGACCATCCCCTTCGCGGCGGTCACCGCCTTCACCGACCCATCGGTCAATTTCGGCCTGCAGTTCCAGGCGGTGAGCGACGGCGCCGGCACGCCCAAGCCCGCGCCGGCCGCGATCGCCAAGGGCGCCGACGCGGCAAAGCCGGGCGCGGCGAAGCCCGCCAAGCCCGCCAGCGTCACCCAACTCCCCAAGCCCGCCGACGCGCCCGCGCCCGATGCGCCCGCGGCCGAGAAGGTCGTGACGCTGGACAGTTTCCGGAAGAAGTAGGCAGCATAAGCTTTCGCCGCATCGTGGCGCAGCAATGGTCCCGCGGAGAGCCGCCAGCCTTGCCCGCGAGATCTCGGTCGCGATGGTATTCGTTGCCCGCCATGCCAGGCGCGTCACCCCTGTCCTGACGTTCACCGCCGCCGTTTCCTTGCATCGCGCCAGCAGCCTTCCTCACAATGCGGAGGCAGCGCCTCGAGCCTCTTGGCTTCGTCGCGCACGGCGCGGGCTTTCTCGAATTGTCCGATGCGCTCCAGCACATGCGCCTGAAACCCAAGCGCGGATACGACCCCATCGGAGTAGGCATTTCGTCATCGTATTCATCCTGCTCCAGCAAGAGCTGGATATCGGCAAACTCGTTAGCGCGCTCCGGCTCGCCCAGCTCCAGTTTGAGCAGCGCCCACCCCCGAAGCACGTGGACCAGGCCAATGATACCAAAATCATCTCGATCAAATATTTCGTAGCTCTCGCGAAACAGGCGGTCGGCACGCCGAAGATTGCCCTGCTTCATCCAGCGATACGCGAGCTGGGTCATGATCGAAGCATAGGACTCATGGCCAAGCCCGCTCGCTGTGAAAGCACACTGATGTTGCGCGCGCACCAAGGCCGCATCGATCTCGCACAAGTCCAGGTCTGCCCTGTCCTGCAGAAGGTCTCTGACTTCCTGAAACCTGTCAGCGTCTCGTTCTCCTGGCCCGGTGCACAACACAAAGGTATCGGAGGAGTAACGCCAGGCAGGGCATTCCGGCCAATGCGGCAGTTCACCAGGAATGACGATTGGCTCGGCCGGATCGACTCGAATGGACCTCAGCCCTTGCGCAGCAACGCCGATGCCAACGTGGCTTATGGCCACCATGCCCAGAACCAACCCGATCGCGCGCAACGCAAACCTATGTCTCATCCCGACCCTCCCGCGGACGCTCAGATCAACTTGGCGCCAACCGCCACCCCGACCTTGAACGCACCTTGGTTGATCGCGGAAAGAACAATGCGACCGGGCCCTTGTATCGTGCCGGCATCGTCCCACGGCACATAGTATGAGCCGCCAGGTGCCAATTCACGAACGACCCTGAAATTGGATACGCGCATACTGTCAGCCGCTTCAATACGTCTCTCGAAACTCACGTCGATTCGCGCTCCTTTGATGGCGTGATCGCCGAGCCGCTCCAGGAGCTATCTTCATTGGTCAGGCTCATCCAGCCTGCATACCGGCCATTGCCCAGCGCGACTTCAAGCGTCTTGAAGCTTTCGCTCGCATTCACGCCGCGTGGCTCCAGCAGTGCATAAGCAGGCTTGGCAAAAGGAGGCGTCGGCAGCTTCGGCAAGCTTGGCCCCGCGTCGGCGACCTGTTTGGAAGCATCGCCCACCGCATCGACCATGCCTTGGTTGATACTTTGGGTGTATGGACCAGCAGTGCCGCCATTGGAGCCTGAGTCGCCAGGTGACGCAGGCGCAACAGCTTCTCCATTCATCGCCAAGGCCCCTTCACCGCCCGGTAGAAAGTGTCCGATCGATTGCTGGAGTTCTTCTTCGGTCGGCGGACGGCCGAAGCGATTGTGGAAGGATTGGACGGCTCTTTCCGCAGCGTCGACGTAGGTTTGAGGCGTCCCACGCATGGCCGGATCGCTCGTCGCATCGATCGGTCCTGCCGAGCTCGTCGGCACGGAGCCGAAGAGGTTGGCCGCATTGGATGCGCCAGCCTCGATTCCGAGTGCCACGCGCGTTACGGGACTGAGGAACTGGGCTACCGTTTGGTCGATGTCGAGCTCGGTTGGCATGCGGCCGTAGCGATTGAAGAACGAGCGGCGCGCCGCCTCGCGCGCCGTTACATAGCGTGGATCGAACGAGGCAGTCATTGGCGCGGCGCCGCCGATATCGTCAAGCCGACCGGCCGACCCCGCCATGAAATCGCGTTGATACATGAAAAAGGCCACCTCTCGTTTGGTTGCAGTTCCATCGAATTGTTCACTATATGTTCTTTTTGCCGACAATGCAGTATCTTTCGCTGCCGCACTCTCCCACCTCTCCCCGCATTTCGAGAAAATCGATGCAGCACAATGCTGTATCGCGGCCGCTGGTGATGCTGCCCTCATGGGTTGACACCGCCCCACCCACGGCGGTCTTCTGGCGCGCAATTCCAGACCGATAATGAGACGGGTGATCCCATGGCACACGCATCGCCGCACGACATGTTCCCCTTGAGCGAGGACGCGACGCCCTATCGCAGGCTCTCGGCCGACCATGTCGGCACGGCGAAGTTCAACGGCGAGGAGGTGCTGACGGTCGCGGCGCCGGCGATCACGCAGCTGACGCAGCAGGCCTTCCACGACATCTCGCACCTGCTGCGGCCCGGCCACCTGAAGCAGTTGGCCGCGATTCTCGACGACCCCGAGGCGTCCGACAACGACCGCTACGTCGCCTACGACATGCTGAAGAACGCCAACATCTCGGCGGGCGGCGTGCTGCCGATGTGCCAGGACACCGGCACCGCGATCGTGATGGGCAAGAAGGGCCAGCGCGTGTGGACCGGCTTCGACGACGAGGCCGCGATCGCCGAGGGCGTGCTCAAGACCTACGCGACCGACAATCTGCGCTACAGCCAGGTGGCGCCGCTCAGCATGTACGACGAGGCGAACACCGGGACCAACCTGCCGGCGCAGATCGAGATTTACGCCACGCCGGGGGACGCCTACAAGTTCCTGTTCATCGCCAAGGGCGGCGGGTCGGCCAACAAGACGTTCCTCTACCAGGAGACCAAGGCGCTCTTGAATCCGCAGAGTCTGCTGAAGTTCATCGACGCCAAGATGCGCACGCTGGGCACGGCCGCCTGCCCGCCCTATCACCTGGCGATCGCGATCGGCGGCACCTCGGCCGAGCTGACCCTGAAGACGGTGAAGCTGGCGTCGGTGCGCTATCTCGACGCGCTGCCCACCAAGGGATCGAAGGCGGGCCATGCCTTCCGCGACCTGGAGCTCGAGGCCCAGGTGAAGGACCTGGCGCAGAAATGCGGCATCGGCGCGCAGTTCGGCGGCAAGTATTTCGTGCACGACGTGCGCGTCATCCGCCTGCCGCGCCACGGCGCCTCTTGCCCGGTTGGCATCGGCGTATCGTGCTCGGCCGACCGCCAGGCGCTGGGCAAGATCACCAAGGACGGCGTATTCCTGGAGCAGCTCGAAACCAACCCGGCGCAATACCTGCCGGAGATCGACGAGCGCACGCTGGGCGGCGACGTCGTCAAGATCGACCTCAGGAAGCCGATGGGCGAGATCCGCGCGACCCTCAGCCGCTATCCGATCAAGACCCGCGTGTCGCTCAGCGGGCCGATGGTGGTGGCGCGCGACATCGCGCACGCCAAGCTGAAAGAGCGGCTGGACCGCGGCGAGGGCCTGCCCGAGCACATCCGCAACCATCCGGTCTACTACGCGGGGCCGGCGAAGACGCCGAAGGGCATGGCCTCGGGCTCGTTCGGCCCCACCACGGCGGGGCGCATGGACTCCTATGTCGACCAGTTCCAGGGCGCGGGCGGCAGCATGGTCATGCTGGCCAAGGGCAACCGGTCCAAGCAGGTAACCGAGGCCTGCAAGAAGCACGGCGGGTTCTATTTGGGCTCGATCGGCGGCCCGGCCGCGCGCCTCGCGCAGGACTGCATCAGGAAGGTCGAGGTGATCGAGTATCCCGAACTGGGGATGGAGGCGATCTGGCGCATCGAGGTCGAGAACTTCCCCGCCTTCATCGTCGTGGACGACAAGGGCAACGACTTCTTCGCCAATATCTGAGAGTGTTCTTCATCCTTCGAGACGGGCTCCTGAGCTTGTCGAAGGGCGGCCCTCCTCAGGATGACGCGTGGCCTAGGTATTCGCAAAAGAAACGCGTCATCCTGAGGAGCGAGCATAGCGAGCGTCTCGAAGGATGAGGAGCGAGCGATAGCGAGCGTCTCGAAGGATGAGGAGCGAGCGATAGCGAGCGTCTCGAAGGATGAGGAGCGAGCGATAGCGAGCGTCTCGAAGGATGAGGAGCGCGCGTTGCGGCCGTCTCGAAGGATGAGAGCCCCGGCGAATACTACCGCTCGCGCATCGCCGTGTCGCGCGCCTTGATGAACGGCTTGATCAGGTAGTCTAGCACGGTTCGCTTGCCGGTCAGGATGTCGACCTGGGCGATCATGCCGGGGATGATCGGCAGCGGCTCGCCGCTCGCCCGCTCCAGGCTGGTCCTCAGCGTGCGCACGCGGATCAGGTAGAAGCTGTTGCCCTGCTTGTCGGTGATCGTGTCGGCGCTGATGCTCTCGAGTTCGGCCTCGAGCCCGCCATAGATCGTGAAGTCGTAGGCCGTCAGCTTGACCTTGGCCTTCTGCCCGGGATGCAGGAAGGCGACGTCGCGCGGGTTGACCTGGGCCTCCACAAGCAGCGAATCCTCGACCGGCACCACCGTCACGAGGTCCTGCCCGGGCTGCACCACGCCGCCCACGGTGGCGACGCTGAGCTGCTTGACGATGCCCTTGACCGGCGAGCGCACCTCGGTGCGGATCATGCGGTCGCGGCGGGCCGTCATGTTCTCCTGGATCGCCGCCATCTTGGCGCGGCGGTCGGCCATGTCCTTCAGCGCCTCGGTACGGAAGTTGTCGCGCCGCTCGCGGATGCGCTGGTCGATCTCGGCCATGCCGGCGCGGGCCTTGGGAATATTGGCCACGGCGCTGGCGATCTGGGACTGCAGCTCGGTGACCTGGCGTTCCAGCCGCAGCAGCTCGACCTGCGACACCAGTCCCTGCTTCACCAGCGGCGCGGTCATGTCGTACTCGCGCTTGATCAGATCATAGCCTTCGCGCGCCGCGCGCAGCTTGCCGTTCAGCTCCTCGACCTCCTGGGCGCGCTGGTTGCGCTGCTGGTTCAGCACTTGCACGACCGAGTCCAGCTCGGCCTTGCGCGCGCGGTAGAGATCGCTCTCGCGCTGGATGATCTCCGGCCGGGCGCGCGCGAGGTCGGGCGGGAAGGACGGGTCGCGGCCCTCGGCCTCGGCCTGGAGCCGCGCGACGGAGGCCAGCAGCGGCAGGTAGGTCTCCTCCTGCTCGCGGAAGCTGGCGCCGGCCGCCGTGGCGTCGATCCGCATCAGGATGTCGCCCGCCTCGACCTCCTGGCCTTCCTTGGTCAGGATCTCGGCGACGATGCCGCCCTCGAGGTTCTGCACCACCTGCACCTGGCGCGAGGGGATCACCTTGCCGAAGCCGGGCGTCACCTCGTCCAGCGAGGCCCGGCTCATCCAGTAGACGACCGCGCCGAACAGCGCCACGAGCGTCAGCAGCAGCGCGATCGCCGCGAAGCGCGGCCCGCGCATCGTGTCGACGCGAAGCTGCGTCGGGATCGAGGTGGTGGCGCGCGCGCTCATGCCCTGCCCTCGGCCATGGGGCTAGTCCGCCGCCAGGCGCGTGCGGCCGCCGGCCAGCATCGCCAGCACCTCGTCGCGCGGGCCGTCGGCCACGACCTTGCCCTTGTCGATCAGGATCACGCGGTCGACCAGGGCCAGCAGCGAGGCGCGGTGCGTGACCAGCAGCAGCGTGCGCCCCGGCAGCCAGTTGCGCATGCTGTCGAGGAAGCGCCGCTCGGCCGCATTGTCGAGATTGCTGGTGGGCTCGTCCAGCAGCAGGATCGGCGGGCCCGAGATCAGCGCGCGCGCCAGCGCGATCAATTGGCGCTGGCCGCCCGACAGGTTGAAGCCGCGCTCGCCCACGTGCTGGCCGAGCCCGCGCGGCCATTGCTTGATCGATTCGATCAGCCCCGACATCTCGACCGCGCGCATCACCTGCTCGTCGGTGGCGTGCGGCATGCCCTGGGTCAGGTTCTCGCGCACCGTGCCGAAGAACAGCACGGTCTCCTGCGGCACGTAGCCGATCTGGCGGCGCAGGTCGGCGAGGTCGATCTGGCGCAGGTCCAGATCGTCGACGCGGATGAAGCCCGATGCCGGCGCGTAGAGCCGCTGCAGCAGGCGGAAGATCGTGCTCTTGCCCGATCCCACGCGCCCCAGGATCGCCACGCGCTCGCCCGGCTTGACCGCGAAGGACACGCTCTCAAGCACCGGCACTTCCTCGCCGGGATAGCGGAACGACACGTCCTTCAGCTCGATCGCGCCCTTCAACTGCGGCACGTGCACGGGCTGGTCGTCGGCCGACTGCTCGACCGGCAGCGCCATCAGCTTGTCGAGCGCGTCGAAGGCGATCCGCATCTGGTCGACGCGCACCAAGAGCGAGGCGAGCTGGCCCAGGGGTCCCATGATGCGCGAGCCCAGCATCATCGAGGCGATCAGCGCGCCCGAGGTCATCTTGCCGTCGACGATCTCGTAGACGCCCGCGACGATGATGGCCACGGTCAAGAGCAGGCTGGTGGTGGCGGTGAAGTTGGTCGCGAGCATCGTCAGCAGCTTGATCCGCATGCCCGAGACGGCGGACAGCGCGACGTAGTGCTCCCAGTGCCGCCGCGCCCAGGCCTCGGCGCGCACCGCCTTGATCGTCTCGATGCCGTTCAGCACCTCGAACAGCAGCGCGTTCTTCTGGGTCGATTCCATCATGGCCCGGCGCGTGGCGGCGCGCAGGGGGAAGTGGATCATCATGCCGACGATCAGCGTCAGCGGCACCGCCAGCGCCGCCGTCAACGCCACGATCGGCCCGCCGATCAGGTAGAGCGCGAGCAGGAACAAGAGGATGAACGGCATATCGCCGAACACCGCGATCGTGGCGGACCCCAGGAACTCGCGCACCGAATCGAAGTCCTTGAGCGTGACCGCCAGGCTGCCGGCCGAGCGCGGCCGCGCCTCGCCCTTGATCGCCAGCACCTGCTCGAACATGCGGTTGCCCAGCACCATGTCGAGGCGCTTGCCCGCGGCGTCGATCATGTAGCCGCGCAGCGTGCGCAGCACGAAATCGAACGCGGCCACGACCACCACGCCGGTCGCCAGCACCCACAGCGTATCCATTGCCGCGTTGGGCACGACCCGGTCGTAAACGGCGAGCGTGAACATCGGACTGACCAGCGCGAGCACGTTGACCACGATCGTCGCCAGCACCGCGTTGGCGAAAATCCAGCCGTTCTGCCTGATTCCGCCCCAGAACCACGAGCGCGCGGTCGGCAGGTCGAGGATGTGCGAGCGCACGTCGAACTGGAAGCGGGGGCGCACGTAGAAGGCGCGGCCGGCATAGAGCGGCTCCAGGTCCTTCAACGGTCGCTCGCTCGTGCCGTCGCCGGCGCGCGGCTCGTACAGCTCGACCCTGCCGCGCTTGAGCAGGCGCAGCAGCACCACCGCGCGCCCGTCCTTGAGCGGCAGGATCGCCGGCAGCGCGAGGGCCGGGATGTCCTTCAGCGCGGTGACGTCGCGCATGGCGACCAGCCCGATGCGCCGCGCCGCCTCGGCCAGTCCCGCCATGCCGAGCCGGCCCTGCTCGAGCGGCATGCCGGCGCGCAGCTGGTCTTGCGTGTAGGCGCGGCCGTAGAATCGCGTCAGGAACGCCAGGCAGTCCGCCAGCGGGTCCTCGTGCGGCTGGGCGTCCTCCAGCACCAGCGGCTCGCCGTCCGGCTCGGTATCAGCCGGCTTCGTGCCGGCAGGGGAATCGGTCCCCAGCGTCTTGGTCGCGTCGTTCATGCCGCGAAAAGGGCCTTTGGTTGTAGGCGCCACGCGGTCGACCGCGAATCGACCGCTAAAGCAATGATATCACTATATGCTTCGCTCGCCCAAGGGGGCTTGAGGGCCAGGTTGGGCCGGCCGCGGTCAGTCGCCGCCGATCCCCAGCGCGCCGCGCAGCTGCCCCATGGCGAAGGCCAGCCGGAACTGGGCCACCAGCAGGGTATAGTCGCCGTCGACCAGGTTCGACCGGGCCTGGTAGTGCTCGTTCTGCGCGTCGAGCAGGTCGAGCAGCTTGCGCTTGCCGAGCTCGAACTGTCCCAGATAGTCGTCGACCGTGCGGCGCGAGGACGCCACATGGTCGCGCAGCGGCGGCAGGCGGTCCTGCGCGGTGGTCAGGTTGCGGAACGCGACACGCGTGTCCTCGCGCACCTGCCGGCGCGCCTCGCCGTCGCTGTAGGAGGCGGCTGCCGCCTCGGCGCTGCGCCGCTGGACCGTGGCGTCGTCGAAGAACCCGTTGAACAGGGTGTAGCGCAGGCGCAGCATCACGCTGACGCTGCTGTCGCGGCCGATCACGCCGTCGATGTTCGTGCCGGTGGTGCCGGCCACCTCGAGGTCGAGGCGCGGGTAGAAGGTCGCGCGCGCGGCGTCGATCTCGGCGCGCGCGGCGTCGATCTGTGCCGCGGTGACCGATACGGTGGGGTTGCGCCGCAGCGCCTCGTCGATCGCGGATTCGATCGTCGGCGGGCTGCGGAACTGCTCGGGCGGCGGGCGCAGCAGGTCGGCGGGCGCCTGGCCGATGAATTCGAGGTAGCGGGCGCGCGCCGAGCGCTGCTCGCCGGCGCGCAGCACCAGGCTTGCCTGGGCCAGCGCGACGCGGGCGCGCGCCTGTTCGAGGTCGAGCTGGTCGCTGAGCCCCGAGGTAGCGCGCGCTTCGACCTTGCGCAGAATCTCGCGGTGGTAGTCCAGGTTCGCCTGGGCCAGCGCCATCTGCTCGTCGGTGCGCAGCACGTCCAGGTAGACCTCGACCGCGCGCTGGGCGATGCGCTCGGACGTCTCGGCGACCCGGCGCTCGGCGGCCCGGCGCTCGGCCTCGGCCGCCAGCTCGCGGCTGGAGGTCCCGAACCCGTCGAACACGAGCTGGCGCAGGGTCAGCGTGTTGTCGGTGCGCAGCAGGTGCCGGCCGGAATCGACGTTCGGCTCCTTGTCGACGCGCGAGCGGGTGAAGGGATCGTTGGTGTACTCGTAGCCCCCCGCGGATTCGAGATCGACCTTGGGCAGAAAGCCGGCGAAGCGCTCGTCAACCCGCCGGTCGGCGGCGCGCAGCAGCGCGCGGTCGCGCTGGACCTCGGGATTGGCGCTGATCGTGTCGGCGACGACCTCGGGAAGCGGGCGGGGCCAGGCAGGCGCGGGCAGCGCGAACGCCAACGCCGCCACCATGATGGCAGCGCGGAGCGACCGCCCTGAATGCGCGCTGGCCACGCCGATCCCCCCTGCCCCCTACGCCCGCCGCGTTCAGTTCATTCCCGTCTTGGGCTTTGCATCCGCCGGAAGCGGCACGCCGACCGTGCCGAGCAGCGCGCCCATCGTGAAGACGAGTTCGTAGTTCGCAAGCACGATGCGATATTCGCCGTCGGTGCGCGACAATTGCGACTGGAACAGCTCGTTCTGCGCGTCCAGAAGGTCGAGCAGCGAGCGACGGCCCAGCTCGAACTGGCTGCGATAGCCGCGCAGCACCCGCTCGGACGCTTCGGTGTGCTGGCGCAGCGGAACGATGCGTTCGTCGGCCGTCGCCAGGTTGCGGAAGGCGACGCGCACGTCCTCGCGGATCTGGCGGCGCTGCTCGCTGTCGTCCTGCTGGGCGGCGTTGGCCTCCTCGTTGGCGCGGCCGCGGCGGGCGACGTCGCCGAAGCCGTTGAAGGCGTTGTACCGCAGGCGCATGCGGGCGTTGAAATCGCTGTCGCGGCCCTTGGCGCCGTCGAGGTTGCTGCCGGTCGAGCCCAGCAGCTCGGCGTCCAGGCGCGGGTAGAACGGCGCGTCGGCCGCCTTGGCGTCGAACTTCTTCGCCTGGTAGCTGGCCGCCGTCACCTGGGCCGAGGGGTTGTTGGCAACCGCCTGCTGCACGGCCGCGTCCTCCGTATCCGGCCGGCGATAGACCGGCACGCCGGGATTGACCAGATCGCGCGGTTCCTCGCCGACGAACTCGACATAGCGCGCGACCGCCGCACGCAACTCGCCCCTGCGCTGCTCCAGCGCCGAGCGGCCCAGCGCCAACCGGCTTTCCGCCTGGTTGACGTCGGCCGTGGTGCCGCGGCCGGCGCCGGCGAGCTTGCGGATCTGGTCGGTGATGCCGCCGAGTTCGCGCACGTTGGCCTCGGCATAGGCGACGAATTCCTGGTTGCGCAGCACATCGATGTAGAGCTGCACCACGCGTATGCCCAGCACCTCGCCGGTGAAAGCGACCGCGTCCTTGGAGCCCTCATACGTCGCGCGCGCGGATGCGACGGTGTTCGACGCCAGGAAGCCGTCGAACGCCATCTGGCGGAAGGTGAAGTTGTTGTCCTGGCGGAACCGCGAGACGCCGGAGGAATCGCGCGGCCCCTTGGTCACGCGGCTGCGGGTCGTCGGGCTGTTGGTGTACTCGTAGCCGGCCTCGGAATCGACGTCGATCGTCGGTAGGAAGTTGGAATCGGCCTGGTCCACGCCTCTCTCGGCCGCGCGGCTCAGCGCCACGTCGCGCTGAAGAGTCGGGTGCTTGGCGATCGTGGTCGAAACCGCTTCCTTCAGCGATGCCGCGTGCGCCGGTACGCCCGCCAGCCCCAGGACCACCGCCAACGCGCCGCCGAACGCCACGGCCCTGCGGGCGTCCGGATCGATCAGACCCGTCCTACGAGAAATCATAGTGCCCCTGCCTGTCTGGGGGCCTGAACAAAGCCGGCCCCGGCACGCTCGTTTGATCGATAGAATATGAAGAAAAGCCGAACACCGCCAACGCCATGCCACCCGAACTCACCGGGCGCCGTGTGCATCCAGCCCCAATGT
Source organism: Alphaproteobacteria bacterium (assembly GCA_020851015.1). The sequence continues at coordinate 11,513 of JADZDN010000454.1, read as the reverse complement.
TGCGAATCTGCAACAGAATGGTCTGCCGCCGCGCCGAATGCGGCAGACTCCCGCCGATTCGTTCGCGAGAACACCCTATGGGCGGCTGCACGCGACGACCGTCGGCCAAATGGCCGCGAATCGTGAAACGGCCGCAGCTCAGTGGCCGGCGCTCAGTGGATGATCTGGACCGAAATGTCCTGCTGCTCGACGGCGATCTTGGCATCGCCCAGCGTGTAGAGCTGGAAGCCTTGGCCGCCGGAATCCTGGGCGCCGGCCTGCCAATCGCCGACCAGCTTGACGCCGTCGCCGGCATCGCCCAGCACCTTCAGCGCGTTCGCCGCCGTGTTGTCGGCGCCCTGATGCTCGGAGTTCAGCGCCAGCACCTGGTCCGCCCCGATCTGCAGCGTGTCCGCCCGGCCGTTGCCGATATCCAAGCGCTCGATCCCGGCAAAGTGACCGGCATCGAGGGCGGAAAGGTCGATCGTGCCGTTGGTGTCGAAGGCCAGCACGTCGTTGCCGGTGCCGCCATCGGCCTTGAGGAAGCCGAGGTCCTTGACCACCAGCCGGTCGTCGCCGGCGCCGCCCAGGATCAGGTCGTGGCCGCCACCGCCGACCAGCACATCGCCGCCGCCGCCGCCAGCCAGCAGATCGGCGCCGGTCGTGCCGGCGAACTGATGGCCTTCGGCGAGACCGCCGAGGCTGGCGCCATAGGCCACGACGTTCGGCGCGTAGATCTCCTCGAATACCGGGGTGAGGTCGGGATCGCCCGAGCCGCCCAGGTAGTATTCCAAGGGAATGGTCGCGTAGTACACGTGCCCCGCGCCGTAGGCATACGAGAACGCGACGATGTCGGACGGCGTGCCGTTGCTGAGCAGCAGCTCCGCGTCCGCCGGCAGCGTGCCCGACAGCGCGAAGCCATGCGTCGAATACGAGGCATTGTCCAAGGTGGCGTTCGTGATGACGCCGCCAGGGCCGTTCGCTAGGAGCGAGTCCGGCGCCAGGACATTCACGTCGTCCCCGTCGGCAAAGCTCTGGACGATCGTGAAGGATTCGCCGCCCGGCAAGATCTCGTTCGCGCCCGTCACGACGTTGTCGTGGAAGATCAGCGTCATGCCGTTCGCCACGGCGGCGGCGATGTCGCCGAGGTGGCTCAGGTACTCGCTGCCCGTATCGACGTCCGGCCGGCCCTGCACGAAGAACACGTCGATGCCCGCGAGCTGCGCCGCCGTTGGCTCGGTGACGTTGACCGCCGCGTAGCCGGCGGCCTGGATGCTGGCGACCTGGCCCGGATTGCCCTGGCCCTCGATCAAGTCGTAGTAGCCCACCACCGTCTGGTGGTTGGCGTCGATCGTGTCGATCGCGATCGTCGCGCTGTCCGAACCGCCATGGCCGTCGGTGACCACGTAGGAGAACGAGGAATGCGTGTCGGCGTGGGTGTCCGTCGGCGTGAAGGTCAGGCCGGTCAACTGGCCGACGGTCAGGACCTGGCCATTGGTGACCGCCGCCCCATTGGCGAGGTGTATCTCGCCGTTGGTCGGCAGGCCGCTGATGGTCGCGCTCAGCACGTCGTGCGCGTCGCTGTCCGTGGGCGCCGCGATGTGCAGCGCGACCGGGCCCGAGTCGTCGCTGACGGCCGCATAGCGATCGGCCTCGGCGATCGGCGCGTCGTTCGCGCCGGCGACCGCGACCGTCACCGTTGAAGAGGACTGCGCGCCGAAATTGTCGGTGATCGTATAGGTGAAGCTGTCCGTCGTGCTTTCGCCCTGGCCCAGCGACTGGAACAGCTCGCCCGGGTCGTAGACCACCTGGCCATCGACGATCGAAACCGCCGCGCCGGCCGCCGAGGTGCTCGACACCGAGGCAACGGTGATGTTGCCCTCGGGATCGGTGTCGTTGGCGAGCAGCGCCGCGAAGCTGGTGGCCACGGGGCCGCCGTCCTCGATCGCCTGGATGGCGTCGGCATTCGCCGTCGGGGCATCGTTCACGCCGGCAACCGTGACCGTCACGGTCGAAGAGGACTGCGCGCCCGCGCTATCCGTAACCGTATAGGTGAAGCTGTCGGTCGTGCTCTCTCCCTGGCCCAGCGACTGGAACAGCTGGCCCGGGTCATAGATCACCTGGCCATCGACGATCGACACCGCCGCGCCCGCCGCAGAGGTCGCAGATACCGAGGCAACCGTGATGTTGCCCTCGGGATCGGTGTCGTTGGCGAGCAGCGCGGCGAAGCTGGTGGCGACCGGCCCGCCGTCCTCGACCGCCTGGATCGCATCGGACATGGCCGTGGGCGGATCGTTCGAGCCGGTCACGGAGATCGTCAACGTCGCCGTCGCCGAACCGCCCTGGCCGTCGGACACCGTGTAGGTGAAGAAATCGTCCGCGTGCTGGCCCTGCCCGAGCGCCTGCAACGCGGCCGAGTCGGGATCGACGGTGTAGGTGTAGCTGCCGTCGGCGTTGAGCACCAGCGTGCCGTACTGGCCGTGAATCTGGCTGCCGACCGATGCATCGGGCGTGACCAAGGCAGCCGACTGTCCATCGGGCGGAGCGCTGGCGACGACCGACACGACCTGGCGCACCGCGCCGTGGTCGACATCCGTGTCGTTGCCGAGCACGTTGCCGCCGACCGAGCCGCCGTCTTCCGCCACAAGGTTGATGTCGGGCTGCGCGACCGGTGCGTCGTTGGTGCCCGTGATCGTGATTGTCAGCGTCGTCTGGCTGGTCGCGCCGAACTCGTCCGCGACGGTATAGGTGAAGCTGTCGTTGTAGGTCTCGCCCTGCGCCAGGGCCTGGACGAGCGGCGACGCATTGTCGGGCGTATAGGTGTACGACCCGTCCGCATTCATCACCAGCGTGCCGTAGTCGGTCTCGATCGTGGCCGAGCCGCTGCCACCTACCACCTGGCCGCCGCGCACCTGGAAGACATAGACGCCGACTTGGCCGGTGTTGCCCGTCGATTCATCCCAGGCCAGCACCGAACCCTGGTTGCCCGAGCCGGGCAGTTCGAAGTAGTGCGTGCCGTCTCCGGCGGTATAGCCGCCCCGGGCGGGCGAGCCGCCAAGCCCGCCCGACCCGCCGCTGGCATTGCCGGTCGTCCAGTTGATCGATTCGTAGCGGAAGACGATGTCGAAATTGCCGTCGCCGCGGTCGATCAGCTGGAGCTGGAACGCGTTCACCTTGTCGGTGGCGCCGCTGAAATAACCGACGTCGTCCCACGTCACCGTGAAGACATGGTTCGCCGCGTCGAGGTCGTAATAGACGTTGTCGCTACCGGTCGAATTCCCACCCGGCGTCGGCGGCACGTTGTCGGTGCCGCGCGTGTCCACGTCGGCCCAGAACGGCGCGATGATCGGCGCGTTGAAGCCGGCGCCGATCTGGCTGGGCGTGAACGTGTTAAGCGGCCCGGTGAAGGTGATGTTGCCGTTGTTGTTGACGAAGAGCGCGTTGTAGGTCGTGCCGAAGAAGTTCAAGCCGCCGGTGAACACCGACGAGATGTCGATGCCGGGGGCTTCCTGCGGGAAGGAGTTGTCGTCGCCCACCGGAACGGTGTTCTCGCCGAATCCCGCCGCCCCGCCGAGACCGTTCACCAGCGCCTGGCCCTGGCTGCTGAGGTAGTTCAGCACGGTCTGGGTGAGTTGCAGCGTGCCGCCGGCGCCGCTGCCGCCGCCGGGACCGCCGAGCACGATTCCGTTGACCGAAACGACCTGCAGAATGGCGCCGTTGTCGATATCGGCGGCCGTCGCCAGCACGTTGCCCTGGGTCGCGCCGGCCTGGTCCTCGACCACCGCGCCCTGGCTGGGGCCGGCGACCGGCGCGTCGTTCTCGCCGATGATGTTGACGCCGATGACCTGATTGACCGTGCCGTTCGGCCCGCCGGCGATCTGCACGGTGAAGCTGTCGGAAGCCGTCTGGCCTTGCGCGAGCGCCTGCAGAACGTTACCGGGCATGTAGACGAACGTGCCGTCGGCGGCCAGCGTCACGCTGCCGAGAATCGGCGGCACGATCAGCGTGAAGGTCAAGGCGCCCGGGTTAGCCCCATCGGGCGGAGGAATCGCGCCAGACGCCGTGTCGTCCTCCGGCGTGCTTACATTGGAGGCGACAACCTGCGACGGCGGCGGTGGCGGCAGTTCCTGGTTGACGACGCCGTTCGTCGCCGTATTGGTCGTTCCGATATCGCCGCCCGCCTTGGTCGGATCGGTGTTGTTGAACACGGCCGCGAACAGGTCGCCGCCCGAGCGGAACGTCACCAGCGTGATGCCGAGATCGCCGAAGTTCTGGGTCGTGAAGCCGCCGCTGCCGCCGCCCTGGTTCTCGCCGCCGGCGCCGGGCTGCGCCTCGTTCAGCGCGCGGGCCAGCGCGATGTCCGTCGGCGATTGCTTGTCCAGCGCGGCGCGGTCGCCCTGCGAATGGATCGCCTTCTGCAGCGTGGACAGCGTGTCCTGGTACTTGGTCAGGTTGACCAGCAGCGTGGGCTGCTGGAACGCCTGCGCCTGGCCGGTCGAATAGGCCGTGAAGTTCGCCTGGGTGATCAGGTACCCGGCGCTGCTGTTGAAGACGAAGATCTTGCCGACCGTGCCGTCGTCGTTTTGCAGCAGCGTGACCTGGCTTTCGCTGCCCTCGGCCGCCGCATAGCCCGCGACCTTGGTGCCGCGGATGCCGATCGTCATCGTCGGCATCTGCACCTTGATCGCGTCCTCGCCGGACTTCGCGACCTGGCCGCTGACGAACGAGAACGAGCCCTGCAGCACCGACAGCAGCGCGTTGCCGGCGCCGGTCTGCGGGTTGTAGGCGAATTCGTTCATCACCATGCGGGCGTCTTCGCCCAGCGAGAAGTTCGTCTTGTCGACGAACGTCACCGCGACCGTCGCGCCCTTGCCGGTCTGCAAGACGTCGTTGCGGTAGATCGGCGTGTCGATGCCGACCTTCTCGGGCCCGGTGCTGCTCAGCAGCACGCCGGCGCGCTGCACCATGACGTCGCCGGTGACCGCCGTGACCTTGCCGATCGCGGCCGGACCCGCGGCCACGCCGCCGGCCTGCGCCACCTGCATCAGCGCCGGCGAGCCTGCGAGAATCTTGGCGGTCTGGCCGTGCACGATCGCGCCGGTCGTGGTCGCGAGGTCGGCCGGCGTGCCGCCGCCGGCGAAGTAGTCCTTCACCAGCACCGCTTGGCCGTCCTTGCCGACAAGGCGCAGATCCGCGCCCGCGCGATCGAAGCCCGCGGTCAGCAGAAAGACGTTGTCGGGAACGACGACCGGACCAGCGCCGCCGGCGCCGACCGTCACGATGCTCCCCCCGTCCCGCACAGTTTCCGCCGACCCGCCGTCGGCGTTGAAGTCCTGCGCCACGTCAGCTCATCCTTTGGGCGGTCGAGTTGGTGGACGCGATTGCAGCGAATTTTATGCAGTTTACTCGCGTTACCGCTCCCGCACAATAACCCTAATATCCTTTAACCATAAAGACATGACCTGAAAAATGGCGCCGAACCGCCGATTCGGCGGGTGGACGCGCGGGTGACGCCGAGCCGGCGGCCGGGCTATGGTTTACGGGAGAACCGGCGGGGATTGGCGCAAGGATGGCGGGCGGGTTGGCAAGGCGTTGGCGGTCGTGGTGGCGCACCGGGCGGTTGACCGGCATCGTGCTGCTGATCGCGCTGGTCGCGCTGCGCATGGGCGATCCCGGGCCGATCGAAACCTTGCGGCTGAAGACCTTCGACCTCTACCAGCGCTGGTCGCCGCTGGAGCGCGCCGAAAAGCCGGTCGTCATCGTCGACATCGACGAGGTGAGCCTGAAGACCCTGGGCCAGTGGCCCTGGCCGCGCCACTACATCGCCAAGCTGGTGGGCGATCTCACCAACGCCGGCGCCGTCGCGATCGGCTTCGACATGTTTTTCGCCGAGCCCGATCCGACCTCCGGTGGCAACTTCGTCGACCGCGCCTTCGGCCTGACGCCCGAGCTGCGCCAGCAGATCCAGCGCCTGCCCTCGACCGATGAGCTGTTCGCCACCGTCCTCAAACAGAGCAAGATCGTCGTGCTGGGCCAGGGCGCGGATGTCGGCACCTCGCCGGCCGAGGCATTGTTGCCGCCGCGCGTGACGCCGGTCGCCGAGTTCAATGGCGATCCCCGGCCTTTCCTGCTGGGATTCGGCTACCTGATCCGCAACATCCCGGTGCTGGAGGCGGCGGCGGGCGGCATCGGCATGTTCGTGCTGCGCCCGGACCGCGACGACACGATCCGGCGCGTGCCGGCGGTGGTGCGGATCGGCAGGAACCTCTATCCCACGCTGGTGCTGGAGATGCTGCGGGTCGCCACCGGCCAGCCGCAATACGCCATCCGCAGCGTGCCGAACGTCGAGGGCGCCGGCATCCAGAGCGTCGCCGTCCAGGGCGTCGAGATCCCGACCGACCGGCGCGGCCGCCTGTGGGTGCGCTTCGCGCGCCACGATCCCAGCATCTACCTGCCGGCCAAGGACATCCTGACCGGCAAGTTCGACCCGCAGGCGATCAAGGGCAAGTTCGTGCTCGTGGGCACCTCGGCCCTGGGCTTGAAGGATCTGCGCACGACGCCGGTCGAGACGGTGATCCCCGGCGTGGAGATTCATGCGCAGCTCCTGAAGTCGATCCTCCTGAAGGAGCACCTGACGAGGCTCAACGGCATCGACGCGATCGAGCTTGGGGTCATCATCCTGACCGGCTTGCTGCTGATCGCGGTGCTGCCGGCCGGATCGGCGGTGTCGATGGTCGCCGTGTTCGCCTCGCTGGTGGCGGCCCTGGTGTGCTCCTCGTGGTACCTGCTGGCGCGCCAGGCCTTCCTGGTCGATGCCAGCTTCCCGGTGGTCTCGTGCACCGCGCTGTTCGTCGTGCTGACCTTCCTGAAGTTCATGCGCGAGGCGGCGCAGCGCCGCGAGATCCGCACCGCCTTCGCCCACTACCTGGCGCCCGAGCAGGTCAACCGGCTGGCCGAGGACCCCTCGCTGCTGCACACCGGCGGCGAGACGCGCGAGATGTCTTTCCTGTTCTCCGACGTCCACGGCTTCACCGCGATCGCCGAGGAGTACAAGTCCGATCCGCAGGCGTTGACCCGGCTGATCAACCGCCTGCTGACGCCGATGACCGAGCGCATCCAGGCGCGCCGCGGGACGATCGACAAGTATATGGGCGACTGCGTGATGGCGTTCTGGAACGCGCCGCTGGACGACAAGGAGCACGCGCTGCACGCCTGCGAGGCCGCGCTGGACATGCTGCGCGCATTGGACGCGCTGAACGCGGAGCGCCTGGCCGAGATGGACGGCGACACCGCCGGGTTCAAGCCGCTGCGCGTCGGCGTCGGCATCAACACGGGCGATTGCGTCGTGGGCAACATGGGCTCGGACCAGCGCTTCGACTACACGGTGCTGGGCGACGCGGTGAACCTGGCCGCGCGGCTGGAATCGCAATCGCGCGCCTATGGCGTCGATATCGTGATCGGCGAGGCGACCGCCGAGGCCGTGGCGGGGCGCTTCGGGCTGCTCGAGCTCGACCTGATCGCGGTCAAGGGCAAGTCCGAGGCGGTGCAGGTCTTCACGATCCTGGGCGATGCCGGCATGGTTAACGCACCGGGCTTCCAGCGCTGGCACGCGGCGCACGACGCGCTGCTGGCGGCCTATCGCGCCCGGCAATGGGACACCGCCGAGGCGCGGCTGGGCGAATGCCGCGGCTTGGCCAACGAAACCATGGGCGCGCGCGCGCCGGTCGGCCTTTATGAACTCTATGCGGAGCGGATCGCGGAATTCCGCCGCGTCCCGCCCGAGCAAGGCTGGGACGGCGTTTACCGCGCGGTAAACAAGTAGCGCTTCGCCGCGACGCACTTACCGCTTGGTAAGGATTGGCGGGCAATAACAGGGGCCGCCCGTCCCCGTTTCGCGAGCCTTAGCATGGGCTTCGTCCGCCCGGCCTTGATCGTCCTTTTCGGCATGCTGGCCGGCGCGTCCGCGACGCCCCGAACCGCCGCGGCCGTCGACCATCCCAGCCTGTTCGGCATGGCGGAGACGCGCTCGGAGAACCTGCGCCCCTTCACCAAGTGGACCTGGATGATCGACCGCTATCGCGGCGAGCAGTCGCTGGAGCTTGCCCCCTGCGCCCAGCTCGGCGCGCTGAAGTGCCGGCTGGCGGACTGGCGGCGCTTTCTCGCGACCCTCGAGGGCAAGCCGCGCACCGAGCAGGTCCTGGCGGTCAACACCTACATGAACCGGCGCAGCTACATCGAGGACATGCCGAACTACGGCGTGCCCGACTACTGGGCGACGCCGCGCGAGTTCCTGACGCGCGACGGCGACTGCGAGGACTACGCGATCGCCAAGTTCATGTCGCTGCGCACGCTGGGATTCAAGCCGGACGAGCTGCGCCTGGTCGTGCTGCAGGACCTGAACCTGAACGTCGCGCATGCGGTGCTGGTGGTCTACCACGAGGGCAAGGCGCTGTTGCTCGACAACCAGATCAGGCAGGTGGTCGAGACCAGCCAGGTCCGCCACTACCGCCCGCTCTACTCGATCAACGAGCAGTCCTGGTGGCTGCACAAGCCGATGCAGATCTCGCGCGCGACGCCGTAGCGTCTAGGCCTTGACGACCTGCGGCGGGCGCGCGAAGTCGCGCCAGCGCTCGGCGCCGCCGGCATTCTCCAGCACGTGCTCCAGCGCGGCCACGACGCGGCGGTCGAAGGCGCCGTCGCGGTCGCGCCGCAGGGTCTCCATCGCCCGGTCCATGCCGATCGCCTCGCGCCAGGCGCGCGGCGATACCATCGACACGAAGGCGTTGGCGACGGCGAGGATGCGCGCGGGCAGCAGGATCGCCTCGCCCTTGATACCCTGCGGATAGCCCTTGCCGTCCACCCGCTCCTGCAACTGCCGCAGGGTCTGCAGCACCGGCCCGTCGAACTCGATGCCGGCGACGAAATCGGCGGAGTGCAGGATGCTCTCGCGCACCTGCCGCATCTCGGCGTCGCTCAGCCTGCCGGTCTTGGTCAGGACCTCGGTCGGCACCAGCACCTTGCCCAGGTTCATCAAACTGGCCGCGGTGTGAACCGTCTGGCGATGCGTGGGGTCGAGCCCCATCGCCTCGACGATCGCCGCCGCCACCTGGCCGACCCGCCGCGCATGATCGGCGCAGTAGGGATCGCGCCGGTCGATCAGCGCCACCAGCGCGTCGACCACGCCGGCCAGCGCCCGCGCGCGGCGCTCGCGCTCGATCACCGCCCCGGTCACGTCGCGCTCGACCACCAGCACGGCGCTCTTGGCGCCGTCGCCCCGGCCGATCGGGATATGGCCGGTCTGGACCACGCGCTCGCTGCCGTCCTCGCGCGTCTCGCGCATCAGCCGCGATTTCGGCTGGCCCTGCTTGCGCGCCTTGCGGTTGACTTCAGCGATACGCTTGGCGTGATCCGGCCCGACGATATCGGCCAGCGACTTGCCGATCAGCGCCGAGGCGGCCACCCCGCCGCGCCTGGCGACCGCCGCGTTGGCGAAGCGCACCGCGCCGTTGCCGTCGACCAGGTAGATCAGGTCGGGCTGGCTGTCGGTGACCGTGCGCAGCAGGATTTCCTGGCGTTCGAACTGCCGCGCCAGATCGCGGTAGCGCTGCGCCGCCTCGGTCGCGCGGCGCGAGCTCGCGTGCCACCAGACCGCCACGAAGGCGGCGGCGGTCAGCGCGACCAGCAGGCCGAGGCCGACGATGAGATTGCGCCGCCGCGCGTCGCTTTCCGCCAGCGCCTCGTCGCGGTCGATCTTGTAAACCAGCGTCCAGGGCACCGTGTCGAAGGAACGCATCACCGCGAGCACGTTGTGGCCGCGGTAATCCAGGCCGCGCGCCAGGTCCCGGCGCATCTCGCTTGCCACGTCTTCGGCGCCCGGCTCGCGGCGCAGCGGCGGCGTTCCGTCTGCAAGGGGTGAGGCATAGGCGCTACCTTTAGCGCCACGGCGGACCAGCAGCACCTCGGCCGAGCCCTGGGTCGCGCCGGGTTGGCGCAGCAGGCCGTAGAAGCCATCGCCCGGCTCGCGCAGCCCCAGCGCGTAGCCGATCCGTGCGCTGGTGCCCGGATCGGCCTGGATGGCGAAGATCGGCGCCAGGAAGCCGATGGTGGGCTGGCCCGAGGCGCCGACAAACCAGTCGATCGCCGAGGGTTTGTCCTTGGGCGCGTCGGCGATGCGCCTGGCCAGCGCTTCGTCGATCGGCGGCATTTCGGGCGAGGCGACCAGCGCCTTGCCGTCGGCGTCGAGCAGCGCGATGCCGCCGCTGCCGGTGCGCCGCACGTTGGCCCCGACGCTCGGGCCCCGCCCGCCACCGAAGCCCGCGCGCTCGGCCGTGACGACCAAGAGATTGCGCAGATAGCCGAGCTGCGCCGGCTCGTCGGTCACGGCCGCGCGGTCGCCCTTGGCCTGCGACAATTCGGTCAGGTAGAGCTGCACCGCCTGGTTCTCGGCGATCGAGCGCATCTCGCCCAGGTTCTGATCGAGCCAGGCCTGCACCGCGGCGAACCGGCTGTCGGCGACGACGTTCAGCCGCGCGTGCCACTGCGCCAGGTCGCGGCGGCGCTCGGAATCCGCGAAACGAAGGATGCCGACCGCCGCAGCGATCGCGGCAACCAGCAGCAGGACGGCCGCCGCGATGGATACGGCGCGCGCCCGCCCGGAAGCAGGCGAAACCGACCCCTCGGCGGCGGGGACGGTCATGCGCGGCTGCCTGCTAGCGGCCCGCTATCGGGCGTTGTACTTGGCCTGGATCCACTTGCGGCAGGACGAGGCGAGGCGCGCCCGCTTGGCGGCGACCTCCGCCTTCTCGCCCTCGAGCTTGGCGATCTTGTCGTTGATCTTCGCGAGCTGGGTGTCGGCATAGGTCTTGATCGCGGCCGCGGCCATGGCGGTTGCTCCGGTAGGATGGTGTTCTGGCGCCTCGCTTACACGCGCCGGGGCCGGGATTCAACCGCCATCCCTCGCCCGCCCAAGGCGGGCGAGGGTCAAAGCACCCTTGTCATCCGGGTCAGCGCCGCCTCGGTGGATTCCAGGTCGCCCACCAGCGCGATGCGGATATAGGGCTTGCCGTCGTTGCTGCCGTCGGTGTTCGGGCGGGTCATGTAGGCGCCGGGCAGCACGCGCACCGCCGCCTCGCCCCACAGGCGCCTGCAGGCATCCTCGCCGTCGCCGACGTCGAGCCAGAGGTAGAAGCCGCCGTCCGGCTTGTAGAAACCGTAGCGGCCCTTCAGCACGCGCTCGGCCATGTCGTAGAGGCCGCGATAGTGCCTGCGCATCGCCTCGACATGCACCTCGTCGCTCCAGCAGGCGGTGGCGGCGTCCATCACCGCCAGGGGCGAGGCCGCCGCGCTGTAGGAGCGCAGGCGGTTGAGCAGCATGATCGTGTGCGGCGAGCCGACGGCGAAGCCCGAGCGCAAGCCCGGCGAGCTCGACCGCTTGGACAGCGTGTTGAAGACGATCAGGTTGTCGAGCCCGCCGCCCAGCGCCTTGGCGGCGTCGAGCGCGCCCGGCGGCGGCGCCGGCGTGTTGTAGAGCTCGG
>JADZDN010000453.1 GCA_020851015.1 Alphaproteobacteria bacterium | reverse complement strand
TCGGCACCTACGGCATCAGCCAGAGCCCGGTGGACCTGGTGATCCTCTACGCGGTGGGGGCGGTGGGCTACGTGATGCGGCGCTTCGACTTCCCGACCGCGCCGGTGATCATCGGCATGATCCTGGGTCCCCTGGCCGAACAGGAATTCCGCCGCGCCATGACGATCAGCCAGGGCGACCCGGCCGTGTTCCTGACCCACCCGATCGCGGCGTTCCTGCTGGCGCTGGCGCTCCTGGCGCTGGCCGCGCCGGCGATCGCCCGGGTGTGGCAGGCGAAAAGAGCGGCGGCGTAGCGGTACCGCCGCGACGGAAACCCGCCGTGCCCGTTGCCGCCCAGGCAGGAATGACTATAATGACTATGATGACCATTTCGGTCGAAGGAGACGGCGATGAGCGAGGACGCCTGGACCGTCGCCGAGGCGAAGGCGAAGTTCAGCGAGGTGATTGACCGGGCGCGCGAGAGCGGCCCGCAGACGATCACGCGCAACGGGAAGCTGGCGGCCGTGGTGGTGTCGCCCGAGGAATGGCAGCGCCGCACGAAGCGCGAGGGCACGCTGGTCGAGTTCCTCGACCGTTCGCCGCTGGTGGGCTCGGGGTTGAAGATCGTCCGGCGCAAGGACCGGCCACGGCGGATCGATCTTTGAGCTTCCTGCTCGACACCAACGTCGTTTCCGAATGGACCAAGCCGAAGCGCGACGAACACGTCCGGGCGTGGCTCGGCGCCGTCGAGGAGGATCGGCTGTTCCTGAGTGTCGCCAGCCTCGCGGAACTGCGCGACGGCGTCGAGCGCCTGCCGCCCGGCGCACGCCGCCGCGCGTTCGATGCCTGGCTCGCCGAGGAACTGCCTCGGCGATTCGAGGGCCGCATCCTCGGCGTGGATGCCGGCGTGGCAGACGCGTGGGGCCGTGTCATGGCACGGGGCCGGGCGGTGGGTCGACCGATGGGAACGATGGATGCCCTCATCGCCGCGACGGCCGAACGCTACGACCTGGCCCTGGTGACGCGCAACGTCCGGGACTTCAGCGCAATCGGCCTGCAGATCGTCGACCCCTGGCACCAGGGTTCAGCGCCACCGCCGGGCTGAAGCGGCGGTTCGACGTCACAGCGGCGCCGGTGATCATCGGCATGATCCTGGGCCCGCTGGCCGAACAGGAATTCCGCCGCGCCAGGACGATCAGCGCCCTTGGCGTCATAGCGGCGACCCGGCCGTGTTCGTGACCCACCCGATCGCGGCCAGCCTCCTGGCGCTGGCCGTGATCGCGCTGCTGGCGCCGCACATCGCGCGGTTGTGGGGGATGCGGCGGCGGGCGGCGTAGCATTCCTCTCCCTCTTCGGCACGCTCAGGAGGGAGAGGGGGAACCAAGCGCCGAGGGCGATTGGTGGGCGAGGGAAGCCCGCCGCACTGGAAGCCCGCCATGAAAGGCGCGGCCATTTCCTTTTTCAACCAAAAGCCTCATCCTGAGGAGCGCGCAGCGCGCGTCTCGAAGGATGCCCGCATGGCCTCGACCCGCAAGAAAGCAAAGCCGTCGCGCACGACCGTCGTGCGCAAGCCGAAGCCGGGGAAGACCGATTGGGCCAAGGTTGATCGCCTCACCGACCGCGACATCCGGCTGGCCGTGGCGTCCGATCCCGACACCTTCATCCCGACGAAGGCGCAATGGAAAAAGGCTCGCATCGTGATGCCCGAACGCAAGAAGCCGGTCATGCTGCGGCTGGACAGCGACGTGCTCGCCTGGTTCAAGAACGGCGGCCGCGGCTACCAGACGCGCATCAACGCCGTGCTGCGGTCGTTTATTGAAAGCCAAGAGAGCTAGATTTAGTCCATGGTCAACCTCTCCACTTCTGCGCAATTGGCCCTAATTGCAGGAGCGCGCGACCGCGATCCCGTGCGAGGCTTGACGCACGGCTTCTACAAGTATCCTGCGCGATTCAGCCCATCGTTCGCACGCGCGGCTATAGAAGCCTTTACGCAACCGGGTGACGTAGTACTCGACAATCACGTTGGTGGTGGCACCACACTCGTAGAAGCACTTGCCGCTGGCCGGCACGCAATTGGCGTGGACATCAGCGCGCTTGCGGGATTCGTTACGACTGTGAAAACGACGGTGTTCAACGAATCGGAGCTCGATCGGCTTGAAAGATGGTCGAAGCGACTCGCGGACGCGGTGCATGTGCGCAAATCATCAATCCACTTCGCCGACTATGCCGAACTCGGCTACTACAGACATCTTGACAATCCATCGCGTTGGCGATTGCGCAAGGCGATAGAACAAGGACTCGGCAGTGCCATTCGTCTTGGTTCAAATCGACTCGAATCGTTCGGTCGTTGCGTCATATTGCGAACGGCGCAATGGGCGCTCGACGGTCGCAAAAAACTGCCGTCGACCAGCGAGTTTCGTGAGACGCTATCCAACACCGCAAAGGAAATGGTCATGGGGGCGCGCCAACTTCGGAGCGCGGTAGAATGCCATGCCATGCGACCTCTAGTTCGCGTGATTAACCGCTCTGCGGCCGGGCTTGAAGAGGACCGGCGCGTCATACATGGGCCAGCCCCGAAATTGGTTGTTACATCGCCACCGTATCCAGGAGTGCACGTGCTGTATCACCGCTGGCAAGTGGACGGCCGCAAGGAAGCGCCGCTGCCCTTTATGATCGCCAACAAGCTCGATGGTGCAGGCAGCAGCTACTACACAATGGGCGACCGGCAGTATCCGGAACTCAAGACCTATTTCTCGAATATCAAGGGCACAATGTCGTCGGTGGCAGCGATTGCCGACACTGAAACGGTGGTTGTCCAAATGGTCGCGTTTGCAGACCTTAGCTGGCAGCTGCCGCGCTATCTCGAAACCATGGAGGAAGCCGGCCTGCAGGAAATGTTTCTGCCGGCGCTGCGTGGCGAGCGAGACGGCCGGCTATGGCGCAACGTGCCTGGACGGCGCTGGTACTCCGACCAGCGCGGCGACACGCCAGGGAGCCGAGAGGTCGTCATATTCCACCGGAAGGTGAGGCAGTTCAGCCCGTCGCGGCCTCCAGTCCGTCAAATGGTTCGGCGTCCGACAAATCCTCGAGCTCGAGTGATGTCAGCGAGAGCATGAACGGTGCAAGCCCCCGGCATGTCATCTCTATCCGGTCCTCGACCTTCAATTGCTTGGCCTCATCCAACAAATCACCTTTGTCCTGGTCTTTGTCCTGCAGCAGGATGGAGAGGCCAACCAGCACGTTGCCATACATGAACTGATTGCGGGCGGGCGCATCGTCAAGGCGTCGCTGCTTGATCTCATTGAGCAACGGCGTGTTGTCCATGTTGATTCGGAATACAGGTATCTCGTTCTCTGCCGCGTCGTACTCGACATCCATCCGCATCGCCGTGTACTCGTCGAATGCTGGCTTCTGCGCGGCCCATCGGTCCCTATAGACCGGATCAATCTTCGGCGTAGCGAGTTCGCGTGGTTTCTCACGGTCTCTCCCAGGCGTCTTGTCAGCCGCCTTTCGGTCCTTGCTAGGCTTGCCACCTTCGCGGTGCTCTGCCCATGGCTTGACGGTGACTTCTATTCGGTTCTCGAACTCGCTACGTGTGTCCTTGGTGCGTGCGACAAAGCCGATGATGTCGCCGACTTCCACACCATCCGGCAGTGTTGCCATCACGTTAGCGACACCGCGCCGGAGGTTTGGGCCGACAGTGGAGACACTGTGCTCCTTGCCCACCTTGTCGATCCATATCAACAAGAATTTCCCACCTTCGATGCGTCGAGCGAAATAGTCGTCGCGGGCATCGGTCTCAAATGAGAGGCGCATGCGATAATTGATTGGGCAATCACGCTTGTGGACATCGCCGTACTGCACGTTCTTGATCTTGAAGAAGCTCGGATAGACCTCACCCTTGAATGGCTTCTCATCATGAGTCGCTGCCGGATTCGTGTTGAAGGGCGCCGTGATCCGCTGCCCAAGTTGCAGCAGCGCAGTCAGGTTGGGTGAGCTCCGGATGAGGTGCTGCAGGACATCGGCGAGCGGCTTGTCATCCTTCATTCTATCGGTCATGCACTCCTGCTGGCGTTGGTTACGCAATTGCCGCAATGTCTCATCGTTCCGCAGCGCTTGTTCCAGGCCATCGATCAGCTCACCCTTAAAGTTATTTTCGGTAAGCCGATCACGGGATGGCATGAACAAGTCTTCGCGGACATCGTCACTCATCTTGTCGCACTCGACGAACACCAGCAGGTCGTCGGCGAGCGTTTTTAGCTTCATTGAATCGCGGCGGAAGAAATCCTTGGGAAGCGTGCCTTGCGTCTGACCGTTGCGCACAAACAGCACGCCCTCGCGCTTACGATACCGGGTGAGGCCGCCGAGCTTCCTCTTCTTTGCGGTGGCTTCGTCTTCGTCGGTTTCGTCGTCATTGCGCGTCGTTCCGGCGTGTTTGAACGCGTAGACCGTGGCGTAGAGTTGCTCGCCCGCCGGCGAAAATGGGATGGTGATCGGGAATCCGTCCTCCACGTTCGGGGTGTTGTTGAGCCGGCGGCGTAGCCCGCTCAGCGTTGTCTCACGACTGCCGGGGTCAAGGTACTTGCCGGAATCGCTCTTGCGAAATTCGTA
This sequence comes from Alphaproteobacteria bacterium, assembly GCA_020851015.1. The sequence goes on along the minus strand of JADZDN010000453.1, from coordinate 7,172 downwards.
GAGTCTGATCGGAAGGGCGATTTCGGGCAGCAGAAGGTCGAGCCGACTGAGAATGCTACGGCCACGGATGATATTGGAACGCTCTCCGAGATACTTGTAGTCGAACAGCTTGATTATCGCTCCATGGGCCGCCTCGCGACTGTACGGTCCATCCTTGTCCGGATATATCGCGAGGGACGCTGCCGAGAACGATAGTACCTCTCCTCGACGTTCAGCGTGCGCGTCACCGACCCCGACCGGTGCCAAATACGTATAGACTGAGTTGCGGCGACCGCCGGCAGGCCGCTCGCGTCGGACAACAGTGAACCCCCATCGGGAGTCGTCCTCATCGGGATCTGGCCCGAGCAATTTTGGATTGCGGCGGCTGATGACAAGCTGGATGTTGTTCGTACCACAAAAGCGCAGTGCGCCCGTGCCTCCCTGGTTGAACTGCCCCTGCACGAAGGGGATGTACATCTTGTTGCTCCTGCTGAGCGACAAGATAGTGACCGGGAGCTTTCGAGGGGTCTGGCCCTCACCGCAGTCGCTAATTGTCAGATTCAGGATCGGCCTGGTCCCGGTGCTGCAAAGTGTGATGCCTTGCGCCACGTCCCGAATTTTTTCATCCGTCCAGTCCTCGACAAAGCCACCCGTCGATATCTTCTTGCCGGTACCCCCCTCGAAGAACCGGGACACTGCCTCACGAATGTTCTTGGGCGCGTCCGCTCCTTTAGGATCGATGCCGCGCTCCAAGCATTCGTTGATGAGGCGGGCGTCGACCGAATTCACGATTTTTTCAACTAGGGCCGCCTCCGCGAGGCTTTGCTGATTGCCGCCTTGACCCCAATTATTCTCGACGTCGCCGTAGTAGCGCCAGACCGTCGGATTGTCCCAGTAACCCGCCTTCCGCAAAGCCCCGACGGCCTCCTCCTCGGTTTCCGCATTCAGCAGGCTGACGCAAAGGTCCCTAGTCTGGCCATTATTCATTGCGGCCTCCCCATACGGGTTACGCTAACACAACCTTACAGTGTGAAGTCCACAGAGTCTTTGCCCCCAATGGACGACATTCGTGCCTTCATTTGCTCAATCTCGCGGGTGAGCGCCTTGGCAATCTTGAGCACGTCGGCTTCGGTGTACTCATAGGCATTCTTGTTGCCCAGCTTGGCGATCACGCGGATCGCCTTGATCGCGTTCTTAGTGCGATTCTCGGCCAGTTCGACGAATTTCTCACGCTTTTCTGCCTTTTTGGCGCTCTTTTCTTTTGCGTCAGCGTTAGCTTTCTCAGCCATCTATCACCTCTTTTGCTAGTTTTTAATCGTATAATTTACAGGGTATTTACTTGTATAATTTAGCAGAAATTCTGAGTCAAATTCATTCTGCGCGGCGGGTGTCTTCGTCCCTATGCTGCCGTTCCGCGAATTGTTCCTGCAGGGCGGTCGCATGGGGGCGCCTATGGCCGGTGGGCCTTTTGATAAGCCTCAGGGCCGCGGGCCAGGCCCTGGCATGACGTCCTGCGTGACGAGGGCGCAGTAGCGCCGCGCTCATCCTTCGACAGGCTCAGGATGAGGTGACGCTGCAATGAGGCAGGTCGAGGAGAGGCGCGGTGCCGGCGGTTTTGGTGGCGCTCCTCGGCAGCGCCCCGCGCCGGTCTCGCCTACGCCAGGTGTTTCCTAAACCACGCCACCGTGCGCTCCCACGCCAGCTTCGCGGCGGCTTCCTGGTAGCGCGGGGTGGAGTTGTTGTGGAAGCCGTGCTGGGTGCCGGGGTAGGTGTGCATCTCGTGCGCCACGCCGGCGGCCTTCAGCGCCGCGTCGAAGTCGGCGATCTGGCCGTTGATGTTGGGGTCGGTCTCGGCGTAGTGGCACAAGAGCGGCGCCTTGATCTGCGGCACCGTCGCGGTCGCCGCGGCGGCGCCGTAGAAGGGCGCGCCGGCCTGCATCTCGGCGCCCAGCGTCGCGGCCAGCCAGTTGGTCGTGCCGCCGCCCCAGCAGAAGCCGGTCACGCCCAGCTTGCCGGTGGACAGCGCGTGCGCCTTCACGAACTTGGCCGAGTTCAGCATGTCGGTGCGCAGCTTGGGCTGCTCGAGCTTGGCTTGCAGCTCGCGGCCGTCGTCGTCGTTGCCGGGATAGCCGCCGAGCGGGAACAGCCCGTCCGGCGCCAGGGCCACGAAGCCGTCGAGCGCGGCGCGGCGCGCCACGTCCTCGATATAGGGGTTGAGGCCGCGATTCTCGTGCACCACCAGCACGGCGGGGAATTTGCCGGTCCCCGGCTGGCCGGTCACCGGCTGCACCAGGTAGCCGCGCATCTTGCCCGACGTGCCGCCGGGCGAATCGTAGGTGACGTAGCTGGCCTTGATCTTCGGGTCGGTGAACGAGACGGTCTGCGCGCGCGCGTAGTTCGGCAGCAGCGCATAGGCCATCGCCAGCCCGCCGGCCACCAGCGCCGCGCGCTCCAGGAAGGCGCGGCGGTCGATGCGGCCGTGGCAGTACTCGTCGTAGAGATCGAAGACGCGCTGGTCGATCCAGTCCTGGGTGAGGACGCTTGGCGTCGGGACGCTCGGCGTCGCCGCCCCTCGGGGCGTGGCCGAAGGGGACGCATGGACGGGCGGGCGGATCGCGGCGGTCATCGGTTTCCTCCTGGTTCGCTGGCCTGATTGTTGGAGGCGAGCCTAGCATGGCGGCCAGCGCCGGCCGGCTCACATCTCGGTGGGATGGGCGGACGGGGCCTTAAGGAATTCGCAAGGTCTCCGGCCTCGAATCCGCCGGGTCGAACGCGGGATGCGGCCGGGCCGGCGAAAGCGTAGGCTCGACGCGCGCCCGAGGGCAGGGAGCCCCGCCATGCACCATCGCATCCGCTACTTGTTCGCCGCCGCTTGCGTTCCCGCCGGCGTTCTCGCCGCCGCGATGGCGTGCGCGACGCCGGCCCGGGCCCAGGCCGCGCGCAACGTGACCGGCGCCGATCCGGCGCAGTTCGCGCGCTGGCTGTGCCTGGGCAAGTACGACGCCACGCCCAACCGCCTGGCGCCCGAGCGGGTGCGCGCGGGCCAGGGGGCGCTGCGCCTGTTCTTCGCGCTCGAGGGCGGGCAGCTGACCGCGCGGATCGAGCGCGCGGCCGGCACGCAGCCCTGGCTCGACCCCGCGAGCGCGAAGAGCTTCGAGACGCTGGGGCGCGCCGCCAACCTGTTCGTCGTCCACGAGCGGATGGTGTTCACCTCGCCGGGCGGGGCGGCCTACGAGCTAAGGATCCGGGGCGGCAAGCGCCTGGAGGGCACGATGACGCCGCGCGACATCCCGCAATTCCGCGACGCCGAGTTCGCCACCGTGCGGCTGGACTGCGAGGACCGGCCGGCGCTCTAGGCCGGGGCGAATGAAGAAGCGGGCGGGCCCGTCGCCCGCGCCTAGGCCGCGTACCACTTGCTGTCTTCGTAGAACGGGCCGGGCTTCTCGCGCAGCTTTTCGTACTTGCAGATCTCCGGCACGGGGCCGAGCGGCACGGGCTTGCCGTCGCGGAACGCCCATTCGCCGCGGTCGCTGTTGTGCGCCTGCACGTAGCCCGAGATGGCGAAGGCGCGGTCCATGGCCGAGCGGTTGGCGTCCGAGCCGTGCACGGTGAGCAGGCCCCAGATCGCGAGGTCGCCGGGCTCCAGCTCGACGTCGACGATGTCCTTCAGGTCCAGCCCGGCCTGCTGCAACTCGGCGTCCTGGGTGGCGCCCTTCATCAGCGGCCCGTCGTCCGACAAGCCCAGGTAGCCCTTCTTGTGGCTGCCCCTGACGACGCGCAGGCAGCCGTTCGCGCGCGTCGCCGGGTCGATCGCGAGGCCGGTATTGAGCCAGGCCGTCATCAGGTCGCGATAGGCGCCGTTGCGCTCGCGGAAGCGCAGGTCCTGGTGGAAGCGGTAGCCGGTGAGGTTGGCGCCCGGCGGCTTCCAGTGGATCTGCTGCGCCGGCTGCTTGATGTCGTTGCCCAGGAGCGGCTCGAGCGCCGTCAGGTAGCGCGGGTCGCGCCTGAGCTTCTCGAAGATCGGGCTGATCCAGGACATCCAGTGCGCCTGCAGCACGTAGCGCTTGCCGGCGAAGGCCTCGGGCAGGATCTCGTAGTAGACGTTGTGGTCGCGGTAGCTGGCGTGGTGCTTCAGCCCCTCCGCGTAGATGCGCCTGGTCTCCGCTTGGATCTCCGCCATCTCGGCCTTGGTGAACAGGCCGCGCAGGATGGCGTAGCCGTGCTCCCAGTAATGGCCGGCGTGGTCCTTGCTTTCGGCGGCGACGTCGAGGCCCATGGCGTTCTTCCCGTAATTGGCGGCTTTGGCCGGATTCTATGCCCGATCCTATGCCGGATGGCGACTGCGGCGACATCCGTAGTCCAAGGAACGGCAGGCGTGGTCGTGTCCATCATTCTTCGAGACGGCCGCTTCGCGGCCTCCTCAGGATGACGCGATCTTTTTGCCTACGCTAATCCATCGCGTCATCCTGAGGAACGAGCGCAGCGAGCGTCTCGAAGGATGGGAAACGCCGATCAGCGCCTATTTCACGTCGCGCGCTGGCCTTGGTCGCCACCGTGTCGGCCCGCGCGTTGATCAGCTTGGCGTCGATCGTGGCGTCCTTGGCCCAGGACGGGATCAGCCCCCAGCGCATCGGCACCAGCTCGCGCCCGCCGGCCGCGTCCAGCCGCACCACCGGCGTCTGCTGGGTCGGCGCGATGTTGTAGCGCGCCCAGGTTGATCGCGGCATCGACGCCGAACAGGCGCCTGAGCGCCTCGATCGGGGATGTCAGGAGGAAACGGCCGCACATCGCTTCACACTCTTTCCACCGCCTATTCCCTTGCGGGAGCGGTGCGTTTGAGTACCATGCACTGTCGTTCTTCTTTTGTTCGACTTGGCTAACCTTCAAGTCCTGGGGTATCGTCCCAGACCAAGCACACAAGATGTTGTGCACATAATTGTTATCCACAGGCTGTGGAATTGGGGATGAGGAGGGGGATGGTGTTTGACGCCGTACAGGTAGAGCGCGCGCAACGTGTGGATATCGACCGCACGCGCGACAACCGCCTGACCGAGTTCGGGAAGGCCACGCTGTCCGACCGCTACCTGCTGCCGGGGGAAAGCTTCCAGGATCTGTTCGCGCGCGTGGCCTCGCGCTATGGCGACGACCACGCGCACGCGCAGCGGCTCTACGACTACATCTCGAATCAGTGGCTGATGCCGGCGACGCCGATTCTCTCCAACGGCGGCACCCAGCGCGGCCTGCCGATCTCCTGCTTCCTCAACGAGGCGACCGACAGCCTCGACGGCATCCTCGGCCTGTGGAACGAGAACGTGTGGCTGGCCGCGCGCGGCGGCGGCATCGGCAGCTACTGGGGCAATCTGCGCTCGATCGGCGAGAAGGTCGGGCTGAACGGCAAGACCTCGGGCGTCATTCCCTTCGTGCGGGTGATGGATTCGCTGACGCTGGCGATCAGCCAGGGCTCGCTGCGGCGCGGCAGTGCCGCGGTCTACCTGCCGGTCAGCCATCCCGAGATCGAGGAGTTCGTCGAGATCCGCCGCCCCACCGGCGGCGACCCCAACCGCAAGACCCCGAACCTGAACCACGGCATCTTGGTCAGCGACGCCTTCATGCGCGCGGTGGTGGCGGACGAGGAATGGGCGCTGACCAGCCCGCGCGACGGCCAGCCGATCCGGCGCATCTCGGCGCGCCAGCTGTGGATCCGCATCCTGACCGCGCGCGTGGAGACCGGCGAGCCCTATATCGTCTTCATCGACCACGTGAACCGCGCGATGCCCGAGCATCACAAGATGGCGGGACTTTCGGTCAAGACCTCGAACCTGTGCAGCGAGATCACGCTGCCCACCGGCATCGACCACCTGGGCCAGGACCGTACGGCGGTGTGCTGCCTGTCGTCGCTGAACCTCGAGACGTTCACGCAGTGGCAGGACGATCCGCGCTTCATCGAGGACACGATGCGGTTCCTCGACAACGTGCTGCAGGACTTCATCGACAACGCCCCCGACAGCATGGCCAAGGCGAAGTACTCGGCGCATCGCGAGCGCAGCGTGGGCCTGGGCGTGATGGGGCTGCACTCCTTCCTGCAGTCGCAGATGGTGCCGATCGAATCGGCGATGGCCAAGGTGTGGAACCGCCGCATCTTCGAGCACGTCAAGAAGCAGGCCGACGTGGCCTCGCACCACCTGGCGCTGGAGCGCGGCCCCTGCCCGGACGCGGCCGACTACGGCATCATGGAGCGCTTCTCCAACAAGATCGCGATCGCGCCCACCGCGTCGATCTCGATCATCTGCGGCGGCGCCTCGCCGGGCATCGAGCCGATGGCGGCCAACAGCTTCACGCACAAGACGCTGTCGGGCAGCTTCAACGTCCGCAACAAGTACCTGGCGCGGCTCTTGGACATGAAGGGCCGCAACGACGAGGAGGTGTGGTCGTCGATCACCCTCAACGAGGGCTCGGTGCAGCACCTCGACTTCCTCAACGACCACGAGAAGACGGTGTTCAAGACCGCGTTCGAGATCGACCAGCGCTGGTTGATCGAGCTGGCGGCCGACCGCACGCCCTTCATCTGCCAGGCGCAGTCGCTGAATGTGTTTCTGCCCGCCAACGTGCACAAGCGCACCTTGCACCAGCTGCACCTGATGGCGTGGAAGCGCGGCGTGAAGAGCCTCTACTACTGCCGCTCGAAGTCGATCCAGCGGGCGGAATCGGCGGCGAACCTCGTTCATGCCCAGGGCATGGGCAACCCGGTCGCCGCCGCCATCGCCGCGACCGACGCGCCGGCGAAACACCCCGCGATGGCGATCGACTACGACGAGTGCCTTGCTTGTCAGTGATCAGAAGTCAGTAATCAGTGATCAGTGATCAGTGATCGGTAACTCGCTGGCGCGTCGCGCCCCGATTACCGATTACCGATAACCGGAGCTCGCATGTCCCTCCTCCTCGACAACCCCGTCTACAAGCCGTTCCGCTATCCCTGGGCCTACGAGGCGTGGATGACGCAGCAGCGCGTCCACTGGCTGCCCGAGGAGGTGCCGCTGGCCGACGACGTGAAGGACTGGCACCGCAAGCTGACGCCGGTGGAGCGCAACCTGCTGACGCAGATCTTCCGCTTCTTCACGCAGTCCGACGTGGAGGTGAACAACTGCTACATGACGCACTACGCCAAGGTGTTCAAGCCGACGGAAGTGCGCATG
>JADZDN010000452.1 GCA_020851015.1 Alphaproteobacteria bacterium | reverse complement strand
GCGCGAGGATCGCGGCATTGTCGGCCACCAGCCCGTCCTTGACGACGAAGCGGCAGCGCCAGTGGTCGACCAGGTCGCGCAGGTCGATCGTCGCCGGATAGACCTGGGCGCCGCGGTTGGAGATCATTTTGAGCGCGAAGGCGGTGCCGCCGGCGGCGGCTTCCATCGCCATGCCCAGGGCCGCGGCCGGGCCGGCGCCCTCGACGAACACGTCAACGCCGACGACCGCGCGGGTGCGCGGCATCGCGGCGACCGGCGAGGGATCGACCGGCGGCACGACCAGGCCCGGCGCCTCGCCCGCCGCGATGCCCGGCAGCAGCGGCTCGACCGGCTCCAGCGCGGCGATCACCGCATCGGCGAAGCCCAGGGTCGGGACCGGCTTGCGCCCGCGGGCGAGATCGGCGGTCAACTCCATGCCGGCGCCCAAGGTCGCGAACAGCGCGCGCTCGATCGCCATGGCCTCGGCGTTCTGGCCGACATGGCGCAGCATCATCGTCGCGGCCAGCATCATCGCGGTCGGGTTGGCGAGCCCCTTGCCGGCGATGTCCGGCGCCGAGCCGTGCACCGCCTCGAACATCGACACGCGCTCGCCGATATTGGCGCTGGGCGCCACGCCAAGCCCGCCCACGAGTCCGGCCGCGAGGTCGCTCAGGATGTCCCCGAACAGGTTGGTCGTGACGATCACGTCCAGCTTCTCGGGCTTGATCACCATCTGGTGCGCGCAATTGTCGACGATCAGGTGGTCGGCCTGGATGTCGGGGAATTCCTCGGCGATGGCCTCGAAGCGCCGCTTCATCAGGCCTTCGCTCAGCTTCATGATGTTGGCCTTGGTCACGACCGTCACGCGCTTGCGCTTCTCGGCGCGCGCCACGGCGAAGGCCAAACGGACGATGCGGTCGCAACCCTTCTGCGTGACCAGCTTCAGGCTTTGCGCCACGCCCGGCGTCTGCAGGTGCTCGATGCCGGCATAGAGGTCCTCGACATTCTCGCGCACGACGATCATGTCGATGCCGCGCCCGCTGTAGGGCGTGGCGATGCCGGGAATCTCCTTGATCGGGCGCAGGTTGCCGAACATCTCGAACAGGTTTCGCAGCGTGACGTTGACGCTCTTGCCGCCGAAGCCCACCGGCGTCTCCAGCGGTCCCTTCAGCACCACGCCCGCGCGCGCCACCATGTCCAGCGTTTCGCGCGGCACGCCGATGGCGATGCCCTTGGCGAAGCAGGCAGCCCCCGCCTCGGCCCTATGCCAGTCGATCGCCGCACCGGCGGCATCGACCACGCGCCGGGTCGCCTCGACCACCTCGGGCCCGATGCCATCGCCCGGCAGGACCACCACGGGAACCCGGCCGCGACGAACGGCGGCGATGGGCTCGGACTGGATCAGCGCTGTATCGGGCATGGAGTCGGCTCCTACCTGGGGCTGCCGGCGTGGTAATCCTCTGGCGGCCGAAGGCCCGCCAAGCGACCACACATGCCAGCATCCGGTTAACAATGAATGAGAAACCCGCTCTCCTCCCGCGCCGGGTGCTGTGCCTGGGCGCGGCGGTGCTGGACACGATTTTCCGGGTCGAGACCATCCCGACCACCCCCACCAAGGTCCTGCCCTTGGAATGCGTCCAGCTCGGCGCCGGCATGGCCTCCAGCGCCGCGGCGGCGGTCGCGCGGCTGGGAGGCCAGGCCCGGATCTGGGCGCGGGTCGGCGACGACCTGGCGGGGCGGCAGTATCTGGACGATCTGGCGGCGGCAGGCGTTGATGTATCTCAAGTGCGCCGCGTGAACGGACGCCGAACCGCGGTATCGACCATCCTGGTCGACCGCGAGGGGCAGCGGCTGGTGGTGCCGTTCTACGACCCGGCGCTCGACCCCGACCCGGCCTGGCTGCCGCTCGGCGAGGTCGCGGGCTTCCACGCCGCGATGGTCGATGTGCGCTGGCCGGCGGGGGCCGAGCGCCTGCTGCTGGCGGCCCGCGCGGCCGGGCTGATCGGCGTGCTGGACGGCGACATCGCGCCGCCGGGGATCGTCGAGCGCCTGGCGCCATTGGCCTCGCATGTCGTGTTCTCCGAACCGGCGCTGACGGCCCTGGCGGGCACGGCCGAACTTGCGCAAGCGCTGCGCCGGGCCGCCGGCATGACAACGGCCCTCGTGGGCGTCACCGCCGGCGAGCGCGGCTTCTTCTGGCTGGAGGGCGCCACGCTGCGCCATGCCCCGGCGCCGCGGGTGACGGCGGTCGACACGCTCGCCGCCGGCGACGTGTTCCACGGCGCGTTTGCGCTCGCGCTCGCCGAAGGCATGGACGTGGCGGCGGCGGGGCGCTTCGCCTGCGCGGCCGCATCGCTGAAATGCACGCGATTTGGCGGGCGGCTGGGGGCGCCCAGCCGCGACGAGGTCACGGCCCTGATCCGCGCCGGTTAACCAATCCTTCACCGCCCCTGCCTGAAATGGCGGCATGGCGATGTCGCTGCACCCGCCCCTGGCCGCCGATCGCGCCCGGCTGCCGCTGGGTCCCATCATCCGCGCATCCTATGCCAGCGTGTTCCGGCATCCGG
>JADZDN010000451.1 GCA_020851015.1 Alphaproteobacteria bacterium | reverse complement strand
GGTGCTTTCGGGCCTGGCGCGGCGCATCGACAAGGACCTGCAGGCAAGCGCGGTCGGCACGCCGGCCGAGGTCGAGCAGTTCTTGAAGACGGTGTGAGGGCACGATGTTCGATCTGACGGGCCGCGCGGCCCTGGTCACCGGCGCATCGGGCGGGATCGGCGCGGCGATCGCGCGGGCGCTTCACGGCGCCGGCGCCACGGTGGCGCTCAGCGGCACGCGCGCGGCGGCGCTGGAGGAAGTGCGCGCCGCGCTGGGCGAGCGCGCCTTCGTGACCCCGGCCGACCTGTCGCAGCCCGACGCCGCCGACGCGCTGGTCAAGCAGGCCGAGCAGGCGATGGGCGCGATCGACATCCTGGTCAACAATGCGGGCCTGAACCGCGACATGCTGCTGATGCGGCTGACCGACAAGGACTGGCAGGCGGTGATGGAGGTCGATCTGTTCGCCGCCTTCCGCCTGTCGCGCTCGGCCCTGCGCGGGATGGTCAAGCGCCGCTGGGGGCGCATCGTCGGCATCGGCTCGGTGGTGGGCACGATCGGCAATGCCGGCCAGGCGAACTATGCCGCCGCCAAGGCCGGGCTGATCGGCATGTCGAAGTCGCTGGCCTACGAGGTCGCGACCCGCAACATCACGGTCAATGTCGTCTCGCCCGGTTTCATCAAGACGGCGATGACCGACAAGCTCAACGACGAGCAGCGCGCCAAGATCACCGCCCGCATCCCCGCCGACCGGCTGGGCGAGCCCAGGGACGTGGCGGCATGTGTGGTCTTCCTGGCCAGCGAGGAGGCGGGCTACGTCACCGGCCAGACCTTGCACGTGAACGGCGGAATGGCCATGATTTGAGCCGTCGGGCCGCTCTTAAACCGCCGAGTCGCGCGGCGGCTGGCGGCTGGTCAAGCCGGGGGAACTGTGTTACGAAACCGCGCTTCCGCCGGTCCGGCGCCCCGAGGCTCCGGCGATGTGGCGTGATTTCCTTTAGATAAGAACGGGTTGAGGGATAAGCAGCAATGAGCGATGTCTCCGAGCGCGTGAAGAAGATCGTGGTCGAGCATCTGGGCGTCGAAGAGGCCAAGGTTACCGACAATGCCAGCTTCATTGACGACCTCGGCGCGGACAGCCTGGACACGGTCGAACTGGTCATGGCGTTCGAAGAGGAGTTCGGCCTTGAGATTCCCGACGACGCGGCCGAGAAGATCCTGACGGTCAAGGACGCGATCGCGTTCATCGAAAAGCAGGCCGCCTGATTCCCTAGGCGCGCTACCGGTTTCCCGCATCCCCAACGGCAAGTCGCGATGATGGAATCACGGCGCGTGGTCGTCACCGGCATGGGACTCGCCACGCCGCTGGGCGTCGGCCTGGACAACAACTGGTCGCGCCTGCTCGACAGCCAGTCGGGGGTGCGCGCGATCCAGTCCTTCGACGTGACCGACCTGCCGGCCAAGATCGCCGGCCAACTGCCGCCCGGCGACACGGCCTCGGGCCTCTTCAATGCCGACGACTGGGTTCCACCCAAGGACCAGCGCAAGATGGACCCCTTCATCATCTACGCCATGGCGGCGGCGACGATGGCGGTCGAGGACAGCGGCTGGAAGCCCCAGGACGACGAAAGCCGCGAGCGCACCGGCGTGATGATCGGCTCGGGCATCGGCGGCCTGCCGGGCATCACCGAGGGCGCGATCACGCTGAAGGAGAAGGGGCTGAAGCGCATCAGCCCGTTCTTCATCCCGTCGAACCTGATCAACCTTGCGTCGGGCCATGTGTCCATCAAGTACGGCTTCCAGGGCCCCAACCATGCCGTCGTCACGGCGTGCTCGACCGGCGCGCACGCGATCGGCGACGCCACGCGGCTCATCCAACTCGACGACGCCGACGTGATGGTGGCCGGCGGCACCGAGGCCGCGGTGTGCCGCATCGGCATGGCCGGCTTCGCGCGCGCCAACGCGCTGTCGACAAGCTTCAACGACACGCCCGAGCGCGCCTCGCGCCCCTGGGACAAGGATCGCGACGGCTTCGTGATGGGCGAGGGCTCGGGCATCGTGGTGCTGGAGGAGCTGCAGCACGCCAAGAAGCGCGGCGCCAGGATCTATGCCGAGGTGATCGGCTACGGCATGTCGGGCGACGCCTATCACATCACCGCGCCGGCCGAGAACGGCAACGGCGCCTTCCGCTCGATGCGCAACGCGATGAAGCGGGCCAGGCTCAATCCCGGGGACGTCGACTACATCAATGCGCATGGAACCTCGACGCCGCTGGGCGACGAGATCGAGCTGGGCGCGGTCAAGCGCCTGTTCGGCGATGCCGCCTACAAGCTGTCGATGTCGTCCACCAAGTCGGCGATCGGGCACCTGCTCGGCGCGGCGGGCAGCGTCGAGGCGATCTTCTCGATCCTGGCGATCCGCGACCAGGTGGCGCCTCCCACCCTCAACCTGGAGAATCCGTCCGAGGGCTGCGACATCGACCTGGTGGCCAAGACCGCCAAGAAGCGCAGGATCCGTCACGCGCTGTCGAACTCCTTCGGCTTCGGCGGCACCAACGCCAGCCTGATCTTCGCCGGCCCGGCCTGAGATCGCGCCTCTCATCCTTCGAGACGGCCCCTGCGGGGCTTCCTCAGGATGACGCGATTTTACGAGAATCCCACTCAACCGCGTCATCCTGAGGAGGGCCGAAGGCCCGTCTCGAAGGATGATGGGCTCGGCCGCCGCCGCCAACACCCCGAAATCGCCGCAATTCTGCTAGACTCTCGGCCGTGATGCGACGGCGGCTTCATCTCCTGATCGCGGTCGGGCTCGGCCTGTTCGGCGGGCTGGCCGTGCTCGTGTTCTGGGGCTTCGCGCAGTTCACCCGGCCCGGCCCGCTGGCCCAGGACACCACCATCATCATCGACCGCGGTGGCGTGGAGCAGGTGACGCGCGTGCTGGTCGACGCCGGCGTGGTCGAGCATCCGCTGGTGTTCGCGCTGGCGGTTCGCCTGACCGGCGCGGCGGGGCGCCTGAAGTCGGGCGAATACCTGTTCCCCGCGCGTATCGCGATGGAGGACGTGTCCCGCCTGCTGCAGAGCGGCAAGACGGTCGACCGCAAGCTGGTCGTGCTCGAGGGCATGACCACCGCCGAGGTGCTGCGGCTCTTGACCGGCCAGGCCGGCTTCACCGGCGCGGCCGCTGCCGCCGGCGAGGGCGAGCTGATGCCGGCCACCTACTATTACAAATACGGCGACGCGCGGCCCTGGATGATCCAGCGGATGAAGGACGAGCAGCGCCAGATGGTTCAGGAACTGTGGGCCAAGCGCGCCCAGGGCCTGCCCTTCGCGTCGGCGCGCGAGGCGATCACGCTCGCCTCGATCGTCGAGAAGGAAACGGCGCGTGCATCCGAGCGGGCGCGGGTAGCCGGCGTCTTCATCAACCGCCTCAACAAGGGCATGAAGCTCGAGGCCGACCCTACCGTCGCCTACGCCGCCGCCAACGGCCAGGGCCGGCTCGACCGGCCGATCAGCAAGACCGACCTTGCGATGAAGCACCCCTACAACACCTACCAGGTGACCGGCCTGCCGCCCGGGCCGATCGGCAATCCCGGCCGCGCGGCGCTCGCCGCCGTGCTCAACCCCGACAAGCACGAAGACCTGTTCTTCGTCGCCGACGGCAGCGGCGGACACGCCTTCGCCAAGACCTTGGCCGAGCACCAGAAGAATGTCGCGCGTTGGCGCCAGATCGAGCAGCAGCGCAACGGCCAGGCGCCCGCGACCGCGCCCGCCCTAGCACGGCCCAGCCAGGCGGCGAACTGAGCCTCAGCTCTTCGACTTTTCCGGCGCACGTGCCAGCAGCCAGTCGGCAAGCGCGCGCGGCATCACGCCGAGCAGCCACGCGCCGAGATACATCGGCAGCGGAAAGGCGATGCGCCGCTTGCGCCGCTTGAGCCCGCGCCGGATCACGCGCGCGGCGCGATCGACCGGCCACAGCATCGGCATGCGGAAGTAGTTGCCGCGCGTCATCGGCGTGTCGACGAAGCCGGGCAGCACCACCGACACCGCCACGCCCTCGGGCGCGAGCCTGACGGCCAGCGCCTCGCCCCACGCCTTCTCGGCCGCCTTGCTGGCGGAATAGGCGGGCGCGCCGGGCATTCCGCGCATCGCCGCCAGCGAGGCGACGATCGCCACCTGTCCGCGCCAGCCCCGTCTTGCGCGCGGGCGGGCGCGGATCCGCTCCAGCGCCGGCAGCACCGTGTTGAGGACGCCGTCGACGTTGACCGCGAAGACGCGCCGCACCGCGGCCGGCCCGTCGTCCCCGGTGCCCGTCGTCACGGTCGACACGCCGGCATTGGCGATCACCAGGTCGAGCGGCGCGCGCGCATCGGACTCGTTGACCCAGCGCGCCATCGCCCCCGCGTCGGTCACGTCGACCGCGCGGCCGATCGCCACGGCGCCCAAGAGCCGGCAGCGGTCGGCGACCAGCGACAGGCGCCGGCGGTCGCGGCCGCCCAGGTGCAGCGTGACGCCCGGCGCGGCGTAGCACGCGGCCAGCGCCGCGCCGATCCCGCTCGATGCGCCGGTGATGAGGATCGAACGTGGCTGCATGCCTCTTTCCTGGCGGCCGTCGCCGCCGGTGCGGTCCTGGCCTCTCTGCCCCTGGCGATCAGGTTCCCGGCCGAGTATAGATTGGCCGCCCGCCCCGCCGCCGCCTATTTCAGCCCCCCCGGGAGTCCCTGGATTTGCCCATCGCCAGCATGACCGGATTCGCCCGCGCCGCCGGCCGCCAGGGCGCGCGCGGCTGGACCTGGGAGGTTCGCAGCGTCAACGCGCGCGGGCTCGACGTGCGGCTGCGCCTGCCGCCGGGCGCCGAGGCGCTGGAAAGCCCGGCGCGCAACGCGGTTTCCGAACGGCTGAAGCGCGGCTCGGTCGCGCTGAACCTGCAGCTCGCGGCCGAAGCCGCCGCCGGCAACTACCGCATCAACACGCCGATGATCGAACAGCTGCTCGCCCTGGCGGCCGCGTTCAAGGGCCGGATCGATCCTGCCATGCCGCGGCTCGATGCGCTGCTGGCGGTGCGCGGCGTGGTCGAGCCGGTCGAGGCCGAGGAGGACGAGCCCGCGCGCGAGCAACGCCAGCAGGCGATGCTGAAGAGCCTGGCCGAAGCGCTCGCCCAGCTTGCCGCCGCACGGGCGGCCGAGGGCGCGCGGCTGGAGCTGCTGCTGACGCAGCGCCTGGCCGAGATCGAGACGCTGGTTGGGCGCGCCGGCGCCGCCGCCGCCACCCAGCCGGCGGCGGTCAAGGCGCGGCTGAAGAAGCAGGTGCAGGACCTGCTGGAGGCCCAGCCGGCGCTGAGCGAGGACCGCCTGATGCAGGAAGCGGCGCTGCTTGCCGCCAAGGCGGACATACGCGAGGAGCTGGACCGGCTGATGGCGCACGTGGCCGCCGCGCGCGATCTGCTGGGTCGCGGCGGCGCGGTGGGCCGCCAGCTTGACTTCCTCTGCCAGGAATTCAACCGCGAGGCCAACACGCTGTGCTCGAAGTCCACCGACATGGACCTGACGCGGATCGGGCTTGACCTGAAGACCGCGATCGAGCAATTGCGCGAGCAGGCCGCCAACGTGGAGTAGCCGGTCGACCCATGGAACCCTTCGTCCTGCGCCGGCGCGGCGTGATGCTGGTGCTCTCCTCGCCCTCCGGCGCGGGCAAGACCACGATCTCGCGCCGGCTGCTCGAGCGCGACGACAACCTGCACATGTCGGTCTCGGTCACGACCCGGCCGAAGCGCCCCGGCGAAGTGGCGGCGCGCGACTATCACTTCACCGACCTGACCCAGTTCGAGCTGATGCGCAACCGGCAGGAACTGATGGAGTGGGCCAAGGTCTTCGGCAACTACTACGGCACGCCGCGCGCGCCGGTCGAGCAGGCGCTCGCCGCCGGCCGCGACGTGCTGTTCGACATCGACTGGCAGGGCACGCAGCAGCTCGCCGAGCACGCGCGCGCCGATCTGGTCAGCGTGTTCGTGCTGCCGCCGTCGACGGCCGAGCTCGAGCGCCGCTTGCGCGGCCGCGCCCAGGACAGCGACGCCGTCGTGGCGCAGCGCATGGCGAAGGCGGCCGACGAGATGACGCACTACGAAGAGTACGACTACATCGTCATCAACCGCGATATCGAGGAGAGCGTCCAGGCGGTGCAGTCGATCCTGGGCGCCGAACGCCGTCGCCGCCACCGCCAGATCGGACTGAACGACTTTGTCAAGGCGCTGCGCGAGGGGCAGTAGCGGCGAACGCCCGCGCCAGCGCGCAGAACGCCGCCACGTCCAATTCCTCCGCGCGTCTCTCGCCGGCGATGCCGGCTTGCGCCAGCAGCGTGGCCGCATCGACGCCCAGCGAGCGCAGGCTCTGGCGCAGCATCTTGCGGCGCTGGCCGAAGGCGGCTTGGGTGACGCGCTCCAGCGCCGCGGGATCGACGGCCAAGGGCGCGTCGCGCGGCACCAGGCGCACGACGCTCGACGTCACCTTGGGCGGCGGGACGAAGGCGCTGGCGGGAACGTCGAACAGGAGCCTCGCCGTGCAGGCCCATTGCGTCAGCACGCCGAGCCGCCCGTAGTCCTTGCCGCGCGGCTCCGCCACCAGCCGGCGCGCCACCTCCTTCTGGAACATCAGCGTCATCGACGCGTAGTCGCGCGCGCGTTTCAGCCAGCCGACCAGGAGCGGCGTGGCGACGTTGTAGGGCAGGTTGGCGACGATGTGGCGCGGCGCCGGACAAAGCGGCGCCGGATCGATCGCAAGCGCGTCCCCCTCGACCACCGCCAGCCGGCCGGGATAGGCGGCCGCCAGCTCGGCCAGCGCCGCCACCGCCCGGGGATCGCGCTCGATCGCCACCACGCGCGCCGCCGGGGTTTCCAGAAGCGCGCGGGTAAGCCCGCCCGGACCCGGTCCGATCTCGATCGCGCAAGCCCCGGCCAGATCGCCGGCGGCCCGCGCGATGCGCCGCGTCAGGTTCAGGTCGAGCAGGAAATGCTGGCCCAGCGACTTCTTCGCCAGCAGGTCGTGGCGGCGGATGACCTCGCGCAGCGGCGGCAGCGCGGCGGCCGCGGAGTCTGGTGCGCTCACACCCTCAGGTCGACAAAGGCGGCGCGGCGGATGTCGCGCAGGTAGCGCCGCGCCATCAGGTCCAGGCGCTGCTGGGTCATCCGGTCGCGGATGTCCTCGCGGCCGGGCAGCGGCGTCGGCTCGGGCTCCTTGCGCTCGCACAGCATCAGCGTCATGACCGTGCCGGCGTCGGCCTGCACCGCCGCTATCGCCTGGCCGGGCTTCAGCGGCTCGACCATCGCGCGCAGCGGCGCCGGAAGCTCGGTGATCGCGACGTCGCCCAGGTTGACCGAGCGCGAACGGCCCATCCCCTTCACGGCCTGGTCGAAGGCGGGGCAGTCTTTCGCCGCCTTGGCGGCATTGTCGAGTTGGGCCTTGAGGGCTTCGATGTCGCTGGCCGGCGCGCGCGGGGGGATCGGCAGCATGGCCTGCTGCAGCTTCAGCCGCGCCGGACCGGCGCCGCCGGCCTCGCGCTTCTCGATCAGCGCCAGCAGGTAATAGCCGCCGATCGTGCGGATCGGTTTGGAGATCGTGGCCGGCGGCATCTGTTCCAGAACGGATTCGAGCTGCTCGTCGAGCTGGCCGCGCTGTACCCAGCCCAGATCGCCGCCGGCGGCCGCGCTGGTGCTCTGCGAGAACTGCCGCGCGATGGCGGGAAACCGCGCGCCGCGCGCCAGCTGGTCGATCAGCCGCTCCAGGTTCTTCAGTACTTCGTCTTCCTGGTCCGGCGAATCGACCGCCAGGAATATTTCGGCGACGTGCATTTCGGGCTGGCCGCGGCTCGCCTCGATGCGCTGCAGCGCTTCCTCGATCTCGTCGTCGCCGATCTCGATCTTCGGCTTCAGCCGGCGCTGCGCCAGCTTCTGCCAGGCCAGCGTGGCTTCGACCTGCTGCGTGAGGGCCGAGCGCGGCACGTTGTTCGCCTGCAGGTACTTGTCCAGGCCGCCGGCCGGCATGTTGTTCTGCTTCTCGAGGTCCGCCAGGGCCCGGTTCAGTTCCGACTCGGTGATCTTCACGTTCTGCTTGGTGGCTTCCTGCTTCTGCAGGCGCTCGTCGATCATGCTTTTCAGCACCTGCTGCTGGAAGCGCTTCCGGTTCTCCGGGTTGTCGGGCGCGTTCGACGACACAAGCGCGAACTGGACGCGCGCGTTGAGGTCGAAATACGAGATGATCTCGTCGTTGACCACCGCCGCGATGCGCTGCATGTCCTGCTGGGCGCCCGCCGGCGCGGCGATGGCCGCCAGGGCCAACGCCGCAGCGAGTGCCAGCGCCAGCCATGATCGTCCCTTGAACCTCATTGGTTCGATCCGAACAGGTTGCCGCCGTTGATTTTAGGCGCGTCAAACCCGCCCGACAAGTCGCCCAGCAGGCGGAACGTCAGCTTGAAATAGATGGTGTCGCCCGCCGCGACCTCCTGGTTCGGCGTGAAGGTGCGCAGCCATCGCATATCGAAGATGAAGCACTCGTCCTCGTACCGCGCGCCGGCGCCGTAGTTGATCCAGCCGAGCCCGTTGCCCTCGTTGAGGTCGCGCAGGCCGTTGACGTGGACGGTCCAGTTCTGGTCGACCTTGGAGGAGACGTAGCCGGCAACCTGCTGCACCTCGCCGTTCGAGAACTGGGTCGAGGGCGCGCGGATGAACGAGCCCTGGAGCTGCAGGATCGGCGGGCCGACCACGGCGATGGTCTCGTTGCGGCTGATCGTGAACTCGTCCTTGTCCAGGCGGAAGCGCGTGATCACGTCGAGCCAGGGATGCGGCGACACCTCGAGCCGCGCGACGTAATCGCTGCGATGGCCGGCCAGGCCAGAGCCCTCGGTGAACTGGTCGTTGGTGCGCAGGTTGTAGCTCTGGCCGAAGAAGGTCGTCGCGTAGCTGCCGCTGGTGTGATAGAGGCCGGTCTTCAGGCCATAGATGCCGCGCACGCCGCTGTCCACGCGGTCGATGCCGGCGAAGCGGTTGGCGCTGAACAGGCGCGTGTCGTCGAACTCGATGTCGACGCTGTCCTCGTTCGAGATGCGGCCGGGATTGTGCCCGTTGGGCGCGACGAACCCGCCCAGCACGGGCTCGATCAGCTGGCGGTACTCCTCGCCCTGGCGCACGAAGGGCAGGCTCCACTGCACGCCGAGCTGCGGGAACAGCCGCCCGGTCACCTCGTCGTTGTGCTCGATATAGGTGCGCCCGGGATCGACCAGGTGGTTCGTGCTGTAGACGTCGCCCTGGACCGATGCCGAGAAGCGGTACACCTCGCCGATCGGCGAGTAGTAGGGAACCTGGTAGCCGCCGATCACCGACATGCGGCGGCTGTCGGTGCCCTCGACTCGCTCCAGCGCCATCGCGTTCGCGTCCAGGTTGAAGCGCCCGCCATGCGCGGTGGCCTCGCTTACGTAGTTGTAGTCCCACATCACCGGCACGTAGGGCGTCGTGCGCTGGCTGTCGAACGACCTCAGGCCCTGGAACGCGTAGGCGTTGGCCGACGCATAGCTGCGACCCATGAACCCCTCGACATAGGCGTTCGAGGTCAGGCTCTGGATGTTCTGGTTGTAGAGGTCGGTGTTGGTGATCTTGTAGAGCGACAGGTAGGTCTTGTCGCTGGCGCGCTGCAGGTCGAAGCCGGTGCGCCAGGTGTCGTCGATGTCCCAGCGGCCGCGGCCGAACACGTGGCCGCGGATCTCGTTCTCGTGCTGCGCGGGTTCGGCGTTCTGGTCGAACAGCGGCTGGAAGCCGCGGTCGGTGCGCGCGATGCTGCCGTCGACCTCCAGCGATCCGTTGGGAAACGCCTGGCGGTAGTCCATCCGGCCGAGCGGTCCCTTCTTGGTGCTGTACATCGGCAGCAGCGTGACGTCCTTGTCCTTGTCGATTGCCCAGAAGTACGGCACGCCCGACATGAAGCCCAGGTTGCTGTTGTAGATGTGGGTGGGCACCAGGAAGCCGCTCTGCCGCTTCACGGTCGGATCGGGATGCTGGAAGTAGGGCGTGTAGGCGACCGGCAGGCCGAACATCTCCATCCAGGCATCGTTGTAGCGGATCACCTGCTCCTGCTCGTCGTGCACCACGCGCCGCGCCTTGAGCTGCCACAGCGGCGCGCGCGACGGATCCTCTTCGCAGGGCTTGCAAGGGCTGAACACGCCCTTGGACATCTCGGTGCGGTTGCCGCCGGTGCGCCGCGCGCCGTTGGCGGCCAGGCGCGAATTGTCGGTCAGAAGGATGCGTATGTCGCGGATCACGCCGTCCTTCATCGCGTCGGTCAGGTCCATGTAGTCGGCGAACATCACCTCCCCCGACGGCTCGATCAGGCTGACGTTGCCGGACGCGGAGACGGTGTTGGTGCGCTGGTTGTAGGTCACGGTGTCGGCCAGCAGCGTTCGCTCGCCCTGCGTCACCTCGACGTTGCCGCGCGCCACCACGACGCCGAGCTCGTTGTCGTAGGAAAGCTCGTCGGCGGTCAGCACCGCTTCCTGGTTGGGGTCGAACTGCTGCACCTGCTGCGCCTGCGCGGCGGGTGCGGCGGCGATGGCGAGCAGGGCGAGCAGGACGCGGAAGGCCCGGACGATCATCAGCCGTCCTCGAGATGCAGCAGCATCGCCGCGCCCAGCATCGAGCTGACCCCCGCCGGCGTCCATGCCGCCAGGATCACGGGGATGGTGGCCGAAAGCCCCAGCGCGAAGACGATGTCGGACACGAAGAACAGCAGGAAGCCCGACACCACGCCGCCGGCGACCAGGTAGGCGGTGCCGCCCCGGCGCGTGGGCCGGAGCGAGAAGGTCGCCGCGATCAGCACCATGGCGCAGAGCAGCAGCGGCACGGCGAGCTGGGCGTGGAAATGCAGGCGGTGGCGGTGCGCCGAGAAGCCCGCCTTCTCCAGCGTGTTGATGAAGCCGCGCAAATCCCAGAAAGACATCGTGTCGGGCGAAGCGAAGCTGTCCTGGATGCGCTCGAGCGTGAGGTTGGTCGGCAGCTCGTAGGTGGCGACGAAGCCGGTTGGCTGATCGGGCAGCGAAACCACCACGCGTTCGAGCAGCCAGAATCCGTTGCGCAGCGATGCGCTGGCCGCGTCCAGCCTGCCGACGAAGCGGTCCTTGCCCTGGTAGAGGAAGACCACGACGTTCTGCAGCTCGTTGGTGCCCTGGTCCATGCGCGCGGCGTGGATGACCGCCTGGCCGCTGGTGTCGCCCTGGCGCAGCCACAGGCCGGTCTGCGACACCGACAGCGCGCTGACCTGGCCGCGGAAGTAGAGCCCTTCCATCCGTTCGAAGCGCGCCAGCAGCACCGACGAGATCGGGCTGAACAGCCCCACCTGGATGATGCCGATCGCCGCGGAGATCGACAGCGCCGGCAGCAGGAACTGCCAGACCGAGATGCCGGCGGCGCGCGCCACCACCAGCTCGTTGCTGCGGGTCAGCCGCCAGAACGCGAACATGCTGCCGAACAGCACCGCGAAGGGCATCACCTCCTGCTCCATCTTCGGCAGCTTGAAGGTGGCCATCTGCAGGATGACCCAGATCGTCACCATGTCCTTGCCGGCGGCGC
>JADZDN010000450.1 GCA_020851015.1 Alphaproteobacteria bacterium | reverse complement strand
GCGGTGCCGATGCCGCCCTTGAACTCGTGGCAGATCATGCCGGTGCCGCCGCCGACGCAGCCCTCGGCGACCGGGCCGGTGGCGGCGCTGTCCAGCGCGGCGAAGGCATGTTCCGCCTTGACCGGGAAGGAGTCGGCGTCGCTGAGCCATCCGTCATAGGTCTCGGCCGTGACCGGCAGGTGCCAGGGCTGCTGCGCGCGTTCGCGGATCGCGTAGGCGACGATCGCGTCGCGCACCACGCCGACGGAATGCGTGTTGGTGATGCAGACCGGCCCGGCGATCAGCCCCTGCTCGGCGATCCAGATCGTGCCGGTCATCTCGCCGTTGCCGTTGAAGGAGTGATAGCCGGCGAAGACGGCGTTGGACCAGATGTCCGGTCCCGCGGGCCAGATCGCGGTCACGCCGGTGCGCGCGACCGAGGGCGTGTCGTGGCTGACCGTGGCATGGCCGACGCGCACGCCGGCGACATCGGTGATGGTGTTGAGCGGCCCCGGCGGCAACAGGCCCGTGGCGATGCCGAGCTCGCGCAGCCGCGCGCGCTTCATTCGGTCTTCACCCATTCGGGCTTCTTCGGCGTCAGGCGCGCCGCACCGGCCATCAGCGCGCCGCCCTCGGCCGCCAGCTTGTCGAGAAATTCCAGCCGCAGCAGCGCCAGCCCCATGCCGTCGGCGGAGGAGCGCATCTCACCGGCCTCCCGGTCGGCATAGGTGATGGTGGCGCCGGGTTCGGGCGCGGGGCCTTCGATCGCCACCGGCAGCAGGCGCTTCCGGACCAGGCCGCGATACTTGGTGCGCGCGGTCAGTTCCTGGCCGACATAGCAGCCCTTCTTCCAGTCCACGCCGTTCAATTCGTCGAAGCCGTTCTCCAGCAGGATCGACCGCTCGACCACCAGGTCGCGGCTGCCGTCGGGCAGGCCGAGCGTCAAGCGCAGCTTCTCCATCGCCGCGCGTTCGCCGGGGACGAAGCCCAGCGCATCCAGCGCGGCCGTGCCGCCGTCGCGCGGCAGGATGGCGCGCGCGCCCATGGCGGCATGGCGGGGATCGACGTAAGCGATGCCGCCGTCCAGCGGCCTGGCCGCGCCGGGCTCGCCGCCCAATCCCAGCGCCGCAAGGGCGGGCGCGCCCGGCAGGGCGAAGACGGCCAAGCGCGGGGTCGCGTCCTCCAGCGTCACCTTGGCGCGCAGCTTGTAGAGCCTGAGGCGCTTCATCAGGTCGTCGCGCCGCGCCGCCTCGCAATCCAGGTAGAGCACTCCTGCGATCTCGACGACGAAGAAGTCGTGCAGATACCGCCCCTGCGCGGTCAGCAGCGCGGCGTGGATCGCCGCCTGGGGGCCGGCCCGCAGCACGTCGTTCGAGATCAGGCCCTGCAGGAAACCGCGCGCGTCGTCGCCGGCCACCGCCACGACGCCGCGCTCCGCCAATTCGACATAGGCCGGGCTGGTCATGGCCTATACCTGGGGCAGCCGGCGCGACTTGGCAAGGGTGGGGCGGCCCCGTATAACCCCCGGCGATGCGGCTGCTGTTCATCACCGCGACGCGGATCGGCGACGCCGTTCTGACCACGGGGCTGCTGGATCATTTGTGCCGCGCCTATCCCGGCATCCGCGTGACGGTCGCCTGCGGCGCGCTGACCGCGCCGCTGTTCCGCTCCGTGCCGGGGCTGGAGCGGGTGATCGTGCTCGACAAGCGGCGCTGGGGGTTGCATTGGCTGCGGCTGTGGAGCCGGGTGGTGGACAAGCGCTGGGACATCGTCGTCGATCTCCGGCGGACCGCCCTGCCGCAATTCCTGCGCAAGAATCGCCACTATCGCGCGCCCAAGCCGCTGGCGGGACGCCATCGCGTGGTCGAGCTGGCCGCGGCGATCGGCGCGGCCGAGCCGCCGGCGCCGCGCCTGTGGCTGAGCGCCGAGGATTGCGGCAAGGCACAGGCACTGGTCGACGGCGCGGGGCTGGTGCTGGCGGTCGGGCCGGCCGCCAACTGGCGCGGCAAGCAATGGCGCGCCGAGCGATTCGCCGCGCTGGTCGCGCGCCTGACCGCGCCCGGCGGCATCCTGCCCGGCGCGCGCGTGGCGGTGTTCGCCGGCGCGGGGGAACGCGAACAGGCGACGGCGGTGCTGCAATCGGTGCCGTCAGACCGGCGGATCGACCTCGTCGGCCAGGTCGACTTGCCGGTCGCCGCCGCGTGCCTCGAGCGCTGCGCGCTGTTCGTCGGCAACGATTCCGGCCTGATGCACCTGGCCGCGGCCTCCGGCGTGCCGACCCTCGGCCTGTTCGGGCCCAGCCCCGATGCGCGCTACGCGCCCTGGGGCCCGCGCACGTCCGTCGTGCGCACGCGCGAATCCTACCGCGAGCTTGTGGAGGCGCCGGAATTCGACCACCGCACGACGGGCACGCTGATGGACGGGCTCAGCGTCGACATGGCGGCGAGCGCGGCCGAGGCGCTGTGGCACCGTGTGCTGGGCGTGGCGGCATGACGCCGGACCTTTCCGCGCTGGTGGTGGCGCACAACGAGGAGCAGCGCATCGCCGCGTGCCTGGAGCGCCTGGCCTTCGCCGGCGAGATCGTCGTGGTGCTGGACCGCTGCACCGACGGCACCGAGGCGATCGTGCGTCGCTTCACCGACCGCGTTCTTGCCGGCGCCTGGGAGATCGAGGGCGACCGTCGCAACGCCGGCATCGCGTTTTGCCGCGGCGCATGGGTGCTGGAGGTGGACGCGGACGAACATGTGTCGCCGGAATTGGCGCGCGAGATCGTCGCGACGATCGGCGCTTCCGCGTTCGATCGCCACGAGATTCCCGTGGACAACTACATCGGCGATCGCCTGGTGCGGTACGGCTGGGGCGCATCGTTCGGCCGCTCGGCCTATGCCGGGCTGTTCCGCCGGGGGGCCAAGACCTGGGGCCGCGAGCGCGTGCACCCGAAGCTCGCCTTCACCGGCGCCAAGGGCCCCCGCCTCGCCACGCCGGTCGCGCACTATGTCGACCGCGATATCTCGGACATGCTGCGCCGGCTCGACCGCTACACCGCGGCCAACGCGGCCGACCTGCGCGCGTCGGGCGATCCCGGCAGCTTCGCGCACAGTGTCAGGCGTATTTTTTCACGCTTCTGGAAATGTTATGTGGGGCGCAAGGGCTATCGCGAGGGCGGCTACGGCTTCCTGATCGCGCTGTGCGCCGGGCTCTACCCGATCCTCTCATACCTGAAGGCGACGCTCGAAAAGGATCGCGGCTGATGGCGCGGATCGTGATGGCGGACGACGGCATCGCGTTCGACGGCATCGTGATGCGCGAGCGCCCGCTGGGCGGCGCAGAAACGGCCTTCGCCAGCCTGGCCGAAGCTTTCGCGGCGCGCGGCCACGCGGTGACGGTCGCCAACAACTGCCCCAACCCGGGCACGCATTTCGGAGTCGCCTGGGCGCCGATCAAGAACGGCCTGCCCGACCGCGCCGATCTCTACATCGCCAATCGCGGCGACCGGCTGCTGCTGGCGATGAACAGGCGCGCTGGGCGCACCGTGTTCTGGATCCACAACCCCGCGCGTTATCTGCTGAAGCTGCGCTACCTGTGGAAGCTGGCGCTGCTGCGCCCGGCGATCGTGTTCTCCGGACCCAGCCACCTGGCCAGCTATCCCGCCTGGGCGCCCTGCGGCGCGCGGGTGGTGATCCCCTACGGCATCGGCGAGCTGTTCCGCCGCGCCGAGCCGGTTGGCGCACCGCCGTCGCCGCGCGCGATCTTCACGTCCAACCCGCTGCGCGGCCTCGCCTGGCTGCTGGAGCTGTGGGCGGCGCGCATCCATCCCGGCATGCCGACGGCGGAGCTGCACGTGTTCTCCGGTCCCGCCACCTACGGCGCGGCGGGCGACGCCAGGCGCGCGACGATGATGGCCGTGCTGGATCGCGCGCGTACCCTGTCCAACTACGGGGTCGTGCTGCGCGAGCCGGTGGCGAAGTCGGTGCTGGTGGACGAGTTGCGCCAGGCGCGCGTGCTGCTCTATCGCGGCGATCCCGGCGAGACCTTCTGCCTGGCGGTCGGCGAGGCCCAGGCGGTCGGCGTTCCGGCCGTGGTGCAGCCCATCGCGGCCACGCCCGAGCGGGTGATCGACGGCGTCACCGGCTACATCACCGGCGACGACAACGAGTTCGCCAATGCGGCGGTGCGCCTGATGGCCGACGACGCGCTGTGGCTGGCGCAGCACCGCGCGGCGCTGGACAGGCAACGCGGCTGGGGCTGGGCCGACGCGGCGGCTTCGTTCGAGCGGCTGATCCCGTGACGCGCCTGTTCCAGGCCATGGCCGGCGCCGCGCAGGGCGGGGCGGAGGCGTTCTTCGAGCGCCTGGCGCTGGCGCTCGGCCGCGCGGGCGTTGAGCAGCGGGTCGCGATCCGCCGCGACGCCAGGCGCGCGGCGGTGCTGCGCGAGGGGGGCGTCGACGCGATCGAGCTGCCGTTCGGCGGCTGGCTCGACTTCGCGACGCGGCCGGCGCTGAAACGCGCCATCGCGGCGTTCCGGCCCCAGGTTGTGCTGACCTGGATGAACCGCGCCAGCGGGCTGTGCCCCCGGTCGAGCGACGCGCTGCCGTTCGTGCAGGTCGGCCGGCTGGGCGGCTACTACGACCTGAAATACTATCGCCGCTGCCGCCACCTGATCGCCAATACCGAGGACATCCGGCGCCACATCGTCGAACAGGGCTGGCCACGCGAACGGGCGCACTACCTGCCGAACTTCGTCCAGGCGACACGCGTGGCGCCGGTCGCCCGCGCGAGCCTCGCGACCGCCGGCGATACCTTCGCGATCCTGGCGCTGGGGCGGCTGCACCGGAACAAGGGCTTCGACGTGCTGCTCCGGGCGCTGGTCGACCTGCCCCGCGCGGTCCTGTGGCTGGCCGGCGCGGGACCGGAGGAGGGCGCGTTGAAGGCGCTGGCCCGCGAACTTGGCGTGGCCGAGCGGGTGCGGTTCCTCGGCTGGCGCGACGACGTGGCGGCGCTGTTCGCGGCGTGCGACCTGTTCGCCTGCTCCTCGCGCCACGAGCCGCTGGGCAACGTGGTGATCGAGGCCTGGGCGCAGGACCGGCCGGTCGTGGCCGCCGCCGCCGCGGGACCGGCCGCGCTGATCCGCGACGGCGAGAGCGGGTTGCTGACGCCGGTCGACGATGCCTCGGCCCTCGCCGCCGCGATCCGCCGGGCCATGAACGATCCCGATCTGCGCCGGCGCCTGGCCGCGGGCGGACGCAGCGCCTATGAGCGCGACTTCACCGAGGCGGCGGTGGTAGGAAAGTATCGCGCGTTCTTCGACCAGGTAGCCGGGGGCAGGTAGGGCATCCATGTGCGGCATCGCGGGCTTCATGACCAACAACGGCGCGCCGGTCGATCCGGCGCTGCTCGGCCGGCTGTCCGACGGCATCGCCCATCGCGGACCGGACGGCGAGGGGCGGCATGTCGCGCGCGATGTCGGGCTGGTGCAGCGCCGTCTCGCGATCATCGACCTGAAGACCGGCGACCAGCCCTTCCACGAGCCGGGCGGCGGCTCGATCATGGCGAACGGCGAGATCTACAATTACGTCGAACTGCGCGCGGCGATGCAGAACGTCGCGTTCTCCTCGCAGGGGGACTGCGAGCCGCCGCTCTATCTCTACCGCTGGTACGGGCTGGGCTTCGCCGAGCGCCTGCGCGGCATGTACGCTATCGCGATCCACGACCAATCCAACGACACGCTGGTGCTGTCGCGCGATCCGTTCGGCATCAAGCCGCTGTGCTACGCGGAAACGCCGTCGGGCTTCGCCTTCGCCTCCGAGCCGCAGGCGCTGATCGCCGCCGGCGTCGTGCCGGCCAGGGTCGACCCGCTGCGGCGCGGTGAACTATTGCAGCTCCAGTACACCACAGGCGCCGACACGATCTTCCAGGGCATAAGCCGTCTGCTGCCGGGCGAGACCATCGTCGTCAAGGCGGGCCGGGTGGTCGAGCGCCGACGCATTCCCGCCCTGCCGCCCGGGCCGCCGCAGCCGATCGACGAGGAGGCGGCGCTGAAGCGGCTGGACGCGGTGCTCGAGGACAGCGTGAAGGTGCACCAGCGCTCGGACGTGCCCTACGCGATGTTCCTGTCGGGCGGGCTCGACTCGACCACGGTGCTCGCGATGATGGCGCGGTTGAACCCCCGCCCCGTGGTCGCCTACACGGCGTTCTTCCCCGGCACGGCGGCGCATGACGAGCGCGACTACGCCCGCGCCGCCGTCGCCGCCACCGGCGCCGAGCATGTCGAGGTGCCGTTCGGCGAGGAGGACTTCTGGGCGCTGCTGCCCCAGGTCGCCGAAGCGATGGACGAGCCGGCCGCCGACTACGCCACCCTGCCGACCTTCAAGCTGGCGCAGGAGGCGCGCAAGCGATTCAAGGTCGTGCTGTCGGGCGAGGGCGGGGACGAGATGCTGGCGGGCTACGGGCGCTATCGCATGATGTCGCGCCCCTGGTGGTTCCTGCGCAAGCTGATCCGGCGCGGCGCCTTCACCAGCCTGGGCGTGCTGCGCCAGACGCCCGAGCATTGGCGCGACGGCATCGTGGCGGCGGAGCGCGAGGCGTCGTCCGGCGGCCGCTCGCGCCTGCAGGTGGCGCAGGCGGCGGACTGCGCGCACTGGCTGCCCAATGATCTGCTGACCAAGCTCGACCGCTGCCTGATGGCGAACGCGCTGGAGGGCCGCACGCCCTTCCTCGATCCCGAGGTCGCGAACTTCGCTTTCACCCTGCCCGACGGATTGAAGCTGCGCGACGAGCGGGGCAAGTGGATCCTGCGGCGCTGGGTCGACCAGCGCGTGCCGGCGGTCAAGCCCTTCGCGCCCAAGCGCGGCTTCACCGTGCCGGTGGCGGAATGGATCGCGCGGCGCGGGCCGGAGCTGGGCGACCTGATCGCACGCCAGCCCGCGATCGAGGAGATCGCGCTGCCCGGCGCGGTGCGCGCCCTTTATGCCAATCCGGTCGGTCGGCGCGGCTTCGCCTGCTGGGTGCTGCTGTTCTATGCGCTCTGGCACATCAGGCACATCGAGCGCCGCAAGCCCGCGGGGGGCGTATTCGAAACACTGGCCGCGTAGCGCTGCCGGAACCTTTGCTCGGGCGGGGCTTTTTGCATGTCTGCCCCAATCGGCACCTGACGGGGAGCACCGATGCGCTGGGACGATTTCCGCCAATCCGAGAATGTCGAGGACCGTCGCGGCGAAGGCGGCGGATTCGGTGGCGGCGGTGGCGGCTTCGGCATTCCGATCGGCCGCGGCGGCATCGGCATCGGCACGCTGATCGTCGTCGGGCTGGTGAGCTGGGCGCTGGGCATCAACCCGCTGGTGCTGCTGAGCGGCGGCGACATCCTGCCGCAAGGCGGGCCTTCCTATACGCAGCAGGCTGGGCGCACCGGGGCGCCGGAGGATCGCGCGGGGCGCTTCGCCTCCGCGGTCCTCGCGCAGACCGAGGACGTGTGGGCGGCCGAACTGCCGCGCCAGGCCAATCGCAGCTACCAGGCGCCGCGCCTGGTGCTGTTCAGCGGCGGCACGCAGTCGGGCTGCGGCTTCGCCCAGGCCCAAGTCGGGCCATTCTACTGCCCGACCGATCGGCGTCTTTACATCGACCTCGATTTCCTGGCGCGCATGCAGGCCCAGCTCGGCGCGCGCGGCGATTTCGCCGCCGCCTACGTGATCGCGCACGAGGTCGGACACCACGTGGAGAATCTGCTCGGCATCCTGTCGAAGGCGCAGCAGGCCCAGCGCAGCGCCGCCGGTTCCCAGGCGAATGCGGTCTCCGTGCGCACCGAACTGATGGCCGACTGCCTGGCCGGCGTCTGGGCGTTCCACGCCGACAAGAACTGGCGCATCCTCGAAAGCGGCGACGTGGCCCAGGCGATGAACGCGGCGGCCGCCGTCGGCGACGACCGGCTGCAGCGCGCGGGCCAGGGCTACGTGGTGCCGGACAGCTTCACCCACGGCTCGTCGGCCCAGCGCACGCGCTGGTTCAGCGCGGGCTTGAAGACCGGCCAGATCAGCGCCTGCAACACCTTCGCCGGCGCGCAGCCCTGAGGCTGGCTAGCGGCAGGCCGGCGCGCCTTCCAGCTCCTTGTTCGCCGCCGGGAAATAGCGCAGCACGATGCGGCGCGGGAAGCTGCGCGGCTTGAACGCCTCGTACTGCGTGGACGGCACCAGCGGATCGAACGTGTAGGTGTTGGGGTCGTAGGTCATCGCCTGGCCGGTGAAGTCGAAGAACGTCAGGTGGACCTGGATGCCCGGCGCCGCCCAGCGCCGCTCCACCGTGTGCGGCGTGCCGCGCGTCTTGGCGCAGGCCGCGGCCGGTTTTCCCAGCGCTTGCTGCAGCGCGCGGTCGATCGCGGCGAAGGATTTCGGGGTCGATCCGGCGTCGCGCCGCTCCAGCAGCACCTGCGCCAGCTTGTCGTCGGCGTCGAACTGGTAGAGCGCGGTCATCGCCATGCCGCCCACGGGCACGCCCTTGACCAGCAGCTTCGCCTTGACCGCGCCGTAGTCGAGCGGCGGGTCGAGGCGCATCGCCTTGCCGCCGAGCTCCTGCGCGACCGCCGCGCTGGTCTGCCCGAGCCGCGCCTGCAGCCATCCCGGCAGGTCGGCGGCCAGGGCGGCTGACGCGACAAGGCTGAGAAGGACGGACGCGGCCAATCGGAGCATTCGCGGCCCCTCTTTGAATCCATCATGCCCGGCCTCGAGCCATGGCTGTCCGGCTCGCGAACCGCCGCCGAGTAGATTTCATGTGTGGTCCCCCTCCTCTTGCGGGAGGGGGATGGGGGAGGGGTACGCGCGAGGGCGCGCGTCCTCGCGATGCGCCCGCGCGCCGCAAGCGTTCAGAACCCTTGGAAACCACCAAGACACCAAGGCGCCAAGAAAGACGGATTGATCCGCCACGACATCACGGACACGGCGCCAGACAAAGCGAGAGGGCTTTTTGCGCGGCGCTTGGCCGCGCGCCCGTTCCGACGTGGTGTCCACGACGTCCTGACGGCGAGTCCCTTTTCCCTTCCTTGGTGTCCTGGTGCCTTGGTGGTTTCCTCGCGTTCCGCTCGATCCACGCCGCGCGGCCGATCGCGCGAAAACGCGACGCCCCCTCCCCCTACCCCCTCCCGCAAGGGGAGGGGG
>JADZDN010000449.1 GCA_020851015.1 Alphaproteobacteria bacterium | reverse complement strand
CCTCCAGCGCCTTCGCCTTCTTCGCCTTCAGAAGCTTGCGCAGGATCATGTTGCGCTTCAGCGCCGAGATGTGGTCGACGAACAGGATGCCGTCGAGATGGTCCATCTCGTGCTGGACGCAGGTCGAAAGCAGCCCCTCCGCGCGCAGTTCGCGCACCGTGTCGTCGCGGTCGCGATAGCGCACGACCACCCATTTCGGCCGCACCACCTCGGCATAGTGCTGCGGCAGGCTGAGGCAGCCCTCCTCGTAGGTAAGGTCCTCGTCCGCGGCCTCGACGATCTCCGGGTCGGCCATCATCAGCGGCTGCTTGGCCTCGCCCTCCTTCGCCACGTCGAGCACGATGACCCGCTTCAGCGCGCCGACCTGGGGGGCGGCAAGGCCGATCCCGGGGGCGGCATACATCGTCTCCAGCATGTCGTCCATCAGCCGGCGCACGCCGTCGTCGACGCGCCGAACCGGGGCGCTCTTCTGCTTCAGGCGCGAATCGGGGGCCACGATGATGGGCAGGATCGCCATGAACCTTGTGCCGGAAAGGGGGTGAAACCAGTGTGGAGATAGGGCTTTGGCTGGGGAGGGTCAAGGCGCCGCGGTCGGTCCCGAGGCCTGTGCTAGACTGGCACGCGGCCCGATCATGACCCTGACCAGCCTCGAACTAGCGCTTCTCGCCAGCCTGGCCCTCGCCATCGGGGCGGTGGCGGCGCTTGCGCTCGCGCGTCGCGCCCCGCCGGCCGCGGATGCTGGCTTGGGGGCCGACTTGGCCGGGCGGCTGGACATGATGGCCCGCACCCAGGAGGCCGCCAAGGCCGAGCTGGCCCAGCAGCTCCAGGCCCAGGAACGGGCGCTGGGCGAAGCGGTCGCCAAGCGCCTGGCCGAGCTGTCCGGCAAGGTCGGCGAATCCCTGGAGAGATCGGCCAAGGACACGTCCACGACGGTGACCGCGCTGCGCGAGCGGCTGGTCCAGATCGACGCGGCGCAGAAGTCACTGGCCGACCTGTCCGGCCATGTCGTGGGATTGCGCGACATCCTGTCGAACAAGCAGGCGCGCGGGGCCTTCGGCGAGGTGATGCTGGAGGACCTGGTGCGCCAGGTCCTGCCGCCCTCGGCCTACGAATTCCAGGCCACGCTCGGCGGGGGCAAGCGCGCGGACTGCCTGCTGCGGCTGCCCAATCCGCCGGGGCCGATCGTGGTCGACTCCAAATTCCCGCTCGAGGCCTGGCGGGCGATGGCCGGGGCGGCCGACGAGGTGCAGCGCCGCCAGGCCCAGCGCGGCTTCGTCATCGCGATCCAGAAGCACATCCTGGACATCCGCGACCGCTACATCGTGGCCGGCGAGACGGCCGAGGCGGCGCTGATGTTCCTGCCCAGCGAGGCGATCTACGCCGACCTGCACGCCAATCACGACGACCTGGTGCAGCAGTCCTATCGCGCGCGGGTATTCATCGTGTCGCCGACCACCTTGTGGGCGACGCTCAACACGGTGCGTGCGGTGCTGAAGGACGTGCAGATGCGCGAGCAGGCGAGCGTGATCCAGGTCGAGGTGCACAAGCTGCTTGTGGACGTCGAACGGCTGGACGATCGCGTCGACAATCTGCAGAAGCACTTCGCGCAGGCGGACAAGGACATCCGCGAAATCCGCATCTCGACCGACAAGGTCACCGGCCGCGCCGGACGCATCAAGGAGATCGAGCTGGGCGAGAACCGCGCCGCGGTCGGCGCGCTGGCCGGCCCGCCGGCGCGCGAGATATGATCGAACGGTACGGCTGAGGGGAGGTCTGGGTGGACATGGGCGCATTCTCGGCTTTCGCGCTGATCGTCATCGTGCTCGCGGTCGTCGTCATCCTGATGGGGGTGAAGTCCGTGCCGCAGGGCATGGAATGGACGGTCGAGCGCTTCGGTCGCTACACCGCCACGCTCCGGCCCGGGTTGAACCTGATCGTCCCGTTCGTCGACCGCATCGGCAACAAGGTCAACATGATGGAGCGGGTGCTGGACGTGCCGACCCAGGAGGTCATCACCCGCGACAACGCGATGGTCTCGGTCGACGGGGTCGTGTTCTTCCAGGTGCTCGACGCGGCCAAGGCCAGCTACGAGGTCGCCTATCTCGAGAACGCGATCCTGCAATTGACCATGACCAACGTGCGCACGGTCATGGGCTCGATGGACCTGGACGAGCTGCTGTCCCAGCGCGACAAGATCAACGCCAAGCTCCTGGGCGTGGTCGACACGGCGACCGAGCCGTGGGGCGTCAAGATCACCCGCATCGAGATCAAGGACATCACCCCGCCCGCCGCGATGGTCGAGGCGATGACGCGGCAGATGAAGGCCGAGCGCGACAAGCGCGCCAACATCCTGGAGGCCGAAGGCGTCCGGCAGTCGCAGATCCTGAAGGCGGAGGGCGAGAAGCAGGGCGCGATCCTGGCGGCGGAAGGCCGGCGCGAATCCGCCTTCCGCGACGCCGAGGCGCGCGAGCGCGCCGCCGAGGCCGAGGCCAAGGCGACCGCGATGGTCTCGGAGGCGATCGCCAAGGGCAACATCCAGGCGGTGAACTATTTCATCGCCCAGAAATACGTCGAGGCGCTGACCCGCATCGGCTCGGCCAACAACAACAAGGTCGTGTTCCTGCCGCTCGAGGCGACCGGGGTGATCGGTTCGATCGGCGGCATCGCCGAGCTGGCGAAGCAGGCGACCGGCCTGTCCGGGCCAGGCGGCGGCGGCGGCGCCAGCGGTGGCGGCGGTAGTGGGGGCGGCGGCGCGCGCGGGCCGTGGGAACAGCGATGACCGAGCTGCTGTTCTGGCACTGGTGGATCCTCGCCGGCGTGCTGATGGTGCTCGAGATCGTCGTCCCCGGCGTGTTTCTCTTGTGGCTGGGCATCGCGGCCGCCATCACCGGCCTGATCGCCTATGCCGCGCCCATGCTGTCCTGGCAGTGGGAAGGGCTGATCTTCGCCATCTTTTCGATCATCATCGTGTGGTCATGGCGCGCCTATCTGCGCCGGCATCCGACCGAGACCGAGCTGCCGATGCTCAATCGCCGCGGCGAGCAGTATGTCGGGCGGCGCCTGACCCTGGATGAGCCGATCGTCAACGGCCGCGGCCAGGTGAAAGTCGACGATTCGACCTGGCGGGTCGAGGGTGCCGACCTGCCGGCGGGCACGCACGTGAAGGTGACAGGGGTCAAGGGCACGATCCTGGTGGTCGAACGGGCCGCTTGACCGATCCGCGATCGATCGCCGCCGCCGAGGCGGCGCTGAAATCCGGCGATCGCGACGAGGCGCGCCGACTCTATGACCGCATGGCGGTCGGGCGCGGCCAGCCCGAGATCGAGGCGCGGCTGGCCGGCATCGCGCACGCGCTGGGCCTGGCGGATGCCGCCGTCCGGCACATGCGGCACGCCGCGAAGGCGCGGCCGGGCGACGCGGCCCTGCTCGGCAACCTGGGCGCGTTGCTCAATGCCGCCGGCCGGGCGGACGAGGCGCGCGCGCCGCTCGAACGCGCGATCAAGCTCAAGCCCGATTTCGCCGCCGCGCACTACAACCTGGGCATCGTGCTGGCGCGGCTGGGCGATCCCAACGCGGCCGCCGCGTCCTACCAGCGCGCGATCGCGCTCGATCCGCGCCACGCCGGCGCGCATCTGAACCTCGCCAACCTGCTCAGCGAGGCCCGGCTCTATGGCGACGCGGTCGGGCACTATCGCCTGTCGCTCGCCGCCCGCCCGCAGCCCGGCGCCTGGATCAGCCTGGGCAACACGCTGAAGGAGCAGGGGTACTGGCAGGAAGCGCGCCAGGCCTACCAGCAGGCGCTCGCGCTGCGCGACAATGACGGCGCCCGCATCAAGGCGGCCACCGTGCTGCCGCTGGTGCCGCAATCCGAGCAGGAAATCGCGCATTCGCGCGCGGACTTCGCCCAGGGCGTCGACGCGCTGCTGCAGCGCAAGCTCGCGATCGCCGATCCGGCGCGCGAGGTCGGCTCCACGCACTTCGCGCTCGCCTACCAGGGCGGTAACGACAAGGACCTGGCGGTCGCCAGCGCCCGGCTGTTCGCGTCAGCCTGCCCTACGTTGCTCCACACGGCGCCGCACTGCCGCGACGGCGCCCCTCGCGGCGAGAAGCTGCGCGTCGGATTCTGCTCGCGCTTCCTGCGCGACCACTCGATCGGCCGGCTGATGCTGAACCTGATCCGGCACATGGCGACGACCGGGCGCTACGAGGTCTTCGTGTTCACCTTCCCGCAGCCCGGCGACGCCGTGTGGGACGAGATCGCGCGGCACGCGGTCGAGGCGGTGCGGATTCCGGCCGCGCTTGCCGAGGCCCGCGCGGCGATCGCGGAACGCCGCCTCGACGTGCTGGTCTATCCCGATATCGGCATGGAGCCGATGACCTATTTCCTCGCCTTCGCGCGGCTCGCGCCGGTGCAGTGCGTGACCTGGGGCCATCCGGTGACCACTGGCATCCCGGCCGTGGACTATTTCCTCAGCTGCGACGCGGCCGAGCCGCCGGACGGCCAGGACCATTACAGCGAGACGCTGGTCAGGCTCGGCGGCCTGCCGATGTCCTATCGCCGCCCGCCGCGCCCGGATCCCATGAAGGACCGCGCCACCTATGGCCTGCCCGTGGACGCGCATCTCTATTTCTGCGCCCAGAACCTGTTCAAGATCCATCCCGCGCTCGACCGGCCCTTCGCCGAGATCCTCGCGCGCGATCCCCAGGGGCGCCTGCTGCTGCTGCATGGCGGCGACCCGCACTGGGCCGAGCTGCTGCTCGGGCGCTATCGCGCCGTGATGGGCGACGCCGCCGATCGCGTCATCGTGCTGCCGCGCCAGAGTCACGCCGACTACATGAACCTGCTGGCGTTGAGCGACGTCAGCCTGGACAGCCTGCCGTTCAGCGGCGGCAACACGACCTACCAGGCGCTCGCCATGGGCACGCCGGTCGTGACCCTGCCGGGCAAGTTCCTGCGCGGCCGCCTGTCGCTGGCGATCTACGCCAAGGCCGGGGTCATGGACCTGGTGGCCAAGGACGCCGGCGACTACGTGACCCTGGCGCTGCGCGCCGCCAACGACCGCGCCTGGCGCGCCGACGTGATGGCGCGGATCGAGGCCGCATCCGGCGTGATCTTCGACGACCGCGAGTACCTGATGGACGTCGAGCGGTTCCTGGCGCGGGTCGTGCCGTCAGGCGCGCGCGGGCCGTAGCAGCACCGCCGCGCAGATCAGCACCAGGACGCCAAGCACCAGGAAGATCGTGCCGAAGCTGCCGGTCCAGCGCGTCAGCAGCGCGGCCGCCGGGGGCGCCACGACGACGCCGAAGAAGGTGATGAACAGCGTGCCGCCGGTGGCGCGCCCGGCCTCGGACGGCGTCGCCCGCCGCGCCACCTCGGCCAGCAGCACGCCGTTCCATCCCGCTCCGGTAGCCCCGTAGGCGGCGGCGACCGTCAACACCGCCGCGAGCGGCCAGTCGCCGGTCCACAAGCCCATCGCGATCGACGAGGCCGCCATCGCCAGCGACAGGCAGCCGAGCAGGCGCCGGCTGCTGCCCGGGTCGGTCTTGGCCTGGCGGTCGGCCAGCCACCCCCACAGGACGCGCCCGGCGATGCCGAAGCCGAGCGCCACCGCCAGGATGCGTCCGGCCCCGACCAGGCCGTAGCCGATCTCCGCCGTCAGATAGGCGACCAGGAACACGGCCAGGCATTGCTGCAGGGCCGAGAAGATGAACGAGGTCAGCGCCAGCTCGCGCAGGTCGGGCCGGCGCAGCACGAAGCCCAGCGGCGCCAGCGGATGGCCGCGCAAGAAAGGCTCGTTGGGATTTCGGTCGGCGTCCAGCCGCCTCCGTGCCGGCTGGATCACGAGCACGGTCAGCAGGCACGCCGCCGCCATTGCCAGGGCCGCGCCGCGCCAGCCCCAGGCCAGCGTCATTGGCGGCACGGTGGCGCCGGCCAGGGCGCCGCCCAGCGGCACGCCGGTCTGCTTGATCGAGAACACCAGCGACATCAGCCGGGGCGGGGTGTGGCGCGACAGCACGTGCGAGCTGGCGGGCGTGCACGGCCCATAGCCCACGCCCAGGACCAGCGTGGCCAGCGCCAGGACCCACCAGGAACCGCTGGCGAAGGCGGCGACCGACAGGGCGCAGACGACCAGGCAGACCTGGCTGAGGCGCACCGCCCCCAACCGCGCCACGAACCCGCCGCCCAACAATGCCCCGGCCATCGAGCCGACATAGGCGATCGCGGCATAGACACCGATCAGCCCGACCTCGAGGCCAAGCTCACCCGCCGCGTCGGGCGCGAAGACCGGCAGGGTCAGCATGGCCCAGGAAACGACGGCCTGGATCCACAAGGTGGACCCCAGCGCCATCGCCACGGTCGTGTAGTCGGTGCGTTCCCCGCCGCCGTCGCGCAAATCCACCCCCGCCCGGCATTAGACCATGCGCCAGCCGTGGCGATCAGCGAATTCTGCGCGGCGCGGCCATGCGCGGATTGGCAGCGCGGCGCAAAGGCGGCTAATCTCCGCCTGGCATGCGCCGCCAACGAAACACCAAGATTCTCGCGACGCTGGGCCCCGCCAGCTCCGATCCCGCCCGTATCGCCGAGCTGTTCCGCGCCGGGGCCGACGTGTTCCGGCTGAATTTCAGCCATGGCGAGCACGCCGACCACCGCCTGCGCTACGAGGCGATTCGTCAGCTCGAGCGCGATACCCAGCGCCCGATCGGCATCCTGATGGACCTGCAGGGGCCCAAGCTGCGGGTCGGCAAGTTCGCCGATGGGCGGGTGAGCCTGGCCGCCGGCCAGCATTTCCGCTTCGACCTCGATCGCGCGCCCGGCGACCACCAGCGGGTCTGCCTGCCGCATCCCGAGATCCTGTCGGTCCTGAAG
Source organism: Alphaproteobacteria bacterium (assembly GCA_020851015.1). The sequence goes on along the minus strand of JADZDN010000449.1, from coordinate 11,330 downwards.
CCGGGCATCGAGCTGCTGCTGGACGACGGCAAGCTTCGCCTCCGGGTCGACGCCGCGGGCGAGGAGCAGGCCGAATGCATCGTCACGACGGGCGGCGTGCTGTCGGACCGCAAGGGGGTCAACGTGCCGGGCGTGATCCTGCCGGTCGAGCCCTTGACCGACAAAGACCGCGCCGACCTGCGCTTCGGGCTCGAGCTCGGCGTCGACTGGGTGGCGCAGTCCTTCGTGCAGCGGCCGGAGGACATGGCCGAGCTGCGCAAGCTGATCGCCGGGCGCGCGGCGCTGATGGTGAAGCTGGAGAAGCCCGCGGCGATCGACCGGCTGCAGGAGATCGTCGAGCAGTCCGACGCCATCATGGTGGCGCGGGGCGACCTTGGGGTGGAATCGCCGCCCGAGGACGTGCCCAGCCTGCAGAAGCGCATCATCGCCGCCTGCCGCAAGGCCGGAAAGCCGGTGGTGGTGGCGACGCAGATGCTGGAATCGATGATCGCCTCGCCGCAGCCCACGCGCGCCGAGGCATCGGATGTCGCAACGGCCGTTTTCGATGGCGCCGATGCCGTCATGCTGTCGGCCGAATCCGCCTCCGGCGCATACCCGGTCGATGCCGTGGCGATGATGGACCGCATCGTCGCGCGCACCGAGCGCGAGCCGTCCTACCGCCGCATCATGGACGCGCAGCATCCCGAGGCCGAGGAGACCGCGCCCGACGCCATCACCAAGGCCGCGGCGCAGGTCGCGCACACCATCCGCGCGTCGGCGATCGTCACCTACACGACCTCGGGCTCGACGGCCTTCCGCGCCGCGCGCGAGCGGCCCGAAGTGCCGATCCTGTGCCTGACCTCGAAGCTCGAGACGGCGCGGCGCATGGCGGTGGTCTGGGGCATCCACGCCGTGGTCACGCCGGACATCGCCAACCTGGCCGAGATGGTGGACCGCGCCTGCACGATCGCTAGGCAGGACAATTTCGCCAAGCCGGGCAGCCGCGTCGTCATCACCGCCGGCGTGCCGTTCGGGACGCCCGGCGCCACCAACCTGATCCGCATCGCCTGGGTCGGCGGCTGAAAGCCGCTATTGCTGATTGGGCGTGCGGCAGAACAGCTCGCAGCGCCGCTCACCCTCGTCGGTGTCGCAGATGCCCTGGTAGATGTCGACGCTGACCAGGGTCGCCGGGCGGGGAATCGAGATGGTCAGATCGCGGAGATCCGTGGGCGACGCCGACTGCTGCTCCGGGCGCGACGTGTCGTTGCGGTAGTAGCTGAGCCCGGTGTTGTAGGTCTCGCGGACCGTCTTCACCTCGACTTGGCAGGTGCCGGCGATCGTGGTGTTGCGGCTGCCGCAGCCGCCGGACGCCGCGAGCGTCAGGAACCCCGGCCGATAGGCGATCTGCACGGGCAGCTTTGTCGTGAAGCCGTTGCGCGCCAGCACCGAGCAGGCCGGCACGTCGGGCCCGCAGCCCGGCGCGTCGGCCAGGCTGACCATCAGCGTGGCGCAGGTGTGGTTGTTGATCGACAGCGTGAGCTGCGCTCGGGCGGCGGTGGGTAACGCCGCCAGCGCACCCGCCAGCAGGGCGAGCGCGCCGACAAGCCGCATCAGGCCGGCTTGGCGCTGAGCCGCGCCACCGGCCGGTCGCCGATCGGAAGATGCATGACCGCGGCGCCAAGGCCGAGCAGGATCGAAATAGCCCACATCAGATCATAGCTGCCCGTGCGGTCGAAGGCGACGCCGCCCAGCCATCCGCCGAGGAACGAGCCCACCTGGTGGCTGACGAAGACGATGCCGAACAGCGTGGCCATGTGCTGCGGCCCGAAAATCTGCGCCACCAGCCCCGAGGTCAGCGGCACGGTCGACAGCCACAGAAGCCCCATCGCCGCCGCGAAGCCCAGCACGACGAACTCGGTCTTGGGCAGCACCATGAACAGGCCGATCACCACCGCGCGGCCGAAATAAAGCCAGCTCAGCAGGTACTTCTTGCGCCACTTTCCGCCCAGCACGCCGGCGCCGTAGCTGCCCACAACGTTGAACAGCCCGACCAGCGCCAGCGACCAGCCGCCCACCACCGGCGCCAGGCCGCAGCTGGCGATGAACGCGGGCAGATGGGTCGCAATGAAGGTCACGTGGAAGCCGCAGACGAAGAAGCCGGCGGTCAGGTACCAGAAGCCGGAATGGCTGCTCGCCTCGGCCAGCGCCGCCTTGAGCGATTGCGGAGCCGCCGCCGGTCCGCCGGCGGCCGGGGCGGGCTCGCGTGCCAGCAGCGGCGCCAGCGGCACGACCATCGCGACCGCGCCCGCCAGCGCACAGAGCGCCCAGACCCAGCCGAAGGACGCGATCAGCCGCTCGGTGACCACCGGGCCGATGAACATGCCGAAGGACGCGCCGGCCGTGGCGATGCCGAGCGCCGTCGAGCGGCGCTCGACCGGCGTCACGCGCGCGACCGGCCCGAACACCACGCCGAAGGACGTGCCGCTGATCGCGACGCCGATGATGAAGCTCGCCAGGTACATCAGCCCCGGCGTCGGCGCCCAGGCCATCATCAGCACGCCGCCGGCATAGGCAAGGCCGCTCAGCACCACCAGGCGCAGCGTTCCATAGCGGTCGGCCAGCGCGCCGGCGAAGGGTTGGCTGATGCCCCAGACCAGCGCCTGGATCGCCATCGACAGCGAGAAGACCTCCAGCGGCCAGCCGTATTCATGGCTGATCGGGCGCAGGAACAAGCCGAAGCCGCCGCGCACGCCCATGTTGATCGCCAGCATCACGCAGGCCACGGCCAGAAGGAAGACGGGGGTGCGGCCCATGCTACATTCACCCTTGCATGTGTATGAATACATGCATATACATGTTTTACTCGGCCGGTGTCAAGCCGGCCGGCGACCGAGGTCGCGATGCCGAGAACCAAGACCACGCGCGCCAGGGCGCCACAAGGCCGGAATCTGTACCAGGCGGCCGCGCCGGGGGCGACGATGCCGGATTGCGTCTGCGCCGCGCTGCGCATGGCCACGCGCGCGGTCACCCAGATCTACGACGACGCCATGCGCCCCTCGGGCCTGCGCGTGACGCAGTACAGCCTGCTGGCGCGCATCGCGCGGCTGGAACCGGTCAGCGCGGCCACGCTGGAAGACGAGATGTACGCCGACCAGACCACGCTGGCGCGCGCGCTCAAAGTATTGGAAAAGGACGGGCTGCTCCGCCGCGTCGCCAACCCCGACAGGCGCATCAAGCAGATCGAGCTGACGCCAGCCGGCCGCAGGCGCCTCGCGCATGCGCGCGAACTCTGGGCCGCGGCACAGGCCGAGATCGTGGGGCTGATCGGCGACGCGGCCTGGAAGGACACCCGCACGCGGCTGGTCCGGCTGCTGGACGCGGTGGCGGACCGCCCGGATTGAATTGACGGCCGGCCGCGACGTGCCTACATTGTAAGCACATCCGGAGGAATGGTTCATGAAGGTCAACGTCGTGCGGGTAGGCAATTCGCGGGGGATCCGGATTCCCAAGCCGCTGCTCGAGCAATGCGCCATCGGCGACGAGGTCGAACTGAACGTCAAGAACGGCAGCATCGTGATCTCGCCGGCCGGCAAACCGCGCGCGGGGTGGGACGAGGCCTTTGCCAAGGCCATTCCCGCCCCCGCCGATCAACCCTTGCTGCCGGACGAACCGTCCGCGTGGGACAAATCGGAGTGGCGTTGGTGAAGCAGCCCCAGCGCTTCCAGGTCTATCTCGTGGTACTGGATCCAACCCAGGGGTCGGAAATCAGGAAGACCCGGCCCTGCGTGGTTGTCTCCCCCGACGAAGCCAACCGGCACCTCAATACGGTCATCGTGGCCCCGATGACGACCGTGCGACGCCCCTACCCGACGAGGATCGATCTCCGCTTCGCGGGCAAGGACGGACAAGCCGCGCTGGATCAGCTCCGCGCGATCGACAAGTCGCGCCTCGTGAGGCGCGTCGGCGAACTGCGGGAGCAGGCGGCGCGCCGGGTTTCCGCGGGCCTTGTCGAGATGTTCCAGTACTGATCGCGGCAGGCTCAGGCCAGCACGTCCTTGCCCGCGAAACGCGCCTCGGCGCCGAGTTCTTCCTCGATCCTGAGCATCTCGTTCCACTTCGCCATGCGCTCGGAGCGCGCGAACGAGCCGACCTTGAACTGGCCGACGCCCCAGCCGACGGCGAGATGGGCGATAGTCACGTCCTCGCTCTCGCCCGATCGTGCCGACACGATGGCGCCCCAGCCGGCGTCGCGCGCGGCGTCCAGCGCGGCCTTCGCTTCCGTCAGGGTGCCGGCCTGGTTCGGCTTGATCAGCGCCGCGTTGCCCGCGCCGCGTCGCGCCATGTCACGGATGTGTTGGGCCGACGTGACGACAAGGTCGTCGGCCACGACCTGCACGCGGCCCGCCGCGGCGCGCGTGAAGCGGGCAAAGCCTTCCGGATCGTCCTCGGCCATCGGATCCTCGATCATGCGGATCGGGTAGCGCTCGATCCAGCGCAGCAACACCTCGCCCCAGGCGTCGCGGTCGAGCTCGCGCCGGTCGCGGGCGAGGCGGTAGCGGCCGCCCTTGCCGAACTGCGACGCGGCGATGTCGAGCGAGATCGCGACCTGCTCGCCCGGCGCGTAGCCCGCGCGCTCGATCGCGCGCAGCAGCATGGCGAGCGCCTGCTCGTTGCCGTCGAACTCCGGCCAGTATCCGCCCTCGTCGGCGACACCGCGCAGCCGCCCCTCCTCCTTCATCAGCGCCCCGGCGGCGCGATAGACCTCGGCGGTCCAGTCCAGCGCCTCGGCGAAACTACGCGCACCGGGGCAGATCACCATGAAGTCCTGCACGTCAAGACGCCCGCCGGCATGGGCGCCGCCGCCGAAGATCTGGATCTCCGGCAGCGGAAGCATTGTCGCCGCGTCGCCGCCCAGGTGACGCCACAGCGGCACGCGGCGCGCGGCGGCGGTTGCATGCGCCGCCGCCATCGACACGGCGATGGTCGCGTTGCCGCCCAGCCGCGCCTTGTTCGGCGTGCCGTCCAGTGCGATCAAGCATTCGTCGATCGCCGCCTGCCCTGCGGCGTCCCGGTTGCGCAGCGCGGCGGCGATCGCGCCGTTAACGGCGGCGACGGCCTGGCGCACGTCGAGCCCGCCGAACGCCGCTCCGCCGTCGCGCCGGTCGACGGCCTCGCCGGCGCCCATCGAGGCGCCGGCCGGTGCAATGGCGCGGCCCAGCGCGCCGCCGGCAAGCTTGACCTCGGCTTCCACGGTCGGCCGGCCGCGCGAATCCCACACCCGCCGCCCGGTGACGCCAATGATCGTCGTGTCGCTCACGGCGACAATTCCTTCTTCCAGGCGGCCGCGATGTCGGCCAGGCGCTCGACCGGTTGGCGCAAAAGCGTTGACGCCACCCGCCGCACGCGGTCCTTGTCGCCCTCCGCGGTCAGGTATTCGACCGGCGACTTGCCGTCCACGCGCGCCAGGAACAGGCCCGGCAGCAGGCGGGCCGTGCGCGCCTCCATCGCGGCCGGCGCCTCCCACGCGATTCCCGCGCGATAGGCTTCGGCGAGCGCCGCGAAGCAGGCGAGGAACTGGTCGCGCGCCGACGGCGTCCACAGGCACTTCAGCAGCAGGTGGTTCAGGCAGAACGCCAGGTCGAAGGCGGGATCGCCGTACCACGCGCATTCAGCGTCCAGGAACACCGGTCCCTTCGGCCCGACCAGGATGTTCTTCGGGCTGACGTCGCCATGGACCAGCGCGCGCCGTGTTCCTGCCGTGGCATCGACGACCGCGCGCAAGGCAAGCGCAAGCGCCGGATGCTTCTCCGCCGTCGCCAGCAGGTAGGGATCGAGCCGGATCGAATGGAAGATGTGGTCGGTGGCGAAGGCGCGGGCGACTTCCGGCCTGCCGGCGGTTGCCGCGTGGATGCGCACCAGGCGCCCGCCGACCGCGCGCGCGGTGGCGGGCTCGGCCTTGCCCGCGCGCAGCAGCGCCTTCCACAGCGGAAACTCGCCCGGGTCGAGATAGCCCATCGCGAAGCAGCCGCTGTCCGAATCATGGCCCAAAAGGCGCGGCACGGTATCCGGCACCACGGCGCCAGCCACCCGCATCCACTCGACCTCGTAGGCATTGCGCTCGACCGGCGCGCGCCAGTCGGCCGCGACCTTCAGCTTCGAAAGCGCGCGCTTGACGCAGGCCGGGCCGGTTTCAAGCTCGACCCGCCAGATGTCGGACGACACGCCGCCCGCCAGCGGCTCGGCCGCAAGCGCGGCGCCGGGCGCAAGCAGTCCCATGCGCCGGAGCGCCGTCGCCAGCCAGTCCGGAGCGGTCACGTCGGCTTGCCGCCGAGCTTGTCGCGCAATTCCTTGGAGCGCTGGCGGGCGCCGGATAGAAACGGATGAACCTTGAGCGCCGCCTCGAACGCTTTCAGCGCCGCCGCGTCGCGGCCCAGTTGCAGGTAGATCATGCCAAGACCGGAAAGGGCGCCGAAATGCTTCGGCTCCAGCGCCAGCGTGTGCTCCACATCGACGACCGAGGCGGCGAAGTCGCCCATCAGGTACAGCACGGTCGCGCGCTTGTTCCATCCCTCGGCGAAATCGGGCGCGCGCTTGGTCACCTCGGTGAAGAACCCCAGCGCATCGTCCGGCCGATCCGCCGACATGGCTTCGACGCCGCGGCGATAGAGAAAGGCCACGTCGTCGTCCTCGATCTCGCCCCAGATCTGCCAGACCGCCGATTCCAGCAGCAGCGCCTCGCGCAGCGTCTGCGCCTGGCCGAGCTGATCGAACACCTCGACCAGGCGCGAATCCTTCTGGTCGGCCTGGCAGGCTGGCGCTCCGCCCAACAAGCCCGCGCCGGCACTGGCCGCGGCCAGCAGCAGGGCGCATAGCGTCTTGCGCGTCATCCCGCCCAATATGCTAGCTTCCGCCCGTCTTTGCCAAGCCGGTCATGATCGAACAGCCGGGGCCTTCCGCCATGAATGCAGCCGCGCATTTCCCCGCCAGCTACGCCAGGGGCCGCGACCAGTTCCGCGGGCTCGCCCGGGCGGCTGGCGCTCGGCTGGTCGCGCTGCCGCATCCCGGCAAAGGACCGGACGGAGGCGATCTCAGCATCGATGCCGCCTGGTTCGGCCCGGCCGACGCGGCGCGCGCGCTGCTGCTGATCTCCGCCACGCACGGGGTCGAAGGCCATTGCGGTTCGGGCTGCCAGGCCGGATGGCTCACCGCCGCCGGTCCGCGCCGGCTGCCCGACGGCATGGGCGCGCTGGTGATCCACGCGATCAATCCGCACGGTTTCGCCTGGACCCGGCGGGTGACCGAGGACAATGTCGACCTCAACCGCAACTTCGTCGACTTCGACAAGCCGCTGCCTCAGAACCCGGCCTACGACGCGATCGCCGATGCTGTGGCGCCACCGGAGTGGACGGCGGAATCGCGGGCCGCGACGGAAAAGGTGCTGCTGGATTTTGCGCGTGAACACGGCCAGTTCGCGTTGCAGGGCGCGTTGCAGGGCGGCCAATACCGTCATCCCGGAGGAGTCTTCTTCGGCGGCGCGGCGCCGACATGGTCCCGACGGCACTTCCTCGAACTGGCCGAGCGGTTCATCGGTCGCAGCCGCGCCGTCGGCGTCGTCGACCTGCACACCGGGCTCGGCCCTTACGGCTATGGCGAGCCGATCTGCATGCACCGACCCGGCACGCCCGCCCACGCGCGGGCGCGCGAATGGTATGGCAAGGAACTGACCGCGCCGGAAAGCGGCGATTCCAAATCCGCCGTGATCGTCGGCACGCTCGGCCAGGGGCTGGAACGCACGCTGAAAGACACCGCCGTTACCGGCATGGCGCTGGAGTATGGAACCCAGCCCGTGCCCGACGTCATGCTGGCCTTGCGCGCCGACAACTGGCTGCATCATCACGGCGATGTCGGCTCGGCCGAGGGGCGAGCGATCAAACGTCAGATTCGCGATGCCTTCTACCAGGACAAGGACGACTGGAAGGAGAAAGTGCTGGCGCGCGCGCTCGACATGATCGACCGTGCCGTGGCCGGCCTGGCGCGGGCATGACGGCGGCGGCGCTCGGGCTCGTCGGCGTCGGCACGATGGGCCGCGCCCTGGCGGCCAATCTGGCCGATCGGGGCCACGCCGTCGCGGTGTTCGACCAGGACCTCTCGCGCGCACAATCCCTCCAGCGCGAGTCCCGGCTGATTGTCGCCGCGGCCGATCTGGACGCGCTGGTCGCGAAGCTGGAGCGGCCGCGCAGCGTCCTCCTGATGGTCAATGCCGGCAAGCCGGTCGATGCGGTGCTCGACGCGCTGGCGCCGCTGCTCGGGCGCGGCGACGCCGTGCTCGACGGCGGCAACTCGCACTACCGCGACACGGCGCGCCGCGCCGAGGCCTTGCAGGCGCGCGGCATCGACTACCTGGGCGTCGGCATCTCCGGCGGCGAGGAGGGCGCGCGCCACGGCGCCTCGATCATGGTGGGCGGCGCGCGCGCGGCGTATGACCGCGCCCGGCCGCTGCTGGACTCGATCGCGGCCCGCGCCGACGGCGTGGCGTGCCTGGGATGGTTCGGCGGCGCAGGCGCCGGGCATTTCGTCAAGATGGTCCACAACGGCATCGAATATGCCGTGATGCAGCTGATCGCCGAGGCCTGGGTGGCGATGGAGCGCCTGCTGGGGCTGGGGCTCGCGGAATGCGCGGCACAGGTCGCGTCCTGGCTCGACGGCCCGATGCGCTCCTACCTGCTCGAGATCACGGCCGAGCTCCTGCGCCGGCGGGACCCCTTGACCGGCCAGCCGGTATTGCAGGTGATCAGCGACCGTGCCGGGCAGAAGGGTACCGGGCAATGGACGACCGAGGCGGCGCTGGCGCTCGGCGTCCCGGCGCCGACCCTGGCCGAGGCGGTGGTCGCGCGGCATCTCAGCGCGCTCGACGCCGCGCGTCGTGAAATCGCGGCCGCGCGGCCGGCGCAATTGCCGTCGGCCAGGCCCGCCGATACCGCTATCGCCATCGCGCCGGCCTTGGATGCCGCCACGCTGATCGCCTATGCCCAGGGTTTCGCGCTGATCGCGGCCGCCGCGCGGGAATACGCCTGGCAGACCGACCTGGCCGCGGTGGCGCGGGTCTGGCGCGCGGGCTGCATCGTGCGCGCGGACTGCCTTGCCGCCATCGCCGAAGCCTGGCGCGCCGACCCGGCGCCGCCTTCGTTGCTGCTGTCGCCGCCGATCGCCCAGCGCATCGCCCGGGGCGTCGGCGATCTGCGCCGGCTGGTGGCGACGGGCGCGCTGCAGGGCGTCGCCATGCCGGCGATGGCCTCGGCCCTCGCCTGGTACGACGCCTATGGCGACACGCGGCTGTGGACCGTGCTGGTCCAGGCCCAGCGCGACCGCTTCGGCCAGCACGGCTTCGAGCGCCTTGACCGCCCAGGCAAGTTCCACCTCGACGGCGGCCAGGCATGACCGCGGGGCGCGGCCCGATCGTCGTGCTGATGGGCGTGGCGGGCGCGGGCAAAACCACGGTCGGACAGCGCCTGGCCGAGCTGCTGGCGGCGCCGTTCCACGAGGGCGACGTGTTCCACCCGCCCGCCAACGTGGCGAAGATGTCGGGCGGCCTGCCGCTCGACGACGCCGACCGCCTGCCCTGGCTCGCGGCCATCGCCGCCGCGATCGATCGCGCGCGCGACGAGGGGCAGGGCATGGTGGTGGCCTGCTCGGCGCTGAAGCGCGCCTATCGCGACGTCCTGATCGGCCCGCGCGCCGATGTGCGCCTAGCCTATCTGCGCGGGACGCGCGACCTCATCCAGGCACGCATGGACGCGCGGCGCAACCACTTCATGCCGGCCGCGCTGCTGCCCAGCCAGTTCGCGACGCTGGAGGAACCGGTCGCGGCCGAGAAGCCGATCGTGGTTGACGTGACCGCGCCGCCCGAGGCGCTGGCCGCGCGGATCGCGGCTGCGCTGCGCCAGGGCTAGATCGCCGGCGTGCGATAGAGCGGCTTGCCGCCGACCTTGATCTCCACGTCCCGCAGATAGGGCCTGATGCGCGCGGGATCGACGGTCATGCCCAGGCCCGGCGCATCGGGTGCTGCGATCTCGCCGTTGGAATCGCGCTCGATCCGGTTCTTCGCGATCGCCAACGCCACGGCCTTCGCCTCCAGCGGGTATTCGCAGATCTTGTGGTCCCGCAGCCCCGCGAAGGGCTGCAGCGACGCGCTCAGCGCCAGGTGCGACGTGAAGGTATGGTTGACGTAGGTGACGCCCTTGGCGCGCGCGTAGTCGGCGACGCGCTTGGCGACGGTGATGCCGCCGATGCGGCCCGCGTCGATCTGCACGAAGCCGATGCCCGCGTGGTCGATCATGTGCCGCGCTATGTGGAAATTATGCGCGCCTTCGCCGCCCGCCAGCCGGACCTTCGACTTGCGCGCCAGCGCGCGGTATTCGGCGAGCGCCCCCGACACGAACGGCTCCTCCAGCCAGGTGGCTTTCACCGCCGCCAGCGCCTTCAGCCGCTTCTCGGCCGCGCGCAGGTTCTCGACCCATACCGTGCCGGCGTCGACCAGCAGCACGCCGTCCTTGCCCAGCCCCTCGCGCGCGGCGTGCAGCTGGTCGACATCGGCCTTCGGCGCGCCGGCGCCGAACGGGCCCCAGCCGAACTTGGCCGCGCGGAAGCCCCGGGCGCGGATCGCGCGCGCCTTCGCCAGCGTCTCCGGCGCATCGTCGCCGAACAGCACCGAGGCATAGGGCAGCTTGGTCCAGGACTTGCGGTAGCCCAGCAAGCGCCATGCGGGCTCGTCCTTCAGCCGGCCCAGCGCATCCCACAACGCCATGTCGATGCCGCTCAGCACATGGTCGGCCTGCAGCAGGTCCAGCGACCGGGCGCGCACCTTGTCGCCGATGCGCGTCAGGTCGGCCGGTCCGTCGAGATTCTCGCCCAGCACCGAGTCGAGGACGGGATGGCAGGCGGAATGCGACATCGGGCAGACGAGGCCAGCGATCGTGGGCAGCGGCGCCGCCTCGCACTCGCCCCAGCCAAGCTGTCCGCCCACCGCGACGCGCACCAGGCAGGCATCCTGGCTGCCGTCGCCGATATCCTCGATGCGGGGCATGGCGAGGTAGAAGAAATCGACCGCCTCGATGCGCGGCATGGCGTTCTCCCTGCGCCGCGTTCTTGCATTTTCGTCATGGCCGGCCTCCGAGCCGGCCATCCACGCCGGATCAGCGGCAGGACGAGGCGTGGATGCCCGGGTCAAGCCCAAGGCTGTCCGGCTGAGCACTTGACGAATTGCACGAAAGCCGGCGCCGTTCGGGCGTTTGACGAGTTTCGCGCGGGCCGGGACACCTTTTTCCAGTCCCCCCTCCCCTTGCGGGAGGGGG
>JADZDN010000448.1 GCA_020851015.1 Alphaproteobacteria bacterium | reverse complement strand
TGTTGAGGTACTCGGCGGTGACGCCGAAGCGGCCCGAGGCGATCTGCTTGATCGCCGAGTTCTCGTTGTCGCCGTTCGCCTTCGGCTTGGCCTGCGCCGGGTCCTCGCCGCCCTCGCCCGAATCGGACTTGGCGCCGATGCGGTTCATGGCGATGCCGAGCGTGGTGTGCGCCTCGCGGCCCAGGGCGCCCAGCGACATGCCGGGCGTGACGAACCGCTTGCGGATCTCGGTGATCGATTCCACTTCGTCCAGCGACACGGCCGGGCGCTTGTAGTCGAAGTCGAGCAGGTCGCGCAGGCTGACCGGCGGCAGGCGCCGCACGCCCTCGCTGTACTTCTTGAACGTGGCGTAGGAATCCTTCGCCACCGCCGACTGCAGCGTATGGATCAGGCTCGCGTCCCAGGCATGCGTCTCGCCGCCCTTGCGGTAGCGGTAGAACCCGCCCACCGGCAGCGCGACGGTTTCCTCGTCGAAGGCGCGGGCGTGCAGCGTCAGGACCTTCTCCTGGACGCCGCTGAGGCCGATGCCCGAGATGCGGCTGGTCATGCCGGGGAAGAACTCGCCCACCAGCGAGCGCGACAGACCGAGCGCCTCGAAGTTGTAGCCGCCGCGATACGAGCTGACGATCGCGATGCCCATCTTCGACATGATCTTCAGCAGGCCCTGGTCCACCGCCTCCTTGTAGCGGCGTACGCAATCCACAAGCGACAGGTTGCCGAACAGGCCGCGGCGATGGCGGTCGGCGATCGCCTCCTGCGCCAGGTAGGCGTTGATCGTCGTCGCGCCCACGCCGATCAGCACGGCGAAATAGTGCACGTCGAGGCATTCGCCCGAGCGAACGTTGAGCGAGGTGAACGTACGAAGCTGCTGCCGCACGAGATGCGTGTGCACGCCGCCAGCCGCCAGGATCATCGGAATCGGCACGCGCCGCGCACCCACCTGCTTGTCGTGCAGGATGACGTGGGTGCAGCCGCCGCGCACCGCGTCTTCGGCCTCGCGCTGGATGCGCCGGATCGCGTCGCGCAGCGCGTTGGGGCCCCCGTCGGCGGCGAAGGTGCAGTCGACCTCCACCGCCGTGTCGCCCATGTAGCGGCGCATGGCGTCGAACTCGGCATTCGACAGCACCGGCGAGTCGAGCTGCAGCAGGCGGCACTGCCCTTCGTCCTCGTCCAGGATGTTACCGAGGTTGCCCAGTCGCGTGCGCAGCGACATCACGCCCTTCTCGCGCAGGCTGTCGATGGGCGGGTTGGTGACCTGCGAGAAGTCCTGCCGGAAGAAATGGTGCAGGCCGCGATATTGGCCGGACAGCACGGCGAGCGGCGAGTCGTCGCCCATCGAGCCGACCGCCTCCTTCGCGTCGTCCACCATCGGGTGCAGGATCAGCTCGAGATCCTCGAGCGACCATCCGACGGCAAGCTGGCGGCGGCGCAACTCGTCGCGATCGAACGCGACCGGCTCGCCGGTTCCCGACTTGATGAGGCTGTCGATCGGCGTCGTCAGCCGGTCCCAATCCTTGAAGCCGTGCTGGTGGGCCAGCATGTCCTTGAGCTCGCGGTCGTGATAGAGCTTGCCGCCGATCAGGTCGACCGCGATCATCTCGCCGGGCCCGAGGCGGCCCTTCTCCACCACGTCGGATTCGTTGACGCGCACCATCCCGGTCTCCGAGCCGGCGATGATCAGCCCGTCCGACGTGATGGTGTAGCGCATGGGGCGCAAGCCGTTGCGGTCCATGCCGCCCAGCACCCAGCGCCCGCCGAAGGCCGCGATCGCCGCCGGCCCGTCCCACGGCTCCATCACCGAGTTGCACCAGTTGTAGAGAAACCGGTGCGTCTCGGGGATCGTCTTCTTGCCCGCCCAGGCCTCGGGGATCATCAGCGACTTGACCATCGGCAGCTGCCGGCCGGCGCGCAGCATCACCTCGAACACGTTGTCGAGCGCCGCCGAGTCCGACCCTCCGGGCTGGATCACCGGCTTGACGTCCTCGACCTGCGCGCCGAACAGCGGGTGCGCCATGCGCGTCTCGTGGCTCTTCATCCAGTTGATGTTGCCGCGCAGTGTGTTGATCTCGCCGTTATGCGCCAGCACGCGGAAAGGCTGCGCCAGGCGCCAGGTCGGGAAGGTGTTGGTCGAATAGCGCTGATGATAGATCGCGAAATTCGACACGAAGCGCGGATCGAGCAGGTCGGGATAGAACGCAGTGAGCTGCTCGGCCAGGAACATCCCCTTGTAGATGATCGAACGGCAGGACAGCGAGCAGATGTAGAAGTCGTTGATCGACTCGGCCCAGATCTTCTTTTCGATGCGCCGCCGGATCATGTAGAGGTCGAGGTCGAACTGCGGATTGTCCACACCGCGGTTGTTCGCGATCATGATCTGCTCGATCTCGGGCCGCGTGGCGTTGGCCTTCGCGCCGATGATGTCGACGGTCACCGGCCCCTGGCGCCAGCCCTCGATCAGGTGGCCATAGGCCAGAATCTCGCTCTCGACGATGGCGCGGCAGCGCTCCTGCGCGGCGAAGTCGGTGCGCGGCAGGAACACCACGCCGACCGCCAGCCGCCCCGACGCGGGCGTGCGCCCCGTGCGCGCGATATGCTCCTTGAAGAAGTCCTGCGGCACCTGCACGTGGATGCCGGCGCCGTCGCCGGTCTTGCCGTCGGCGTCCACCGCGCCGCGATGCCACACCGATTTCAGCGCGTTGATCGCGCCCTCGACCACGCTGCGGCGCGGCTGGCCGTCGATCGCGGCGACGAAGCCGACGCCGCAGGCGTCGTGCTCGTCCGCGCGGTCATAGGCATGCGCAGCTTCGAGACGCTCGCGGTTCTGGAGATACCCTTCGACGAAGCGTTCGCCGTGGTTGCGAGCGCGATCAATCATGGCCGCGACCTTCAGGCAGGAAGGTGGGATCGACCAATTGATCGAGTGTATAGGGGCATTTCTCCGGAAATGCCTTGACAGGCAGCTCCGTCTCATCTGCCGCTAGTTGCCGGGCACGTTCGTAATGCACACCGCTTCTTGTATGTCCTGACGAGAACTCATCCTCAAGAATCCTCACGAGGCTGGGGCTACCTTCTAGTATCCTTTCGATTTCAATACGGGCGTTGCGGATGGAAACCTTCCAGCTGGCGCCTCTTCTTGTTGCTTGGAACTGCCATTTCAACAGATGAAGGAGCAGGTTCTCAAGATGAGAGCCCAATTTGTTGCGTTCCGCCCTCCCCAAATCCGCCAACTCCTCCGCAATATGACCGGCGTCGATCGTCGACAGGTCGTGATCGGCCAGCTTCTTCACTTGCCCGGCAATCCATTCCGCATAGTCGATCTCGTACTCCGTGCGCAGATCGACCACTCGTGGATCATTGCCAAACACGTCACTAACAACATGCGATTCGAACACAAAGTGAATGCGTTTGAATCGGCCCAGCATTTCGCTTGGCCGAACCAGGTCACGGACAATCTGCCATTTCGCGAGAAAGCCCCCCAAAGCAGTATTGTCGTACACTGCGAGGTCGCAGGCGGCCGGTACGCGATAGTAGCCCGCATCATAGTCCGCGACCTTGCCCTGGATAGCTGCGACAATTTCTGCAATCGTTCGCTCGGAAGGGCCGACCGGGTCGGTTTCTGGCAATCCCACCGCCTTGCCTTGGGCAAGAAGCCTCTCGATCTTTGTCATCCACGCCTGATGCGCGGGATCGCCAGCTTCTGTGACCTCGACGCCTAGTTCTTCGCCCTTGCCCCAATCAAATCGGAAATCCGGTGTGCCCTTGTCTTCTGCCGAGGCCCGGATTGTGACGGGAAAGCGAAATGTTTCAGCCACGCGCCAGGCTGTGATCAGGCGACGCAGAACGTAGTCTTCCTTTTCCCCATGTGTCCGCTTGTCGAGGCCTTTGCGCGGTCCCACAAATTGGCCAATTGAGCCAAGATCGTCCGTCATCGTGGCGGCCGACTGAAATTCGCGCGACCAACGTGTTGTGGGTCGATGGACAGCCGAAGCAGTCATTGTCGTTGCCTCTCAATCCGCCGCCTGCGCCACGACCGGCTCGACGCCGGCCGTCTTGGCGCGCATGTAGCGGTGCATCGCGTCGGCCGCGTCGCGGCCGTCGCGCACCGCCCACACCACCAGCGACGCGCCGCGCACGATGTCGCCGGCGGCGAACACGCCCGCGAGGCTGGTCATCTGCGTGCGGTGGTCGACGGCCAGGGTACCCCAGCGCGTAACCTTCAATTCCGGCGCCTTGAACATCACCGGCAGGTCGTCCGGATCGAAGCCCAGCGCCTTGATCACCAGGTCGGCATCGACGTTGAAATGCGAGCCCTCGATCACCTGCGGCTGCTGGCGGCCGGTGGCATCCGGCACGCCCAGGTGGATACGACTGGCGCGAACCGCGCGCACCGCGCCGTCCCCGAGAAACGCCTCGGGCGCCGACAGCCAGACGAACTCGACGCCCTCCTCCTCGGCATGCTTCACCTCGCGCTGCGAACCCGGCATGTTGGCGCGGTCGCGGCGGTAGAGGCACTTCACCGAGGCCGCCCCCTGGCGCACCGCCGTGCGCACGCAGTCCATCGCCGTGTCGCCGCCGCCGATGACGACGACGTTCTTGTCCTTCGCGTCGAGCGCGCCCGAGGCAAGCTCGGGCACCTGGTCGCCGAGGCCGTGGCGGTTCGAGGCGACGAGGTAGCGCATCGCCGCCACGATGCGCTCCAGGCCCGAGCCCGGGCCCTGGATGTCGCGTGCCTTGTAAACGCCGGTCGCGATCAGCACCGCATCGTGCGTCTGGCGCAGCTCCTCCAGGGTCGCGTCGCGGCCCAGTTCGAAGTCCTGCCGGAAGACCACCCCGCCTTCCGCCAGCAACCGCGTGCGACGCTGGACGATCTCCTTCTCCAGCTTGAAGTTCGGAATGCCATAGATCAGAAGGCCGCCGGCGCGGTCGTAGCGGTCATAAACCGTGACCGCATAGCCCTTGCGCCGAAGCTGCTCGGCGGCGGCCAGGCCGCCGGGGCCGGCGCCGACGATGCCGACGGACTGGCCGAGTTCGCGCGCCGGCTTCGGCGGCTTGACCCACCCGCGCTCGAACGCCGTGTCGGTGATATATTTCTCGACCGAGCCGATCGTGACCGACTCGAATCCTTTCTCGATGACGCAGTTGCCCTCGCACAGGCGGTCCTGCGGGCAGATGCGGCCGCAGATCTCCGGCATGTTGTTGGTGGCCGAGGAAACCTCGTAGGCCTCCTCCAGCCGCCCCTCGGCGGTCAGCTTCAGCCAGTCGGGAATGTTGTTCTGCAGCGGGCAATGGACCTGGCAGAACGGCACGCCGCACTGCGAGCAGCGCCCCGCCTGCTCGGCGGCGCGCACCGGCGCGAACTCGGCATAGATCTCCTGGAAGTCGTGCCGGCGCTCGGCGGCCAGGCGCTTGTCGGGCATGCGCTGCCCCAACCCGACGAATTTCAACATGTTGTTGGGCATCGACTATCCCCGGACCGCGACTGGCGATGGTTAACTGTAGCGGGCGATCGAGTCGCCTCTCCTGACGCAGTTCCCCCACCCAGGATCGCAGGGCGCTCTCTCCAGGCCCGACCTTACAGGCCAAGTAGTTGCCATGCGAGTGGAAAAATACAGAATAGGTCATTATGATTGACGTGATTATTTTCTAGGCATATCAAATGCGGCAGCTTAAGGGAAACGGCAGCCTGCTCCAACCGCATACTAGTACCGTTACAGTACTATCTCTTGAGGCCTCAGAAATCCCTGTGATTTCCACCGGTTGTGGCGGTATGCGATTTATGTGTTATCGAGCGTCAGGCAGGCTGCAGCGGTTGGCCCTTCTTGCTCGCCCGCCGGAAACGGGCGAGGTAGCCGGGCACGACGGCCTCGGCCGGCGTCGGCGCGATGCCGAGCTCGGCCAGGCCAGGCGCCTTGCCGTAGCAGACATTGTCGGCGGCGAGCAGCTTCACCTGGTCGCGGGTGAGCGGCGGTACCGGCAGGAGCTCGAGCAGCCTGGCCTGGAGATCGACCAGGGCGGGCGGCAGCCAGGCCACCAGCCGTCGGCGCCCGGTCCATGCCAGCACCAGGCCCATGATCTCGGCCATGGTGTAGGTGCGCGGGCCGCCAAGCTCGTAGGTCTTCCCGGCCGTCGCCGGATCGTCGAGCAGCTTGACGATCGCGTCCGCCACGTCGCCGACATAGACCGGCTGGAAGCTGGGGCCGTTGGGCGGCCGACCGATGATCGGCAGGACCGGCGAGAACATCGCCATCAGGGCGAAGCGGTTGAAAAAATCGTCCTCCGGCCCGAACACCACGCTGGGACGCACGAAGGTGGCGCCGGGGAAGGCAGCGCCCGCCGTCTGCTCGCCCATCGCCTTGCTG
The DNA here is from genome assembly GCA_020851015.1 of Alphaproteobacteria bacterium. Next base: position 1,261 of record JADZDN010000448.1, on the reverse strand, counting down.
CGCGCATAGCCGGCAGGCGATTGGGGATTCGCGCCAAGCGCCGACATCTGCACCAGGCGCTTCGCGCCCGCTGCCCTCGCCGCCGCGGCCACGCGCTGCGCGCCCTCGTGATGCACGGCGGCGAAACTCTGCTTGCCGCGCGAATAGAGAATGCCGACCAGATTCACCACCGCGTCGGCCCCCGCGACGGCGGCGGCGACCGAGCGGTCGTCGCGCAGATTGGCTTGCACCGGCGTGATCTGGCCGACATCGCCCATCGGCTTCAGGAACAGCGCCGACTGCGGGTGCCGGACGGCGACCCGCACCCGGTCCTGCTGGCGCGCCAGCCGCCGGACCAGATGCCGCCCGATGAAGCCCGAACCGCCGAAAACCGTGATCAATCGTCCAGCCATGACCGTCCGCCTCTAAGCCCCGATGCCGATTACTTATCCCGCCGCGCGTTTTTGTCCAGCGCGCCTATGCCGCGCTCTGCACCTCGGCGCGCACCTTGTCCCCCACCTTGATCTCGACCATCCGCAAGTCGTAGGCCTGCTGCATGGCAAGCCAGATACGCGCCCCGGTGCCCAAAGCGGTGCCGATCCGCAGCGCCGTTTCCGGCGAGATTGCGCGCTTGCCGGCCACGATCTCCTGCACGCGCTGCGGCGGTACGCGCAGCTTGAGAGCGAAGGCCGCCGCGCTGAGGCCGCGCGCCGCGAGCTCTTCCTTGAGGATCGCGCCGGGATGGACTTCGTGGAACTTCTTGGTTTCAGCCATGTCGCACCTCAGTGGCAGTCGACGATCTCGACCTCATGGGCGTCCCCGTCCTTGAACACAAAGACCAGCCGCCAGGGTCCGTTGATCGTCATCGCCCAGCGTCCCTTCCGATCGCCCTTCAGCTTGTGAAGCTTGATCGATGCCAGGCTGGGTATCTCTTCCATCGACCGTACGGAGTCGAGCAGCTGTAAGCGCGCCAGCGCCTTCTCTTCGTCCAAGCCGGAAAACCGGCCCTTGCCTTCCTCGGCGAAACGCCTGGTCGCGGCGTCCTTCCAGCTTCGGATCATGACCACCTATGACATGCATCGTATGGCATGTCCAACATGTCGTTCCGCCCAACGGTTGTCAGGGGCGCGCCGCTTAATCCATTTGACTTCCTGACGTCCCTGGCCAAAATGCGCCCCGCTTAGCCCAGGTGGCGGAACTGGCAGACGCGCAGGTTTCAGGTACCTGTGGCCGAAAGGTCGTGGAAGTTCGAGTCTTCTCCTGGGCACCAAAGCAACGCCTT
>JADZDN010000447.1 GCA_020851015.1 Alphaproteobacteria bacterium | reverse complement strand
TTGGCGCCGGCGGACTCCGGCCCCACGCGATAGCGCGCGCCGTCGAAGAACAGGATCGACCCGCCGCCCGCCGCGACCGTGTGGATGCGCATCATCGGCGCGCGCATGCGCACGCCCGCCACCAGCGTCTCGAACGCGCGCTCGTATTCGCCGTCGTAGTGCATCACGTCGGTCGAGGTGCCGCCCATGTCGAAGCCGATGACCTTGCCGAAGCCGGATTTGGTCGCGGTCTGCACCGCGCCCACCACGCCGCCCGCCGGCCCCGACAGGATCGCGTCCTTGCCCTGGAAGCGGTGCGCATCGGTCAGGCCGCCGTTCGACTGCATGAACATCAGCCGCACGTCGCCGAGCTGCGAGGCCACCTGGTCGACATAGCGGCGGAGGATCGGCGAGAGATAGGCGTCCACGACCGTGGTGTCGCCGCGGCTCACCAGCTTCATCAACGGGCTGACCTCGTGGCTCGTCGAGACCTGGGTGAACCCGATCTCGCGCGCCAGCCTGGCCACCGCCTGCTCGTGCGCCGGGAAGCGGTAGCCGTGCATGAACACGATGGCGACCGCGCGGATGCCGCTGTCATAGGCAGCCTTCAAGCCCTTGCGCGCGGAATCGAGGTCGAGCTTCGCCAGCACCTCGCCCTTGGCGTCGACCCGCTCGTCGATTTCCACCACGCGCTCGTACAGCATCTCGGGCAGCACGATCTTGCGCGCGAAGATCTTGGGCCGGTTCTGGTAGGCGATGCGCAGCGCGTCGGCGAACCCCTTGGTGATCGCCAGCAGCGTGCGGTCGCCCTTGCGCTCGAGCAGCGCGTTAGTGGCGACGGTCGTCCCCATCTTCACCGCCGAGACCCGCCGGGAGGGGATCGGCGCCGTGCCCGCCACCCCCAGCAGGTCGCGGATGCCCTGCACCGCCGCGTCCTTGTAGCGCTCGGGGTTCTCCGACAAGAGCTTATGCGTGACGATCGAGCCGTCCGGCCGGCGGCCGACGATATCGGTGAACGTGCCGCCGCGGTCGATCCAGAACTGCCATTGATCGGCGGCGCGGGTCGCGGTGTCGGCCATCGCGGACATCCTCGGACGCTGGGGTGGCTAATCGGAGTTGACCTAGCAACCCCGGGCGTTCAGCGCAAGCCGAGCGCCGCCGCCACGCGCCGGGGCAATGTCTGGCCCTTGAAGGGGTTGAGGACGGTCACGCCGCCGAACTTGCCGCCGTCATGCATGTCCTCAGACAGCAGCAGCGTACAGCCGGCCTGGTTGACTGTGGCCAGTAGGATTGCATCCCATACCGAGTAGCGAAAGTCGCGCGCGGCCACCATGCCAACGTCGAATGCCTCTGGGCTTATGCCGACCACCTCGAAGGCGACCTGCAGCTCACTAGCTCGATCGACTGCCTCGGGCCGAGGAAGCATTCCCTTTCGGGAAGCAACGTGAACAAATTCGCCCAAGACTTGAGTGGAAAGCACACAACTGCTTCTCGCCGCGGCACGGATGATTTCTATCGCACGGTCCTGCCGGTCACGGCTGACGTGATCAGCAGCATAGATGAGAATGTTGGAGTCGAGGCTGAACCGCTCACTCATCGCTTGTTCGACTTCAGCCTCTTGTAGAACCTCTTGGTACGGAGATGCTCTTCGTAAATCTCATCGCGATCGACTTTCTTGATGCCCAGCGGCCAGCCCTTGCGCATGTGGCCTGTGAACCGATCCAACGCCCGCTCCTGCTCCGGCGTCAGCACGCGCCCGCCAGCCTTGGGCGAGGCAATGATCCTTGCCACCGGCTTGCCCTTGCGCGTCACGGTAAAACGCTTCCCTTCCTCCACTTCGCGTAGCATCTTGGCGAAGTTCTGGTTCGCCTCGCGAGAGGTGATGATCTTGTCCATGTCTGGTTCCTGGCCCATGCCATGAAATTGTAGTACAGACTGTAGTACAATCCAGCGCCGACTGCCAACACGAGATCGCCGATGACTACCCGCCGCCGCCTCCTCTTGACCGCCGGTGGCGCGCTCGCCGCCCCGGCCCTGCTGCGCTTTCCCGTTGCCTGGGCCGCGGCAGATCCCTTCGCGCTCGGCGTTGCGTCGGGCGATCCGTGGCCGGACAGCGTGGTGCTGTGGACGCGATTGATCCTGGGCGATCCCGGCACGCCGCCGCCCGACGCCGCGAGCGTGCAATGGGAGCTGGCGGAGGATGATGGATTCCACCGCGTCGTCCGGCGCGGCGAGGCCGTCGCGACGCCCGAGCTTGGACACGCGGTCCATGTCGTGCCCGCGGGCCTGCATCCCGGGCGGTGGTACTCCTATCGCTTCCATCATGCCGGGGCGACCAGCCCCGTGGGACGCGCGCGCACCGCGCCCGCGCCGGGCGTGGCGCCGGAGACGTTCAGCTTCGCCTTCGCGTCCTGCCAGCAGTACGAACAGGGCTTCTACGCCGCGCACCGCCACATGGCGGCGGAGGAGCTGGATCTCGTGCTGTTCCTGGGCGACTACATCTACGAGATCAGCTATGGCCGCGAGAAGGTGCGCCAGCACGACGCGCCCACGCCGAAGACCCTGGCCGACTATCGAAGGCGCTACGCGCTGTACAAATCCGACCGCGACCTGCAGGCTTCGCATGCCGCCTGCCCCTGGTCGGTCACCTGGGACGACCACGAGGTCGCGAACGACTACGCCAGCGACCGTTCCGAGACCCTGGCCCCGCGCGACGCGTTCGTGGCCCGGCGCGCGGCGGCCTACCCGGCCTTCTACGAGCATATGCCGCTGCGCCCGGCGCAGCGGCCGAACGGGCCGGACGCCCAGCTCTACCGCGTGCTGCGGTTTGGCGACATGGCGAGCGTGCTGCTGACGGACGATCGCCAGTACCGCTCGTACCACGCCTGCCCCAAGCCCGGGCGCGGCGGCTCCAACGTGGTGGGCGACGACTGCGCCGAGCGCTTCGACCCCGGCCGCACCATGCTGGGCGCGGCGCAGGAACGCTGGATGGCCGACACGCTGGCCAAGAGCAAGGCGCGCTTCACCATCATCGCCCAGCAGACCCTGGTGGCGCAGCTCGACGAGAACGAGGGCCAGGGACGCAAGGTGTGGACCGAGGCCTGGGACGGCTACCCCGCCGCCCGCCAGCGCATGATCGACGCCATCGCCGATTCCGGCGCGGCGAACCCGATCATCGTCGGCGGCGACATGCACACGTTCTATGCCGCCGACGCCAAGCGCGACTACGACCGGCCCGAGTCCGCGACCGTCGCCACGGAATTCGTCGGCGGCTCGATCACCTCGCAGGCGCCCGGCCAGAACCTGCTGGACCGCTGGATCAAGAACAATCCCCATATGTATTTGGCCGAGGGGCGGCTGCATGGCTATGGGCGCTGCGTGCTGACCCGCCGCGGCGCGACCGTCGACCTTCGCGCGCTGGACGATCACAGGCGGGCGGATTCCGCCATCCGCAGCTTCAAGACCTATGACGTCGAGCCGGGGCGGCCGGGCATCCATCCCCGGACATGAACGCCAAACCCATTGCCCGGGCAGCGAAGTCTCCGTAGGGTGTCGCCCGCATGATGTGGAAACTCGCCCTGATCGTTCCGGCCATTCTCTTGGCCGGGCCGCTGGCCGCGATCGCGCTTGGCGTCGTCGACGTGACCCGGCCCTGGCATGTCGGCCACCGCAATCCGGCGGGGCTGGCGCCCGATCCCGCCGCGACGCCGGAAACCGTGATCCAGGTCTATGCCGCCCGCACGCTGGGCTGGCGCGGCGCCTTCGGCCTGCACACCTGGATCGCGATCAAGCCGCGCGATGCCCAGGAATACACGGTCTACGAGGTGATCGGCTGGCGGCAGTACCGCGGCCTGCCGGTGTTCGTCGCGCATAACCGCGCGCCGGACGGCTACTGGTTCGGCAACAAGCCCTGGATCGTCAGCGAACTGCGCGGCGCCAGCGCCGACGCGGCGATGCAGCGCGTGCTGGATGCCATCGCTTCCTACCCGCACAAGGACAACTACCGGATGTGGCCGGGGCCCAACAGCAACAGCTTCACGGCCCATGTCGGGCGGCTGGTGCCCGAGCTGGCGATGGACCTGCCGGCGACGGCGCTGGGCAAGGACTATCTGGGCCTGACGACGGTGTTCGCGCCCAGCCCCAGCGGCACGGGATACCAGCTCTCGCTGTTCGGTGCGCTGGGCGTGATGGCTGCGCGGCGCGAGGGGCTCGAGGTCAACTTCCTCGGCTTCACCTTTGGCGTCGACCCGAGCGCGCCGGCGCTCAAGGTGCCGGGCCTGGGCCGGATCGGACCTGCCGCCTCGTCCTGACGCCCGTGGGCGAAGCTTTGCGGCGCGGCGCCCATTGCTCGAACGCCGAAGCGACGCTGGCGTGACCCGCGTCCATCGCCTCCTGCCATAGCGACCAGCCATCGGGCGCCTTCAGCGCCATCGTGGCCTCGACCTCGCCGCCCAGGTCGATCAGGCGGCCGGCGAACTTGTCGGCGATGTGGCGCATGCGTCCGTTCTCGGCCAGGCAGATCATGAAGACCTGCTCGACCCCGCGGTTGCGCGCGATGGTCAGCGCCCGGCGCAACAGCTCGGTGCCCACCCCGCGGTCCTGCCAGCGCTTGTCGACGGTGACCGCGATCTCGGCGCGGGTCACGACCGGCACGCCGAAGCGCACCAGCTCGGCCGCGCCGCGAACCTGGCCGTCCTCGATCCACGCGACGACGACCACGTGGAACCGGTCGAGCGCGTCGACATAGGCGGCGATGCGGTCGTCGGAAAGCTGGCCCTGGAAACGTCGGATACGGTCGTCTGGCTCCAGGCGGAGCAGATGCTCCTTCAGCAGGCCGAACTCGGTCGGCAACAACGTCCGGATGACGTGCATGGCGAACTCCTTCATGAAAGTCGCGACGCACTTCCCGGGCATTTCTCCCAATCTGG
>JADZDN010000446.1 GCA_020851015.1 Alphaproteobacteria bacterium | reverse complement strand
TCGCGCATTCCATCCAGTACAAGCCCGTGCGCAAGGAAGTCATCGACTTCAAGCTGCATCCGTTCGGCGGGCATCTGTTCTACGGCGTCGACATCAAGGAGTGATGCGACGGGCCGGGTAGGCTTCTTGCATGGGGGAGCGGCCGCCGCTCCCCCATCATCTTCTTGGCCGGCCGCGCGCGGGGCTCTAGGGCGCGGTCCGGTCGGGCGCTTGGGGAAAGCGCGATGCTGCGGTTCCTGCTGACGCGACTGACGCTGATCGTGCCGACCTTCCTGGGCGTCACGCTGCTGACCTTTGCCATGATCCGGCTGATCCCCGGCGATCCCATCCTGCTGATGTTCGGCGAGCGCAGCATCGAGGAATCGGTCTACAACCAGATGAAGGCCGATCTGGGCCTCGACCAGCCGATCCTGGTGCAGTACGCCTACTACCTGGACGACCTTGCCCACGGCAAGTTCGGCACCTCGATCATCACGCGCACGCCGGTGTTGTCGGAATTCCTGGCGCTGTTTCCGGCGACCGTCGAGCTGTCGTTCACTGCGATCGCCTTCGCCGTGCTGATCGGCCTGCCCGCCGGCATCGTCGCGGCGGTGCGGCGGAACTCGGTATTCGATCACACCGTCATGGGCGCGTCGCTCACCGGCTACTCCATGCCGATCTTCTGGTGGGGCCTGCTGCTGATCCTGCTGTTCTCGGTGACGCTCGGCTGGACCCCGGTCAGCGGGCGCATGGCGGTCAGGTACTTCGTCGAGCCGGTCACCGGCTTCGTGCTGCTGGACGCGGCCATGGCGGGCGAATGGGGCGCCTTCCGCTCGGCGCTGCAGCACCTGATCCTTCCCGCCGTCGCGCTGGGCACCATCCCGCTGGCGGTGATCGCGCGCATGACGCGCTCGTCGATGCTCGAAGTGCTGAACGAGGACTACATCCGCACCGCGCGCGCGAAGGGCCTGCCGCCCTGGCGCGTGGTGGGGCTGCACGCGCTGCGCAACGCGCTGATCCCGGTGATCACCGTGATCGGGCTTCAGGTCGGCGCGCTCTTGAGCGGCGCGATCCTGACCGAGACCATCTTCTCGTGGCCCGGCGTCGGCAAGTGGCTGATCGAATCGATCCGCCGGCGCGACTACCCGGTGGTCCAGGGCGGCGTTCTGCTGGCCGCCTCGATCGTCATGATCGTCAACCTGACGGTCGACGTGATGTACGGGCTGATCAACCCGCGCATCCGCAAGGGGCGCTAGCACCATGGCAACCGACGCAGGCGCGATCCCCGCCGCGGTCCACGGCGCCGCCCCGCCGCATCCGCTGGTCGAGTTCTGGCGCTATTTCCGCCAGAACAAGGGGGCGCTGATGGGGCTGGCGGTCATCGTCTTCCTGGCCCTGGTCGCCACCTTCGCCGACGTCCTGGCGCCGCATCCGCCGGCCGAGCAGTTCCGCGACGCGCTGCTGCGTCCGCCGGTCTGGCAGGACGGCGGCACCTGGCGCTTCGTGCTCGGCACCGACGATATCGGCCGGGACATCCTGTCGCGCCTGATCCATGGCGCGCGGGTGTCGATGGCGGTCGGCGTGTTCGTCATCGCGCTGGGTCTGCTGGTGGGCGTGGTGCTGGGATTGACCGCGGGCTTCTTCCCCGGCCCGGTCGATATCGCGGTCATGCGGGCGATGGATACGCTGCTGGCGATGCCGGCCCTGCTGCTGGCGATCGTCGTGGTGGCGATCCTCGGCCCCGGCCTGTTCAACGCCATGCTGGCGGTCTCGGTGGTGGTGCTGCCGGGCTTCGCGCGGCTGACCCGCGCCGCGGTGCTGACCGAACTGTCCAAGGACTATGTCACCGCCGCGCGCATGACCGGCGCGCGCCTGCCCAGGCTGATGTTCCTGACCGTGCTGCCGAACTGCCTGGCGCCGCTGATCGTGCAGGCGACGCTCGGCTTCTCGACCGCGATCCTCGACACGGCGGCGCTCGGTTTTCTTGGCCTCGGCGCGCAGCCACCGACGCCGGAATGGGGCACGATGCTGTCGGACGCGCTGCAGTTCATCCAGCGCGCCTGGTGGGTGGTGACCCTGCCCGGGGTGGCGATCCTGCTGACCGTGCTGGCCTTCAACCTGATGGGCGACGGGCTGCGCGACGCGCTCGACCCCAAGCTCAAGCGCTGACCGCCATGGCCCTGCTGGAGATCAGGAACCTGTCCGTCGCCTTCGCCACCCATGGCGGCGAGGTGCGCGCGGTGGAGGGTGTCGACCTGTCGGTCGACGGGGGCCAGGTGCTGGGCATCGTCGGCGAATCGGGATCGGGCAAGAGCGTGTCGTCGCTGGCGGTGATGGGGCTGGTCGCCGCCAACGGGCGGGTGACGGCCAACCGGATGAGCTTCGCCGGCCACGACTTGATGAAATTGACCCCGCGCGAGCGCCGGCAGATCACCGGCCGCGACGTGGCGATGATCTTCCAGGAGCCGATGACCAGCCTGAACCCGTGCTTCACCGTCGGCTTCCAGCTGACCGAGGGGCTGCGCACCCATCTGGGCGGCTCGCGCCAGGAATTGCGGCGGCGCGCGGTGGAGCTGCTCGACCAGGTCGGCATCCCCGATCCCGACACGCGGCTCGGCGCCTTTCCGCACCAGCTCTCGGGCGGCATGAACCAGCGCGTGATGATCGCGATGGCGATCGCCTGCAACCCGCGCCTGCTGATCGCCGACGAGCCCACGACCGCGCTCGACGTCACCATCCAGCGCCAGATCCTGGAACTGCTGCTCGACCTGCAGCGCAAGCGCGGGATGGCGCTGATCCTGATCACCCACAACATGGGCGTCGTGGCCGAGACCGCGCATCGCGTGGCGGTGATGTATGCCGGCCAGGTGGTGGAGGAACGGCCGGCGGCCGAGCTGTTCCGCCACCCGCGCCACCCCTATACCGCCGCCTTGCTGGAGGCTTTGCCCGAGCGCTCGGCCGGCCAGCGCCGCCTGCCCGCGATTCCCGGCATGGTGCCGGGGCTCGGCGACCGCCCGGAAGGCTGCCTGTTCAACCCGCGCTGCGGCCGCGCCCGCGATGTCTGCCGCGCCGGCCGGCCGCCCCTGGTGCCGACCGACGGCGGCGCCGTTCGCTGCCTGTTTCCGCTGGGAGCCGCGTGATGGTCGCCGCCGCTGCGCCCAGGGCCGGGGCCGGCCGCGACGTGGTGATCGAGGCGGTCGACCTCAAGCGCCACTACGAGATCCGCCGCGGCCTGCTGCGCGGCCATGCCACCGTCCGCGCGGTCGACGGCATCAGCTTCGTGCTCGAGGCCGGGCGGACCCTGGCGATCGTCGGCGAGTCCGGCAGCGGCAAGTCCACCCTGGCCCGCGTCGTGACGCTGATCGAGCCGCCAAGCGGCGGCACGCTGAAGCTGATGGGGCGCGAGCCGTTCAGCGGCGACGCGACGGCCAGGCGCGAGCTGCGGCGCGCCGTGCAGATGGTGTTCCAGGATCCCTACGGCTCGCTGAACCCGCGGCGCAAGGTCGGCGCCATCCTGGAAGAGCCGCTGATCATCAACACGGCGATGAAGGCGGCGGAGCGGCGCGACCGGGCGCTCGCCATGCTGGCCGCCGTCAACCTGCGCCCCGAGCACTATAACCGCTACCCGCACATGTTCTCGGGCGGCCAGCGCCAGCGCATCGCGATCGCCCGCGCGCTGATGCTGAACCCGCGGCTGGTGGTGGCGGACGAGCCGGTCTCGGCCCTCGACATCTCGATCCAGGCCCAGGTGCTGAACCTGATGATGGACCTGCAGGAGCAGTTCAACCTGGCCTACCTGTTCATCTCGCACGATCTCAGCGTCGTGCGGCACATCGCCAACGAGGTGCTGGTGATGTATCTGGGCCGGCCGGTCGAGCATGGGCCCAAGGAGACGCTGTTCGCCGCCCCGCGCCACCCCTACACCATGGCGCTGCTGGCGGCGACGCCCAGGGTCGATCCCGACCAGCGGATCGACCCGCAGATCGTCAAGGGCGAGCTGCCCTCGCCCTTGAATCCGCCCAAGGGCTGCGCGTTCCACACGCGCTGCCCCTTTGCCCAGGACCGCTGCAAGGCCGAGGTGCCGGCGCTGCGGCCGGTCGACGGGCGGCTGGCGGCCTGCCATTTCGCCGAAGAGATCGCCGGCTAGAACTGGCGCTTGCGGCCTCGTCCGGCGTATTGTTGTTTTTCACGTGAAACCGCCGGGCGAAATGGTTAACTCCGGATTAACCATGACCATGCGAGGCTCGGCGCCTGGCCGCGGAAGCATTGGATCGAGGACCCGCCCATGACCCGCAGCACGAAATCCGTCGACAAGAGCCGCGTCTACATCTTCGACACCACGCTGCGCGACGGCGAGCAGTCGCCCGGCGCCTCCATGAACCTGGAGGAGAAGCTGCGCATCGCCCAGGTGCTGGAGGAGATGGGCGTCGACATCATCGAGGCTGGATTCCCGATCGCCTCGCAGGGCGATTTCGACGCCGTCAAGGCGGTGGCCGGGACGGTCCGAAGCTCGATCGTCGCCGGCCTGGCGCGCGCCGGGCGCAAGGACATCGACCGCGCCTGGGAGGCGCTCAAGGGCGCCAGGCGCGCGCGCATCCACACCTTTCTTTCGACCAGCCCGCTGCATATGAAATACAAGCTGCAGATGGAGCCCGAGGCGGTGCACCAGGCGGTGGTCGACAGCATCGCCTACGCGCGCAACCTGTGCGACGACGTCGAATGGTCGCCCGAGGACGGATCGCGCACCGAGCGCGACTTCCTGTGCCGCTGCGTGGAGAGCGCGATCAAGGCCGGCGCGCGCACGATCAACATCCCCGACACGGTCGGCTACGCCGTGCCCGAGGAATTCGCGGCGCTGATCAAGATGCTGTTCGACCGCGTGCCGAACATCGACAAGGCGGTCGTATCGGTCCATTGCCACAACGACCTGGGCCTGGGCGTCGCCAACTCGCTCGCCGCCGTCAACGCCGGGGCGCGCCAGGTGGAATGCACGATCAACGGCCTGGGCGAGCGGGCGGGCAACGCGGCGCTGGAGGAGATCGTCATGGCGCTGCACACGCGCCACGACGCCATGCCCTACACCACCGGCATCAAGACCGAGTTCATCACCAAGGCGTCGCACCTGGTGTCGACCATCACCGGCTTCCCGGTGCAGCCGAACAAGGCGATCGTCGGCGCCAACGCGTTCGCCCACGAGTCGGGCATCCACCAGGACGGCATGCTGAAGCACGCCGGCACCTACGAGATCATGACGCCGGAGTCGGTCGGGCTGAACCGCTCGACCCTGGTGATGGGCAAGCATTCCGGCCGGCACGCCTTCAAGGCGAAGCTGAAGGAACTGGGCTTCCAGCTCGGCGACAACGCGCTGGAGGACGCCTTCAAGCGCTTCAAGGACGTGGCCGACAAGAAGAAGAACGTCTACGACGACGACATCATGGCGCTGGTGGAGGACGAGGTGGTGCGCG
>JADZDN010000445.1 GCA_020851015.1 Alphaproteobacteria bacterium | reverse complement strand
CCCTAGCCCCCTCCCGCAAGGGGAGGGGGGACCACACATGAAATCTGCTCGGCGGCGGTTCGCGAGCCGGACAGCCGTGGCTCGGAGGCCGGGCATGACAATGCCATTGGCCGCAGTCGAGCCCCTTAGAACCACACGCTGGCGATGCCGCGCACGGCGCACGCCAGGAATTGCGGCTTGCTGAGCTCGACGCGCGCGGCGATCGGGTCGCGCCGGCGCAGTTCGCCGGTGAGCTTGTCGGCGATGCGCACGATCACCGCCGATTCCATTGCCAGGTGCTTGCTCTTGAGCAGTCCGGGCAGGCGTCGTGCCTCGACCATCAGTTCGGCGGTGGCGTCGAGGCACAGGTCGAGAACCTTGCGCATCCCCGGCACCAGGGCGGGGCGGTCCAGGTCCTCCACCGTTACGCCGTTCGCCTTCATCCAATCCTGCGGCAGGTAGACCCGATTGAGCTGGCGATAGTCCTTCTGGCAGTCCTGCAGATGGTTCAGCACCTGCAGCGCGTCGCACAGGGCATCGGAGGCCGGCCAGCCGGCGCGATCCTCGCCGTGCAGGTCGAGCAGGTAGCGGCCCACCGGCGAGGCGGACAGGCGGCAATAGCCGAAGCGCAGGTCGTTCCAGTCCTTGTAGCGCAGGTAGGTCGCGTCGCGCTTGAAGGCATGCAGCAGGTCGCGGCAATGGTCGGTCGTGACGCCGCACTGGATCAGGCTCTGCCGGATTCGCCAAGGCTTCTCCAGGCCGGGCTCCGGCTCGCGCCGCCCCAAAAGCACGTCCTCGAACGCGTCCAGGCGGCGGATCTTCTCCTCGGCCGGCAGGTCGGGACTGTCGCCGATGTCGTCGGCCGCGCGGGCGAAGGCGTAGAACACCGCCACATGCGGGCGCAGGCGCTTGGGCAGCAAGAACGAGCCGACGGGAAAATTCTCCCCGCGCGCATCCTTGCTTTGGGTCGCCTCGAACGACGTGGTGGTGGCTTCGGCCATGCGAGTTCTTTAGACGGCAGCGGGCGGCTTGCCAAGCGGGCCCGCGGTCACGCGCTTTCCGGCGCGCCGGGATGCGGGGGGCGGCCGGAAAAGGCCCAGAACAGCAGCAGGCCAAGCAGGATCCACAGCAGTTCGCGTCCGCGCCGGATCAGCGCAACGGCGAGCCCGAGCACCGGCGCACCGGTCATGGCGCCGAGCGCCAGCATGAAGGCGCCGTCCTGCGTGCCAAGGCTCATCGGAATGAAGAAGGTTCCCGCGCGCACGAGCTGTGCCAGGCTTTCCACGACGATGGCATCGGCGAAGGAGATCGGCTGGCCCAGGAATTCCATGACCACCATCAGCTCGACGGCGCCCAGGAACCAGTTCGCGACCGAGAACAGGACCGCCGGCAGGAATCGGTCAATATGGTGCGTGTAGAAGGCGACGAAGCGGTGATCGATGTCGTGGAGCGCGTCCAGCCATCGCTTCAATCGCTCGCCATGACGGCCGCGCCGCAGCCACCCGCCGGCAACCGTGGCCAGGCGGAACCACTGCACCAGGACCAGCCCCAGGATCGCCGACGCGAAGGCGCCTAGCCCCAGCCCGGCCACCAGCTTCATGGCCGGCGGCAGGCGCTGCGATCCGAGCATCAGCGCGAAGCCCGTGGCGAGAAACAGCACCAGGCCCACCAGGATCGCGGTCTTCGCCAGCACCAGCGAGGAAATGCCCTCGCGCAAGCCGATCCCATGATACTTGCGCAGCATGAGCGCCTTCACCGGCTCGCCGCCGACCGACCCCAGCGGCGTCGCGCTGTTGACGGCCTCGCCGATCACCCGGATTTCCCACAGACGGAACAGCCAGGCGAACCCCATGCCGCGGGTCACCAGGGTCGCCATCCATACGGCCGTATCGAGCAGGAACGCCACGGCATAGACGGCTAGCACCGCGGTCGCGCCCAACAGCCCAAGCTGCTTCAGCCGCGCGCCGACCTCGGCCAGGTCCGCGTGCCACAGCAAGCCCCCCAGCAGCGCGATGCCGAGGGCGATGAAGCCGTAGCGCAGGAGGTGCGGCACGGGGAAACGGAAGGTCAGGCGCCGACGCGATGGCGACGGAATGGCATGGGGCCGGCCTCGCAGCGGAAGCGGGAGCGAAAGCGGGGCTATCCATACACGCTGCCGGCGGGGCCGGCAAAGCGGCGCTAGACGTGGTGGGCGCGAATGCCCTCGATGAAGGACGCCAGCCAGTAGACGTGCGCGCCCACCGCCGCTGCCGGCAACAGCAGCCAGGTCTGATCGATCAGTGCCAGCAAAATCAGGATGAAGCAGAAATCGGCCCGGCTGAGTTCGCGCAGGAAGAAGCCGAAGGCCGCCAGCGGTTCAGCCAGGGTCGGTCGCGGCGGCGGCTCGCTTGGCGCACCATCGGCCTGGCGCGCCGCGGCCTGAAGGTCCTCGGCGAGGCCGATTCCATAGTTGATCGTGGCGCCGAGCGCGGCCGCCGCGCCGAACCAAAGCCACCAATCGGAATGCCGCTCGGCGGCGACGCCGCTGGCCAGGCCGAGGAAGAGCGCAGCATGGCCGATCCAGTCGACGAAGGTGTCATAGTACTGTCCGAAACGCGAGCTGAGACCCTTGGCGCGCGCGATCTCGCCGTCGCAGTTGTCCAAGAGGTAGAAGACGAAGAACAACAGGGCGCCGAGCGCCTGCGTGTCGTCGCCGGGCGTGGCGAAGCTCCAGGCGGCACTAAGCGCGCAAATCATCGACCCGGTCGTGACCTGGTTGGGCGTCACCGGCATGCGGATCAGGAACCGCGATACCGGAACGGAGAAATGGCGGATGAGCGGAAATGCCGACGGCGTCGCGCCGGCAACGGTCGAGGCAGACATCGCTAGCTTGAGGCCCCCCGGCTCGCCCTGGCTTAGCTCCAATTGCGCAAAGTTATGGCAACCCTACCGGCCCGGCGTCGCGACAGATCGCCGCTGCCGTCGCAGCGCCAGCAACGCCGGAAGGACCACCAGCGTAACGACCAGATTGAGCGTGATGCCGACGGTCAGCAGCAGGCCCATGCTGAAGACTCCCTTGTGGCCGGACAGCATCAGCGTGCCGAACGAGCATATCGTGGTCAGCGCGCTGACGATCACCGCCCGGGGCGTGCTGGTTTCCAGCACCGAGCCGACGGTCGTCAGCTCCCGGTCCCGCAGCACCAGGTGGATGCCGCTGGCGACGCCCAGCCCTACCAGCAGCGGCAGCACGATGATGTTGGCGAAGTTGAAGTCCATGCCCAGCACCACCGCCGAGGCGGCGGTAAGGATGCCCGCGAGTATCAACGGCAGCAGGACCAGCAGCGTCTCCCGCCAGTCGCCAAGCAAGACGACCAGCAGTCCGACGATGCCTGCCAGCGAGATCGCGGCGGCGATGTGGAACGCGTTGATCACCGCGTGGCCCGCCAGCACGACGGTGACGGCCGCCCCGGTCGCGTCGGGCTCTTCCTGCAGGATCATGCCGACGAACTTGCGCAGGTCGTCGACGTCGACCAGCTTTTCCTTGGGAAATATCTGCACGCGCCCGTGCCCATCCGGCGCGACGTAGCGCACGCGCACGTCGTCGGGCAGGTCGGCGAGGGTAACGGGCTGCGCCCCCATGGCGTCGCGCAGGTCGGCAAGCCGGCGCGGCAGCGCGCCGACCAGCCGGTCCTCCAGGTCGAGGAGCGCCTTGTCCGACATGCCCTGCCGGCCGATCGCAGCCGCGAGGCGCTTGAAGGCGGCGCCAAGCGCCGGCGCGTTCTCGCGCGCCGCAACGGCGTCGAGCCGCTGCTTCAGGCTCGCCAGGGCCGCCCGCCGCTCGTCGCCCGTCGGCAGCGGCTTGCGCGTCTGGTCGACCACCAACAGCGGCGTCAGGAACAGCTTCATGTCCGAAACGATCTCGAGCTTGGCCTCCTGGTCGGACGGCACGAAGCTCGACAGCGTCACCGCCGAGTCGACGTTGGGCAGCTTCTTGAGCCGAGCCGCCTTTTCGTCCGCGGTTGCCAGGTCCTTGGTCATCACGACCAGGTCGTAGGGGCCGAAGGCGGCATCCGCGGCCAAGTCGAACAGCGCCTGCACCGACTCCGCGCTGGGGTCCTTCATCTTCAGCGGGTCGGCATCGAACCGCGCCCAAGGGATCAGCGCCAGCCCGAGCAGGCAGAAGGCGGTCGCGCTGTAGACGATCTGCCGCGGCCAGCGGTCGACGATGCTTTCGACCACGGGCTTGGTCGGCGGCGCGGCGAGGGTGGGCCGCGCCTTCAGCGGCAGGAAGGACAGCAGGGCTGGCAGCAGGGTCAGGTTGATGATCAATGCCACGAACATGCCGACGCCGGCGATCAGGCCAAGCTCGGCCACGCCGCGATAGTCCGTCGGCAGGAAGGAAAAGAAGCTGATCGCCGCCGTCACGGCGCACAGGGTCAGGGCGCCGCCATTGCCCCGGCCGGTCTCGACCAGCGCGTTCAGCCGGGTCTTGCCGGCAGCCAGTTCCTCGCGGTAGCGCAGCGTGAAGTGCGCGCCGAAATCGTCGCTGAGGCCGATGAACAGCACCGCGAAGGCGACGGAGAGCAGGTTGAGGCTGCCGATCGCCACGGTCGCGAACAGCGTCGTCAGGGCGAGGCCGACGGTCAGGCAGATCGCCGTGGTCACGACCAGCAGCACCGATTGCAGGCCGATCGCCAGCAGGATGATGACCAGCACGAAGGAGATGACGCTGATCCAGCCCATCTGCTGCCGGATCGATCCCAGCTCGTCCTGGGCCAAGGCCGCCGAGCCGGTCAGGCGCATGCGCACGCCGTGATGGCCGTCCCAGTTCTGCGACTTGGCGAAATCGCGCAGCGAATCGATCGCGTCGCCCGCCGGGTCGAGCGTGCCGAAATCGACCGCCGGCTGGATCAGCACCAGGCGGCGCAACTCGTCGTGCTTGGCGTCGCGGCCCATCATCATCTCGCGCCAGGACAAGGGGCGAGGATCGCCCTTGGCCTGCGCTTCGACCGCGGCCGCGATGCGGTTCAGCGCGTCGGTCATGTCCACGGGCGGCTTGTTGCCCTTGAGCTGGTCGTCGAGCGCCAGGTTCAGCATGTCGACCAGGCCGCGGATCGTGGGGTCCTGGTTCAGCGATCCCAGGACCGGCTGGGCGGCGGCCAGCTTGTCCGCCAGCTCGGTCAGCTCGTCCCGGTCGAGGTAGAGCATGCCGTTGCGCCGGAAGAACGGCTCGCTGCTGGGATCGTAGACGGTCCGGAACAGCTTTGGCCGGTCGCGCATGAACTTGATGACCGCCTCGGCCGCATCGTCGGCGAGGTCCGGCGTCACGGCATCGATGACGACCAGGATGTTGTCGGAGAATTGTGGAAATACAATGCTGTATTCGTTCGAGCGAATGCGCCACGGCAGCTTCTGGGACAGCATGCCCACCGTGTCGGTGTTCATGCCCAGGTTCATCGCGGCATACCACGTGCCGTAGCCGGCGCCGGCGAGGCAGATCGCGATCACCAGCCAGCGCAGGCGGCAGGCCGTTGCCACCCAGGCGCCAAGGAACGCGGTGTAGCGCGCCTCGGCCATCTCGACGGCGTGCAGATAGAGCGCGCGAAGCCGGTTCATCGCGCGGTCCAGGGGCAAAGATATCGGATTGGCCGGGCGATCCTGGCCGACGGGTGCTGGGTCATGGACGGATTGCGGGCCTTCTTGAGCCGCCGCTTATAGCCCCCGGCATGAGCGGGAGCAACCCGCACGCGGCCGGTCAGTTCGTCCCGCGCAGCCGCTCGAACCCGCGCTCGAGATCCTTGATGAGGTCGTCAGGATCCTCGAGCCCGGCATGGATGCGCAGGACTGGCCCTTGGGCGGCGAACTTGGTGGCGGTGCGCACGCCCTCGAGATGCGCCGGCAGGATCAGGCTCTCGAACCCGCCCCACGACGCGCCCATGCCATAGAGCTCGAGCCCGTCCAGCATGGCGGCGAGCGCCTTCTTGCTGAACGGCTTCAGCACGACGCCGAACAGGCCGGATGCGCCCGTCATGTCGCGCTTCCACAGCGCGTGGCCGGGATCGTCGGGCAGGGCAGGGTAAAGGACGCGATCGACCTCGGGCCGCGTCTTCAGCCAGGTGGCGAGCTTGGTCGCCGTGACCTGATGCTGGCGCAGCCGCGCGCCCATCGTGCGCAGGCCGCGCAGCCCCAGATAGATGTCGTCCGGCCCCACGCTGTAGCCGAGTTGCGCGACGGCGTTGCGCACGGTCAGGAACGTCTCCTCGGTGCAGTCGATGACGCCGAGCATCGCGTCGGAGTGGCCGACGATGTACTTGGTCGCCGCGTGAGCCACGACGTCGACGCCCAGCTTGAACGGCTTGCAGAACATCGGCGTCGCCCAGGTATTGTCCATCAGCACCTTGATGCCGGCCTTGTGGGCGGCGGCGGCGATGGCGGGAATGTCCTGCATCTCGAAGGTCAGCGAGCCCGGCGCCTCGGTGTAAACGACGCGGGTTTGCGGGCGGAACAGCTGGGCGACGCCGGCGCCGACCGCCGGGTCGAAATAGGTGGTTTCGACCCCGAAGCGGGCGAGGGTCTCGTCGCAGAACTTGCGCGTCGGCCCGTAGACGTTGTCGGTCACCAGAACGTGGTCCCCGCTGCGTACAAACCCGGTGATCGCACCCACGATCGCCGCCAGCCCCGATGGCACGGCGATTGCCCGCCAGCCGCCTTCGAGCCGGGCGACGGCTTCCTCCAGCGCAAAGGTGGTCGGCGTGCCGTGCCGGCCATAGGTCATCGCGAAAAAGCGCTTTTTCTGCGCGTCCTCCATCGCCTGGACGGTGGGGAAGACGATCGTGGATGCGTGGTAGACGGGCGGGTTGACCACGCCGAAGTTGGCATGGGGATCGCGCCCCGCATGCGTGAGGATCGTGTCGGGCTTGGAATCGTCGCGCAGACTCATGATGTTCCGGCTCTCGTTTATGTTGCACTGCGGTGCGGACGGACGGGAAGCCTAGGTGATATACCACCTTGCGTAATCCCGCGAGGCTTGATTCAACGCGCAATATCGAGTCAAATCAGTTATAGGGAGCCGTCGATCGGGGGTAGCGCGAAGCGATTTGCGGAAAGCAATTCCCGTCGGCGAACCGGCTCTTGCCGGATGGCAGGGGCGATCAAGCAAAACCACCAGGGATGCGTTAGACATGAAAAAGATCAGCGTTATTGCCGCCGGCGCGGCACTCATCGCCTTTGCCGCCGGTGAGGCCCAGGCGCAAGCGACACTCGACGCGGTCAAGAAGCGCGGGCAGGTCATTTGCGGCGTCAGCCAAAGCCTGCCGGGCTTCGCCAACCCCGACGCCCAGGGCAACTGGGCCGGGTTCGACGTGGATATGTGCCGTGCGGTCGCCGCCGCCGTCTTCGGCGACGACAAGCGCGTGAAATACGTGCCGACCACGGCAAAAGAACGCTTCACCGCCCTGCAGTCGGGCGAGGTCGACCTGCTGGCGCGCAACACGACCTGGACCATGAGCCGCGACACGCAGCTCGGCTTCGACTTCGTGGGTATCAATTTCTACGATGGCCAAGGTTTCATGGTCACGAAGAAGCTGGGGGTGAAGAGCGCGCTCGAGCTCAAGGGCGCCACCGTCTGCACCCAGACCGGCACCACCACCGAGCAGAACCTGGCCGACTTCTTCCGCGCCAACAAGATGGAATACAAGGTCGTGGCGATGGAGAAGAACGACGAGGTGCTGGCGGCCTATGACTCCGGCCGCTGCGACGTGTTCACCACCGACCGCTCGGGCCTGGCGGCGGACCGCACCAAGCTGAAGAGCCCGAACGACCACGTGATCCTGCCCGAGGTGATCTCGAAGGAGCCGCTGGGGCCGCTGGTCCGCCATGGCGACAACAACTGGGGCGACATCGTCCGCTGGGCGTTCTTCGTGATGGTCAACGCCGAGGAGCTCGGCGTCGACTCGAAGAACGTCGACGAGATGAAGAAGTCGGCCAACCCCGAGATCAAGCGCATGCTCGGCATCGAGGGCGACTTCGGCAAGATGGTCGGGCTCGACAACAACTGGGCCTATAACGTGATCAAGCTGGTCGGCAACTATGCCGAGAGCTACGACAAGAACATCGGCCCGAACACGCCGATCGCCCTGTCGCGCGGCGTCAACGCGCTGTGGACCAAGGGCGGTCTGCAGTACGCGCCGCCGATCCGCTAGCAACGAAGAAAAATCCGAACACCCGCAAGGGCGCGCCGCGAGGGGGCGGCGCGTCCTTGTCGGACATATTCAGGAAAGCCTGGGTCAATAGTCCCCGGGCAATCGACCAAACAGAACAAGAAACACGCACGTAGCTGTCTGGGTCCGAACAGGGGGAGTTGCATGGCGGTAGACGTCAGGGAAACCGCACGCGCGCCGGATACGCCAATCTGGCTGGATTCGCGCTACCGCGCGATCTTCTTCCAGATCGCGCTGCTCGTCCTGGTTCTGGCCTTTGGCGCCTATATTTTCCACAACACCTATTCGAACCTGGAACGGCGCGGCATCGCCTCGGGGTTCGGTTTCCTCGGCTCGACGGCCGGGTTCGACATCATCATGCACCTGGTGCCGTACGCTGCGTCGTCGAGCTTCGGCCAGGCGCTGCTGGTCGGGCTCCTGAATACGCTGGTCGTCGCCGGCATCGGCATCATCTTCGCCACGCTGCTGGGGTTCGTGGTCGGCGTCGCGCGGCTGTCGCGCAACTGGCTGGTCGCGCGCCTGGCGGCAGTCTATATCGAGGGCATCCGCAACATTCCGCTGCTGCTGCAGATCATCTTCTGGTACCAGGTGTTGGGAAAGTCGACGCCAGGTCCGCGCCAGAGCGTGCATCTCGGGGGCCTGTTCTACCTCAACAACCGCGGCCTCTATATGCCTTCTCCGGTGTTCCAGGAGGGGTTCTGGCTGGCCCCCGTCGCGCTGGGCATGGGGATATTGGCCTCGGTCGGCGTGTTCCAGTGGGCGCGCGGGCGCCAGAAGGCGACCGGCCAGCAGTTCCCGGTGCTGTGGACCTCGCTGGCGCTGATCTTCGGCCTGCCGCTGCTGGCGCTGGCGGTCATGGGCATGCCGTTCCACTGGGACTATCCGGAGCTGCAGGGCTTCAACTTCCAGGGCGGCATGGTGCTGATCCCGGAGTTCATCTCGCTGACCTTCGCGCTCGTCGTCTACACGGCGGCTTTCATCGGCGAGAACGTGCGCGCCGGCATCATGGCGGTCAGCCACGGCCAGACCGAAGCCGCCTACGCGCTGGGCCTGAAACCCGGACCGACGCTGCGGCTGGTGATCATCCCGCAGGCCATGCGCGTGATCATCCCGCCGATGACCAGCCAGTACCTGAACCTCACCAAGAACTCCTCGCTGGCCACGGCGATCGGCTATCCCGATCTGGTCGCGGTGTTCGCCGGCACGGTGTTGAACCAGACCGGCCAGGCCGTCGAGTGCATCGCCATCACCATGGCGGTCTACCTCATCACCAGCCTGACCACTTCGCTGTTCATGATCTGGTTCAACACCAAGATGGCCTTAAGGGAGCGCTAGGCCATGACGACGGCCGTGGAAACGGGTCACAAGACCGACATACCGCCGCCGGCGTCGACGGTTGGCGCGATCGGATGGGCTCGCGAGAACCTGTTCTCGAGTTGGCAAAGCACGATCCTGACGCTGCTCGCGATCTGGCTCATCTACTTGGTGATCCCGCCCTTCATCCAATGGGCCCTGATCGACGCGACCTGGACGGGCAACGAGGCGCAGGACTGCAAGCTGCCCGACGGATCGCGCAAGGACGGCGCCTGCTGGATCTACATCAAGACGTGGATCGGCGGCTATATGTACGGCCTCTATCCCTACGACCTGCGCTGGCGCATCGACCTTGCCGCCATCGCCGCGGTGCTGATGTTCGCGCCCCTGGCGGTCAAGAACCTGCCGTACAAGAACGCCTACGGCGTCGCGGTCGTCCTGCTCTACCCGATCTTTGCCTATTTCATGTTCTACGGCTTCGTCGACTTCCCGCCCGGCGCGCCGGGATCGACCACGCATCCCTGGCGCACGGTGCAGACCGACAAGTGGGGCGGGCTTGCGCTGACGCTGCTGATCGCGTCGGTCGGCATCATCGCCGCGCTGCCGCTGGGCATCCTGCTGGCGCTCGGGCGGCGCTCGTCGATGCCGATCGTCAGCACGTTCAGCGTCGTCTTCATCGAGCTGTGGCGCGGCGTGCCCTTGATCACCGTGCTGTTCATGTCGTCGGTGATGCTGCCGCTGTTCCTGCCGGAGGGCGTGAACTTCGACAAGCTGCTGCGAGCGCTGATCGGCGTCACCATGTTCTCCGCCGCCTACATGGCCGAGGTGGTGCGCGGCGGCCTGGCGGCGATCCCAAAGGGCCAGTACGAAGGCGCGATGGCGCTGGGCCTCAACTATCCCAAGATGATGAGCTTCATCATCCTGCCGCAGGCCCTGCGCTACGCGATCCCGAACATCGTCAGCAACTTCATCGGCCTGTTCAAGGACACCACGCTGGTCGCGATCATCGGCATGTTCGACCTCCTGGGCGCGATCCAGCTCGGCAACGCGGACCCGAAGTGGCTCGGCTTCTCGATCGAGGGCTACGCCTTCGCCGCGATGCTCTACTTCGTGTTCTGCTTCAGCATGTCCCGCTACAGCCAGCACCTCGAGCGCAAGCTCCATACCGGACACAAGAAGCGCTAGGCATTCCGCTATCCGCAGGGAGACAGCTTCATGACCGCAGCCGCCAGCACGCCGCTCAAGAGCACCAAGTCCGACGAAGTGGCGATCCAGATGACCGGCATGCACAAGTGGTACGGCGAGTTCCACGTGCTGAAGGACATAAACCTGACGGTCTACAAGGGCGAGCGGATCGTCATCTGCGGTCCTTCGGGCTCGGGCAAGTCGACGATGATCCGCTGCATCAACCGGCTGGAAGAGCACCAGAAGGGCAGCATCGTCGTCGATGGCGTCGAGCTGACCAACAACGTCAAGAACATCGACGCCATCCGGCGCGAGGTCGGGATGGTGTTCCAGCACTTCAACCTGTTCCCGCATCTGACCGTGCTGGAGAACTGCACGCTGGCGCCGATCTGGGTGAAGAAGAT
>JADZDN010000444.1 GCA_020851015.1 Alphaproteobacteria bacterium | reverse complement strand
TTGGCCGACTGGGCGGCGATCCGGCCGAAATCGAGCGGCGGCAGCTTGTCAGCGATGGTGTCGCCGATCTGGGCGGCCGGGTTGTGCCGCTGGGCGTCTTCGAGGCTGATCTGGTTGGCGGGGTTCTCGACGGTCTCGACCACCAGCATGTGGCGGGCGAGGCTCATTTCGCCGGTCTTGGCGTTGATCTCGGCATGGACGTCGGTCTCGCTGCCATAGCGCGAGCGCGCCGCCTTGGCGATCGCATCCTCCATTGCGGCGATCACGATCTGCCGGTCGATGGACTTCTCGCGGGCGACCGCATCGGCGATCTGCAGAAGCTCGAGGCGATTGGCGCTAACGGCCATTGGGGGTGTCTCCGTCGGGGGCGGCTTCGCCCGCTTGTCTGTCTCCGGCCCGGCCGCGCTTGCGCTCGGCCCTGGCCCGTTCCTTCGCATCCTTGATCGCGCGCTTCTGGGCGCGGAGTTCCGTCCGGATCAGGTCCTCGGTGAGCACCAGCCGGGCCTCGGCGATTGCGTCGAGCGGCAGCGTCACCTCGTCCGGCCCGCCGGCCGGCGGCTCTTCCAGCCGGATCGCGACAGTGTCCTCGCCGACCGCGCCGATCGCGCCGCGAAAACGCTTGCGGCCATCGACCATGCGTTCGAGCTCGATCTTCGCGAGATGGCCGGCGGCGCGGACGAAATCGGAGCGCCGCACCAGCGGCCGGTCCATCCCGGGCGAGGAGACCTCGAGCTGATAGGCGCGCTCGATCGGGTCCTCGACGTCGAGCACCGGCGAGAGGTCGCGGCTGATCGCTTCGCAGTCCTCGATCGCGAGCATGCCGTCTTCCGGGCGTTCGGCCATCACCTGGACGGTCGTGCCGTTGCGGCCCGACACGCGCACACGGACGAGGCGGTAGCCGAGCCCTTCGATCACCGGCTCGACGATGCGCGCGACGCGTGCGTCGAGACCGGTCTCGACCACGATCCTTGCTTCGCCCGCAGCGGCTTCGGCCAAATGCGCTTCCTTCGGAACTGGCCCGTTCCGCGCCCGTTGCGCGGCTGGATGAGCGAAAGGAGCGGGTCCGGGGTGGGCCCACTCTCGAACGAACCGATCGTTGAGATTGATGCCAGCGATATAGTCCCGCGGCAGCGCGAATGCAACCTCGCCGGCGACGATCCCCCGCGACCCATTCCGGTTTCAGGCCGGTCTCGGTCTGCCGGGTCTGCGGCTGCGATCCGGCGGCCGTCCCACCTGCATTAGGGGGCGCCCTTCGGCCGCCGCGCCGCCGCGCCGTTCCTCCGCCGGCCGCCCTCCGCCGAAGGCCCGCAGAAGCAGGCCGAGGACCAGAATGGCGGCGGCGATCAGAAGCCCGTTCCCGAGCATCCGCTGGTCGGTGATCAGATAGGCGTTGCAGAGCCGGTCGGGCACTACCAGCAGCAGCCAGCCCATCACCGCCAGCATTGCCCCGGCATTGGCGACGAAGAACCCGCGCAGCACGGGTCCGGCCATCGCCCAGCCCCAGCCCAGCGGCACGCCTGCCAGGAGGGCAAGGCACGCCACCTTGGCGATATCCACCGCTGCGCTGGCGACGCTGGCGTCGATCCATCGCGGCAGCAGCCAGAAACCCAGCGTCAGGACCGCGGCCAGCAATGCGGGCGCGGCCGACCAGCGCACTTCGCGGTTTCGTGCCAGCGCTGCACCGATCCACGCGCCGCCGGCGACGATCGTCGTGTACTGGCCGAGGACGTGGACCGGCAGGCGTGACTCCAGGAGCGGTGCGAGCGGCGGCAGCGCGGCGAGAAGGATCAGCCCGGCCCCCGCCGCAAGTCTGAGGTCAGGGCGCATCGGCCAGCAGCGCCGCGCTGAGCCCGGCGGTGTCCTCCGGGTCGAAGACCGCCGTCAGCCGTCCCGAGCCATCGACGAGATAGAGCCCGGCATTGTGCACGAACCCGCCCATGTCATCGGGGATGACGATCACGCCCGCGCGCTCGAGCAGCGCAGCGCGCGCCTGTTCGCCGGCGATGCCCGCCACCCGCCAGCGCGGCGACCGCGCCCGGTAGCGGTCGGCAAACCAGCCCAGCCTTTCGGTATTGTCGCGCGGATCGAAGCTCACCGAGACCAGCCGCGCGTCCGCCGGCAGCGCCGCATCCAGCTGCTCGAACGCCGTGCCCAGGGTCAGGCAGATGTCCGGGCAGGTGGCGTAGATGAACTCCAGCACCACCGGCGCGCCGCGGTAATCGGCAAGCGCCACCTCCGCTCCGGTCTGGTCGTGCAGGGTCACGTCCGGCAGGAGCCGCGGCGCGGCGGCGATGTCGAGCCTCCTTGCCGTTTCGGAGGTGAGGGCGCCACCGCGGTCCGTCCCCCACCACAGCGCGGCGAGGCCGATCGCGGCGACCAGCGCCGTCGCCAGCACCGCGCGCATGGCGTCAGCCCTTGCGCAGGATTGCCGGGATCCGCACCAGGAACCGCACGACGAAGCTCGCGGCAAGCACGATCACCCCCAGCGCCATCACCGACGCAACCTGGCTCCAGACCCGCCATTCGGGCAGGTGCTCGGCCCAGCGGCGCGGCACGCTGGCCCATCCGCCGGCGAGGAACATCGACACGAAGCCGAGCCCGAACAGGAGGTAGAGGAGAACCGTCAGGTCGCTGCCGCGCGGCGTGACGTCCTCGTCCCGCGCCAGATAGATCATGAACGCGAAGATCATCGAGAGGAGGCCGAGCAGCAGATAGAAGTGGAAGTGCCCCGGCACCCACATCGTGTTGTGCATGACCGAGTTCGCGACCACCGTTGCGTCGATCACCGCCGGGATGACACCCGCCATCCAGCCGAACATCGAGAGCAGCAGCAGCGAGGAAACCAGATCCCAGCGGATGCCCGATCTGTGCAGGATCGCCAGTGCCCCTAGTCCGGTGACGATCAGCACCGGGAAGGAGTTGACGTAGGAAAAGACCTGCCCGATCGCCATCGCCCACACCGGCATGGCAAAGTCCATCAGCAGGTGGTGGGGGAAGATGATCACCACCAGTCTGGTGCT
>JADZDN010000443.1 GCA_020851015.1 Alphaproteobacteria bacterium | reverse complement strand
CCGCGTCGGTGTCCGCGAAGGCGGCGCCGACCCGCTCGGCCGTGTCGCGCCCGACCGATTCCATGTCCTCCATCTGCCGGTTGAGCAGCTCGCTCTCGTCCTTGAGGCGCGAGGCGGCCTTGGCGGCGGCGCGGGCGGCGTTCTCGATCTTGTCGGCCAGCGCGGTGGCGGCCTCGCCCACGCCGGAGGTCGCATCGTCGGCCGACTGGCGCAGCTCCTCGGCGCGGCGGCGCAGCGCGGCGCCGGCGCCCTCGATCTGGTCGAGCATGCGCTCGGTCGCCTGGGTGAGCGCCAGCGCGCTGGCCTGGAACCCGTCGCCGGCCTTGCGCACCGAACCAAGAGCCTGGTCGCCGGCGCCGGCGATCTGGTCCAGGCGCTGGCGCATCGCGGTCTGCATCTCGCTGACGATCGCGCCCACCCGGTCGGCCGCCGCGCCGAGGTCCTGCTGCTGGTCACGCAGAATGCCGCCCAGGTCGTTGGCCTGGTGGCGCAGGTTGGCGGCCAGCCCCTCGGCGCGCTGTTGCAGCTGCTCGTTCAGATCCTCGGTGCGCTGGCGCAGCAGCGCGGAGACGTCGTCGTTCTGCTTGGCGATCGTGGCCGAGATCGATTCCGCCTGGGCCGCGACGCGGCCGGTCAGCGCGTCGAGGTCCTGGGCATAGTTCTGGAAGGACAGCTTCACGGTCTCGGCCTGGCGCCCGGCGCGTTCGGCGGCGCCGGAGAGCTCCTGCGTCTGCTCGCGCAGGTTGGCGCCGAGCTCGCGCGTGCGCTCGGTGGCACGCTCCGAGGCGGCCGACAGGTCCGAGGATTGCTGGCGCAGCGTGGCTTCCAGCTCCGCGCTCTGCGTCTTGATCCGCTCGTAGAGCTCGGCCATGCGGTCGACCTGCTGCTGCAGCGTCTCGCGCACGAACCGCGCCTGCTTGGCGGCGTGGTCGCTGACCTGGGCCAGGCCGCTGGTATGCTGCTGGAACAGCCCGCCGATCGACCCCACGCGCTCGGCCGCGGCGTCCGAGGCGGCGACGAGCTGCTCCGCCTGCTGGCGCAGCGATTCGGTGACCGCACCGATCCGCCGCTCGGCTTCGGGATTGGCGTAGGTCAAAAGCTCGAGCTGCTGGCGCAGCCCTTCGGTCACCACCGCCACCTCGCGCATGCGGCGGCGGTAGGACCCCGCCAGCCACAGCAGCGCCAGCGGCATGGCCGCCCCAGCCAGGAAGCCGCCGATCTCGTGCGGCAGCAGGGACATGACCTGCGCCCAGCCGAGATAGCCGAAGAAGTACCCGGCGCACAGCCCGACCCACAGCAGCGCCAGCACCGGGACGGACAGCAGCATGCCAAGCGCGCGGTCGCCGGCCGCTTCGAGCACCCCTACCCGCGCGGGAACGCGCAGGGACTCCGCCGCCGCCGCATCGCCATCGGCCGGCAAGCCGGCAGGGCGCGCCAGCGGGGGCGGAAGGGCGGCGACGGTGCGGGGGTCCGGCCGGCGGCGGCCGGGAAGATCGGTGATGTTGACGCGTTCGGCCATGGGCTGCTGTTCCAGTCGCTTGTGCGGTCGGCCCGCCCCCCGGCACGCCGTCCGCGGCAGCCCACAAGCTCCTCCCGAGCGGGCCGCGTTCCCTCCACGAAAGCCGGCGGAACTATAGCGTTTTCCCGCCCGGGTCGCGCGATTTTCTGGGCGCGCTCCCCTGCCCTTATCCTGGCCGGCTTGCGCCCCGATCCGGCGGCAGGCTAGCGTCGCCGTTTCGTCAACGCTACCTGCCCGCAAGTACATCTCATGCAAGACCTGTCCCGCATCCGCGTCATCGCCCATCGCGGCGCGTCGTCCTACGCGCCCGAGAACACGCTGGCCGCCTTCGCCCTGGCCGCCGAGCAGGGCGCGCGGGCGATCGAATGCGACGCCAAGCTGACGCGCGACTTCAAGATCGTGCTGATCCATGACGACCGGCTGGACCGCACCACCTCGGGCAAGGGGCCGGTCAAGCGCCACCACCTGAAGGCGATCCGCGCGCTCGACGCCGGATCGTGGTTCGATCCGCGCTTCGCTGGCGAAAGCGTGCCGACGCTGGAAGAAGGGCTGGCGCTGTGGGCGAAGCGCGGCCTGTTCCCGCAGATCGAGATCAAGCCCTGCCTTGGCCGCGCCGCGCCGACCGGGGCCGCCGTCGCCGCGTTCGCCGCCAAGCACTGGCCGAAGCACCTGCCGCGACCCGTGCTGTCGAGCTTCTCGCCGCGCGCGCTGGAGACCGCCCGCGCCGCCGCGCCGGAGTTGCCGCGCGCCTACCTGGCCGAGCGCCTGCCGATCGACTGGCGCCGCCGGCTGAAGCGCCTGGACTGCGCCGCGCTGCACTGCAACCACAAATACCTAAGCGCGGCGAAGGCCCGCAAAGTCAAGGACGCGGGCTATGCGCTGCGCTGCTACACGGTCAATGATCCGGCGCGCGCCAGGATCCTGTTCGACTGGGGCGTCGACGCCGTGTTCACCGACTGTCCCGACCGCATCCTCGCGGTGGCGTGACGCGGCGGGACGGCGCGGCGCGTCGATTTCCGCTGGCCCGACGGCAACAAAACCGTCATCATTCCGCCATGGACCTGCGGCCGACCGCTGGAATAAGCGGTTGCGGTAACGCCGTCAGGCATTCGGGAGGGAGAGTGATTGCGATGAAAGCGATGTTCCGTATCGCCGGTGCGGGCGCGCTGGCCGCCGGCGGCTGGGCCGCCCTGGCCATGCCGGCAAAAGCGCAGATCGAGATCCAGTGGTGGCACGCGATGACCGGCGCCAACAATACCGTGATCGAGAAGCTGGCCGCCGACTTCAACGCGGCGCAGAAGGAATACAAGGTCGTCCCGACCTTCAAGGGCAGCTATCCCGACACGATGAACGCCGGCATCGCCGCGTTCCGCGCCGGCAACGCGCCGCACATCATGCAGGTGTTCGAAGTTGGCACCGCGACGATGATGGCCGCCAAGGGCGCCGTCAAGCCGGTGCAGGAGATGATGAAGGAGGCCGGCGAGAAGTTCGACCCGAACTCCTACCTGCCCGCCATCACCGGCTACTACTCGACCGCCAAGGGCGACATGCTGTCCTTCCCGTTCAACAGCTCGTCCACGGTCATGTGGTACAACAAGGACGCCTTCAAGAAGGCGGGGCTCGATCCCAGCAAGCCGCCGAAGACCTGGCCCGAGACGTTCGCGTACGCCAAGAAGCTGAAGGCCGCCGGCTATGCCACCTGCGGCGTGTCGAACGCCTGGACCACCTGGGTGCTGCTGGAGCAGTTCAGCGCCTGGCACAACGTGCCGCTGGGCACCAAGGCGAACGGCCTGGACGGCTTCGACACCGAGCTCAAGTTCAACACGCCGCTGCATGTGCGGCTGCTGTCGGAGGTCGTCGAGCTGCAGAAGGACAAGACCTACGACTACGCCGGGCGCACCAACGCCGGCGAGGG
>JADZDN010000442.1 GCA_020851015.1 Alphaproteobacteria bacterium | reverse complement strand
CTGGACAACGTGATCAGCGACCGCCTGTTCGGCCGGATCGACGGGCTGTTCCACACGATGGGCTGGAACGTCGTCACGCTGAAATACGGCAAGCTGCTGCACGCCGCGTTCCGCCGGCCGGGCGGCGAGGCGCTGATGCGCTGGATCGACGACTGCCCGAACAGCCATTACTCGGCGCTGACTTACAAGGGTGGCAAGGGCTGGCGCGAGCGGCTGAAGCGCGACCTTGACGGCACGCACGGCATCAAGGAGCTGCTCGACACGCACAACGACGACGCGCTGCACCGGCTGATGACCAACCTGGCCGGGCACGACATGCAGACCGTGCTCGAGGGCCTGCACGGCATAAAGGACGACCGGCCGGCCTGCGTGATCGCCTACACGATCAAGGGCAAGGGATTGCCCTTCGCCGGGCACAAGGACAACCATGCCGGGCTGATGAACCCCGAGCAGATGGACCTGTTCAAGCGGTCGATGAAGATCGAGGACGGCGCGGAGTGGGACCGCTTCGCGGGGCTGGACGACGATGTGCCGGCGATCGAGCGGCTGCTGGCGGAAAATCCCTTCGCGCGGGCCAACGGCAACGGCAACCTGCCGCCGCGCCGCCACCGCGCCCGGCCGGTGCCGCTGCCCGCTTCGCTGCCGCCGCCCAAGGCCGACCGCCTGTCGACCCAGGAAGGCTTCGGCCGCATCCTGTTCGACATCGCCGGCGCCGACAGCGAACTCGCCAGGCGCATCGTCACCACCTCGCCCGACGTGACGGTCTCGACCAACCTGGGCGGCTGGGTCAACCGGCGCGGCATATTCGACCTGACCGACCGCGGCGACGCGTTCAAGGACGAGAACGTGGTTTCGGCCCAACGCTGGATCATGTCGCCCAAGGGCCAGCATATCGAGCTGGGCATCGCCGAGAACAACCTGTTCATCGCGCTGGCCGCGCTGGGCTTGAGCGGCCCCTTGTTCGGCGAGCGCCTGCTGCCGATCGGCACGCTCTACGACCCCTTCATCTCGCGCGGCCTCGATGCGCTGAACTATGCCTGCTACCAGGATGCGCGTTTCATGGTGGTGGCAACGCCCTCGGGCATCACGCTGGCGCCGGAGGGCGGGGCGCACCAGTCGCGCGTCACCACGCTGATCGGCATGGGCCAGTCGGGCCTGGCCTCGTTCGAGCCGGCCTTCGTCGACGAGCTGGCCGTGCTGATGCGCCACGGCTTCGAATGGATGCAGCGCGACGACGGCGGGTCGGTCTATCTGCGCCTGTCGACGCGCCCGGTCGACCAGCCGCCGCGCGCGCTGGGCGAAGCCGAACATGCGGCCATCATCGACGGCGGCTACTGGCTGCAGCCACCGGGGCCGGGGGCGTCGCTCGCGATCGCCTACCAGGGCGCGGTCGTGCCGGAGGCGATCGAGGCGCACCGGCAGATCCTGGAAGACGTGCCTGGCGCGGGGCTGCTCGCCGTGACCTCGGCCGAGCGCCTGCACGCGGGCTGGCGCGAAGCGCAGGCCGGGCGGCGCGCGGGCAAGACGCCGGCGCTGGCGCCGGTCGAGACGCTGCTGGCGCAATTGGGGCCGGATGCAGGCCTGGTGACGGTGATCGACGGCGACCCCGCCACGCTCGCCTGGCTGGGCGCCGTGCGCGGCCACCGCATCCAGCCGCTCGGCATCGACCGCTTCGGCCAGTCGGGCGACGTGCCCGATCTCTATCGCTACTACGGGTTGGACGCCGAGGCGATCATCGACGCGGCGGCGGCGGTGTGCCTGGGGCGGTGAGCGTTACCAGAGCGTAGGGACTTCGTAGCGCCGGAATACCGGATCGCGCGTCACGATGGTCAATTCCTCGCGAAGAGCCTGCGCAACCAGCAGCCGATCGAATGGATCGCCGTGATGATGCGGCAAGCTGCGGATCATCTCGGCGTCTTCGAACGCGATCGTGCGCGGCTCGAATCCGCATGAAGCGATGGCGGCCGCAAGGTTGGACGGCGCGGTCAGCTTTCCCAGCGATACTTTGATCGCGATCTCCCATGCCGACACGACGCTGGCGATGACCCTATTCTCGGGGAGCGCGATTGCCTGCCTTGCGCGGCGCGACAATTCGGGCATGTTCGCCGTCGCCCATAGCAGGGCGTGCGTATCAAGAAGCAGGTTCATTTGGTCGAATTTGGGGGAAAGATCGGTCCGTTGTAGAAAAGGTCCAGCAATTCCTCCGGCAGCGGCGCGTCGAAGTCGTCGGCCAGCTTTACCTTGCCCTTCCAAATGCCCAGCTTGCGCGGCTTCATTTTCTGCCGCACCGGCACGAGCCTGACCATCGGCTTGCCGGCCTTCGCGAGGACGACGTCATCGCCGGCGACCGCATCCGCCACAAGGCGCGACAGCGTCGTCTTGGCTTCGTGCATGTTGACGATCTTGGTCTTGACGTCCATCGGCTCCTTCCTTCTCGACACCATGTTGCCGATTAGCTAATTTAGCTAATGTAGGGTCGGCAAGCAACAGCGCATGTTCGCTTATAAGTCATTGCCGACAATGGATAAACCGTTAGCATGGGCAGGCTTGAGGGCACGCGCGCCGGCACGGGGAGCCTGCGCATGCCAACGCCTTGTCGGCACCGCAAATCGCATTCCGTTGACTAGCCAAGCGCCTTGCCCCAATGATCCGTGCAACGGGGCGTGCGGGGGTTGCGCCCGTAAGAGGCTTCCAACCTGGGGAGATTGTGGATGTTCGGAAAAAATTCGATCGGTCGTCGCGCGGCGCTGTTCGCCGGCGTGGCCGTGGCCGCGCTTGGATTCGCCGGACCCTTGGCGGCGCAGACGCCCAAGGACACGGTCGTGATGGCCAAGCAGATCGACGACATCATCTCGATGGACCCGGGCGAGTCGTTCGAATTCTCGGGCAGCGAGGCGGTCACCAACATGTACGACCGCCTGATCCGCTTCGACCTGACCGACGTCAGCAAGCTCTACGGCAGCCTGGCCGAGAGCTGGAGCGTGGCGGCGGACGGCAAGACCTACACGTTCAAGCTGAAGTCCGGGCTCAAGTTCCACTCCGGCAATCCGCTGACCGCCGAGGACGCCGCCTATTCGCTGCAGCGGGCGGTCGCGATCAACAAGTCGCCGGGCTTCATCCTGACGCAGTTCGGCTTCACCAAGGACAACATGAAGGACCGCATCAAGGCGACCGATGCGCATACCCTGACGATCACGGTCGAGAAGCCCTTCGCGCCGACCTTCTTCTACTACTGCCTGACCGCGACGGTGGCCTCGGTCGTCGATTCCAAGCTGGTGAAACAGAACGAGAAGGACGGCGACTACGGCAATGCCTGGCTGAAGGCCAATTCGGCCGGCTCGGGCCCCTACAAGCTGGTGTCGTGGAAGGCGAACGAGAGCTACACGATGCAGGCGAACGAGAGCTGGTTCCGGGGCAAGCCCGCCAGCAAGCGCATCGTCGTGCGCCATGTCGCCGAGCCGGCTTCGCAGCGCCTGCTGCTGGAGAAGGGCGATGTCGACTACGCCCGCAATCTGAACAAGGACCAGCTCGAGGGCATCAAGAAGAACGCCAACATCCAGATCGAGCAGGGCCGCAAGGGCGCGATCCTCTATCTCGGCCTCAACCAGAAGAACGAGAAGCTGGCCAAGCCCGAGGTGCGCGAGGCGCTGAAGTGGCTGACGGACTATGACGCGATCGAGGCCAACATCGTGCGCGGCCGCTTCGTGCCGCACCAGTCCTTCCTGCCCCAGGGCTTCCTCGGCGCCACGACCGAGCGGCCGTATAAGTACGACCTCGCCAAGGCCAAGGCCCTGCTGGCCAAGGCCGGGCTGGCCGACGGGTTCTCGGTGACGATGGACACGCGCAACAACGCGCCGATCATCGACATCGCCCAGGCGATCCAGGCGCAATGGGCCAAGGCGGGCGTGAAGCTGGAGATCATCCCGGGCGACGGCAAGCAGACGCTGACCAAGTACCGCGCCCGCAACCACGACATCTATATCGGCCAGTGGGGCCCGGACTACCAGGACCCGCACACCAACGCCGAGACCTTCGCGATGAACGAGGACAACGCCGACAACGCGAAGTCGAAGACCCTGGCCTGGCGCAACGCCTGGAACATTCCGGATATGACCAAGAAGGTCGCGGCGCTGGTGCTGGAACAGGACGCCAAGAAGCGCGAGGCTGGCTATGTCGAGATCCAGAAGGAGCACCAGAAGAGCTCGCCCTTCGTGATCATGTTCCAGGAGATCGAGGTGGTCGCCCACAACAAGAACGTGGACGGCTTCATCTTGGGGCCGAGCTTCGACAACAACTTCTACTACAACATCGCGAAGAAGTAGCGGCGG
>JADZDN010000441.1 GCA_020851015.1 Alphaproteobacteria bacterium | reverse complement strand
CGGCCAAGGACGTCGCGCATGCGCTGACCATGCTCGGCCTCGAGGTCGAGGGCATGGCGGACCGCGGCAAGGGGCTGGAGCCTTTCGTCGTCGCGCGGGTGGTCGAGGCCAAGCAGCATCCCAATGCCGACCGGCTGCGGGTGTGCATGGTCGACACCGGATCGGGCCCAGGGGCGCCATTGGTGCAGGTGGTGTGCGGCGCGCCCAATGCGCGCACCGGCATGAAGGGCGTGTTCGCGCCGGCCGGATCGTACATCCCCGGCACCAAGGTCGACCTGAAGAAGGGCGTGATCCGCGGCATCGAGTCGAACGGCATGCTCGTCTCGGAGCGCGAGATGGGCTTGAGCGACGAGCACGAGGGCATCATCGACCTGCCGGCCGACGCGCCGGTCGGCGCGTCCTATGCCAAGTATGCCGGGCTGGACGATCCCGTGTTCGAGGTGAAGCTGACGCCCAACCGCGCGGACTGCCTGGGCATCATGGGCATCGCGCGCGACCTGGCGGCTGCCGGCATCGGCACGGTGATCTCGCCGCCGGTCGCCGCGATCCCCGGCAGGTTCAAGAGCCCGATCGACGTGCGGATGTGCCTGCCGGCGGGCGAGGAGCATGCCTGCCCGCTGTTCCTCGGCCGCTACATCCGCGGGGTGAAGAACGGGCCGAGCCCGGACTGGCTGAAGCGCAAGCTCGAAGCCATCGGCTTGCGCCCGATCTCGGCGCTGGTGGACATCACCAACTACGTGACCATCGACCGCGACCGGCCGCTGCACGTGTTCGACGCGGACAAGCTGAGCCAGGGCATCCGGGTCCGGTTCGGCCG
This sequence comes from Alphaproteobacteria bacterium, assembly GCA_020851015.1. The sequence continues at coordinate 30,768 of JADZDN010000441.1, read as the reverse complement.
GGCGGGGGAAGAGCTTCTGGCGCTCAACGGCAAGACCTACGCGCTGACCGAGGCGATGACGGTGATCGCCGACGAGGCCAAGGCGCTGGGCCTGGGCGGCATCATCGGCGGCGAGGAGACGGGCTGCACCGAGGCCACGACCAACGTGTTCGTCGAGGCCGCGCTGTTCGACCCCAAGCGCACCGCGCTGACGGGGCGGTCGCTCAGCATCGACAGCGACGCGCGCCACCGCTTCGAGCGTGGCGTCGATCCCGAATTCACCGCGCCGGGCATCGAATTGGCGACGAAGCTGATCCTGGAGCTGTGCGGCGGCGAGCCCAGCGAGGTCGTCGTGGCCGGCAAGGCACCGGCATGGCGCCGCACCATCCACCTGCGCCAGTCCCGCATCATGGGGCTGGGCGGCATCGACGTGCCGGCGCCGCGCGCCGGTGCGATCCTGGCCTCGCTCGGCTTCAAGGCCGTGGCGAAGGGTGACGGGTTCGACGTCGATCCGCCGTCCTGGCGCGCGGACGTCGAGGGCGAGGCCGACCTGGTGGAGGAGGTCGTCCGCGTCAACGGCTACGACCATATCGAGGCCGTGCCGATGCCCGCCCCCGCGGTGACGCCCGCGCCGGTGCTGACCCCGGCGCAGCGCCGCGTCGGCCTGGTCAAACGCCTGCTGGCGGGGCGCGGGGTGATGGAAGCCGTGACCTGGTCCTTCATGTCGCGCGCGCACGCGGAGAAGTTCGGCGGCGGGCAGCCGGCGTTGGCGCTCGCCAACCCGATCTCGGCCGATCTCGACCAGATGCGCCCGTCGATCCTGCCCAACCTGCTGCAGGCCGCGCAGCGCAACGCGGACCGCGGCGCGCCCGACCTGGCGCTGTTCGAGGTTGGCCCGGTCTATGCCGGCGACCGGCCGCAGGACCAGTCGATCCATGCCACGGTCGTGCGTCGCGGCAACAACGCGCCGCGCCACTGGTCGGCCAAGCCGCGGCCGGTGGACGCCTTCGATGCTAAGGCCGATGCCATGGCGGTGCTGGCGCTCTGCGGCGTGCCGCTGGCCAACGTGCAGGTCGAGGCCAAGCCGCCCGGCTGGTACCATCCCGGCCGCGGCGGCGTGATCCGACTGGGCCCCCACGTGCTGGCGAGCTTCGGCGAGTTGCATCCCCGCGCGCTGAAGGCGCTGGACGTCGAGGGGCCGGCGGTGGGCTGCGAGGTCAACCTGACCCTCGTGCCGCTGCCCAAGGCGAAGGCCACCCGCGCGCGGCCGCTGCTGAAGGCGTCGCCGTTCCAGCCTGTCGTGCGCGATTTCGCCTTCGTGGTGGACGACGCGGTTGCGGCCGAGCAACTGGTGCGCGCGGCGCGCGGCGCGGACAAGGCGCTGATCGCCGAGGTGGGCGTGTTCGACCGCTTCAGCGGCGGTGCCCTGCCGCCGGGCAAGAAGTCGATCGCCATCGCCGTCACCCTGCAGCCCACCGAGGCGACCTTGAGCGAGGCCGAGATCGAGGCCGTCGCGGCCAAGGTGGTGGCGCAGGTGACCAAGGCCACGGGAGGCGTGCTACGCGGCTGACAGCGTCGCTGACCGTCGTGCTGATCGCCATCGGTCCGGCGATGGCGGCGGAACGCAGGCTCTCGGCCTATGGCGAGGCACTCTATGGCTACAGCGTGGCCGAGCAATGCGGCCTGCTGACCGGCCGCGCCGAGCAGGGCTTCGCCGCCGAGGAGCGCCGCCTGGCGCGGGCCGAACAGCTGGACGCCGACGGCGTCATGAAGGCCCGCATCGCCGCCGGCGTCGCCTTCGCCAGCGAGTACCAGAACCGCGGCCTGGGCGGAGCGCGCGGCTGGTGTCGGACCGAGGGTGCGGAAGCGGTCAGGCGGTTCGAGGCCGCGCCGGTGGAATGAAAATCTCATCCTTCGACCCTTCGACAGGCTCAGGGCTCAGGATGAGGAAGCGAAACGGAAGAAGGTCCTCATCCTGAGCCCTGAGCCTGTCGAAGGGTCGAAGGATGAGGACCGTCATTGATTGGACTGAACCGACCACCTATGTTGCGCTGCACATGACCGATCTCAGCCATATCCGCAATTTCGCGATCATCGCGCATATCGATCACGGCAAGTCCACCCTGGCGGACCGGCTGATCGAGCGTTGCGGCGGGCTGGAGCAGCGCGAGATGCGCGAGCAGGTGCTCGACTCCATGGACATCGAGCGCGAACGCGGCATCACCATCAAGGCCCAGACCGTGCGCCTGTCCTACAAGGCCAAGGACGGCGAGACCTACGAATTGAACCTGATGGACACGCCCGGGCATGTCGATTTCGCCTACGAGGTCAGCCGGTCGCTGGCGGCCTGCGAGGGCTCGCTGCTGGTGGTCGACGCGACCCAAGGGGTCGAGGCGCAGACCCTCGCCAACGTCTACCAGGCGATCGACAACAACCACGAGATCGTGCCGGTCCTCAACAAGATCGACCTGCCGGCGGCCGAACCCGACCGCATCCGCCAGCAGATCGAGGACGTGATCGGGCTGGACGCGTCGCACGCCGTGCCGATTTCGGCCAAGACGGGGCTTGGCATCGACGACGTGCTGGAGGCGCTGGTGACCCGCCTGCCGCCGCCCAAGGGCGACGGGGCGGCGACGCTGAAGGCGCTCCTGATCGACAGCTGGTACGATCCCTATCTCGGCGTCGTGGCGCTGGTGCGGGTGAAGGACGGCGTGCTGAAGAACGGCATGAAGATCCGGCTGATGTCCACCGGCGCCACGCACCAGGTCGAGCGCGTGGGCTTCTTCGCGCCCAAGCGCGTGCTGTGCGATGCGCTGGAGCCGGGCGAGGTGGGCTTCATCACCGCGGCGATCAAGAGCGTGGCGGACTGCAAGGTCGGCGACACCATCACCGACGACCGCAAGCCGGCGGCCGAGCCGCTGCCCGGCTTCAAGCCCTCGGTGCCGGTGGTGTTCTGCGGCCTGTTCCCGACCGACACGGCGGAGTACGAGAACCTGCGCGAGAGCCTGGCCAAGCTGCGCCTCAACGACGCCAGTTTTCAGTACGAGCCCGAGACCTCGGCGGCGCTCGGCTTCGGCTTCCGCTGCGGGTTCCTCGGCCTGCTGCATCTCGAGATCATCCAGGAGCGGCTGGAGCGCGAGTTCGATCTCGACCTGATCACCACCGCGCCCTCGGTGGTCTATCGCATCCACATGACCGACGGGTCGGTGAAGGAGCTGCACAATCCCGCCGACATGCCCGACCCGATGAAGATCGAGCACATGGAGGAGCCCTGGATCAAGGGCACGATCTTCGTGCCGGACGATTACCTGGGCGCGGTCCTGAAGCTGTGCGAGGAGCGGCGCGGCGAGCAGGTCGAGCTGACCTATGCCGGCGCCCGGGCGATGATCGTCTACCACCTGCCGCTCAACGAGGTGGTGTTCGACTTCTACGACCGGCTGAAGTCGGTCAGCCGCGGCTATGCCAGCTTCGACTACCACGTCGAGGGCTACCGCCAGGGCGAGCTGGTGAAGCTCAGCATCCTGGTCAACGGCGACCCTGTGGACGCGCTGTCGATGATCGTGCATCGCGCGGCGGCCGAGAGCCGCGGCCGCACGATGTGCGAGCGGCTGAAGGACCTGATCCCGCGCCAGATGTTCAAGATCGCGGTGCAGGCGGCGATCGGCGGGCGCATCATCGCGCGCGAGACGATCAGCGCGCTGCGCAAGGACGTGACCGCGAAGTGCTACGGCGGCGACATCACGCGCAAGAAGAAGCTGCTCGAGAAGCAGAAAGAGGGCAAGAAGCGCATGCGCCAGTTCGGCAAGGTGGAAATCCCGCAATCCGCCTTCATCGCCGCGCTGAAGATGAGCGAGGGCTGACCCGCCGCATTCCGGTTCCGGCCCGCTGTCCACCCGCGGCCAACCGGCCCGCGAGCCTCCGCCAAGCCACGGAAACTGCCGGATAATCCGCGCCAGCCGCCGGCGCCAACCCGCCCCGACGGAGGTTGCCCGGACCGAAGCCGTCGGCTAGTGTCCGGCCGCGTTCGCGCCCCAATGCGCGGCGCTGGAGGGGTGGCCGAGCGGTTGAAGGCGCACGCCTGGAAAGTGTGTATACGGGAAACCGTATCGAGGGTTCGAATCCCTCTCCCTCCGCCATTGCCTCCCGATCCAACATTCTCTGGCTGCTGCAGGCGTTGCGGAAAGGCATCATCGAGCGCATTGCCGCATTGGCAGGATCACCCGGTCGTGGGTGAGCCCGTTGCATCCAGCCCCTTCCAAGTCCCTCTTTGAGCTTGATGGTAGGCGTGATCCCCCGGTCATGAAGATTGATGCCCTACTGGTGACCATTGTCAATTTAGTATAGACTGATTAGTCAGTGTGTTTAACATTCGGTCGGTACGCTAGGGCGGTGGATCGCCGGCATGCTGCAGTCTTCAATTCAGCGCCCTGTCCCGCTGTATCGGCCCTGCTTGCGGCAGACGATGCGGCCCCATCGCGGACAGCCCTGCCTCCAATCAGCTGGAGGCTCTGGAAACCGCCTGCGCGATGCCACCCGCCGGCGTTTCGACCGGTAGGTCCAGATGGCGAAAGTCGCGATTGTCGGTGCAGGGCTTGCGGGGATGACTGCGGCGACGCGCCTCGCCGAGGCTGGCCACGAAATCGAGGTCTTTGAGGCCGACGAGGAGATCGGCGGCCGAACGCGGTCCCTGCCATTCGGCGACCATTGGATCAATCTGGGAGCGCAGTACCTGGCTGGTGACGAAACGCCAGCGATGCGCCTTGCCCGCAAGTACGACGTCCCCGTCGCGGCCTTGAGCGAGCCGGCTATCGCGGTGCATCGCCGCAGCCGAACCGTTGTGGCGCGCAGCCTGCCTGCGCTGCTTTGGCGGCTGCCGTTGTCGCTGGCCGGCCGGCTGTCGATCCTCCGTTGCGGCCTCCGCCTGGAGCGATTGCGCGCCGGCCTCGCTCACCTCTCAAGGGCCAGTATGCGCGAGCTTGATGCACGGGCCTTTGGCGAGCTGATCGATGGGGCACATCCCGAGGCAAGGGATCTCTTCCGTAGCATGGCGGTGCGGATGGCCTGCGGCGAACCCGAGCAAATGTCGGCTTTCCTCGGCCTGAGTTGGACGCCCGGCTTCTTGCGACCGCGCATTCCGGGGGCTCCCGATCTGCAGCGAATATCCGTCATCGTCGGCGGGACCGGACGGCTTGCACAGATTCTTGCTTCAACCCTGCCGCGCACGCCGCGGCTGCTGGCGCCGGTCACGGTAGTCCGGTCCCAACACCGCGGCGTCACCATCGAAACCGAGAGCGGCATGCATGCCGCGGATGCCGCGGTCATTTCGACGCCGGCACCGGTCGCGGCGAAGATTGCCGTCGATCTCGACGCAGGGCTGCGTAGCAGGCTTGCGACCGTGCATTACGGAAGCTTCATCCTCGTGGCATTCGCATTCGCGCAGCCGCCGCCGGTTCCGTGGGATCGCGTCTATGCCGTACAAGTGATCGAGCCGCCCTTTCACGCCGCCATCAACGAAACCTGGCCCTTGCAAGAGAGCGGCACGCCGGTCTCAACGACGATCGTCAAGATGATGCTCGGTGGCCGCCATGCGCAGGACATGATGGCCAACCCCGACCAGGCGCTGTTTGCGCAGGCGCTGAATGCGCTCCGACGGATTTCGCCCGGTCTCGTCGGCGAGCCGAGGAGCGGGTGGATCAAGCGATGGCCGCTTGGCCTGCCGTTCTGGACGCCTGGCCAGTTGTCTCGGGGCCGACTGCAGATCGACCATGGCGCGGTTCAGCTTGCCGGCGACTACACCGACTATCCGAACACGCAAGGAGCAGTGAAATCCGGTCATCTTGCGGCCGAAAACCTGATCATGCGCTATCGATGAGATCGCCATTGATGCACAGGCACGATGAAGGAGTATTGGCATGGCGAACAAGAAATTGAGTGCTGTTTTCCCCCGGCGAAACCTGCCGGCGACTGGACGGCGCGAGGAGATCTTTGCGGTCGCCGCCGAGCTGTTCGCGACGCATGGCTATCATGGCACGTCCCTCGACGACATCGCCGCGCGCATGGGCGTTCGCAAGACGGCGCTCTATCACTATGTAGAAGCCAAAGAGGACATCCTGATCGAGATCTACGACCGGATGCTCACAGATGCCGAAACGCGGGTCCTGCCGATCGCGCAAGAGAAGCTTCCGCCCGATGAGCGGATTCGACGCATGGTGACGACCTATGTCGAGTTGCTGCTCGAGAACAGCGAGATGTGGAGCCTTGTTCATTACCAGCAGGGCGTTCTGCCCGAGCATGTTCGCACCGCTTTCCTGAAGCGCAAGCGCGGCTTTGAGCGGCGGCTCGAGGAGGTGATCCGCGAAGGACAACGACAGGGCCTCTTCAAGGCCATGCAGCCGCGGCTCCTAGGGCTCGCGATCCTTGGCATGTGCAACTTCAGCTTCTACTGGTTCAAGTTCGCGAAATTTCCGACGCCGGAGATCACCGGCGCATTCTGCGAAATCATCGAGCGCGGCCTCCTTGAGGACGGCCAGAAGCGTACGGGTGCCTGGCCCCGCGAGCGACGCCCGGTCGACGCGATGAGCGGGACCGCGGCCGTGCTGGCGCAGTTGCAGCAGACGGTGGGGCAACTCGCGACCGCGTTCAAACGAGACCAGCAGCGGCTGATCGACGGGCCGACAGCCGACTAGAGCGGCTAAGCCCATAAAAGATGCGTGGAGGGGGCGAAAGACATGAAGGACCGCAGCGCACCGGGAGCCGGGATTTCGATTTTGGTCGGCGCGGGCGATCCGGACGCGGGGCGGCCACCGGAGAATCTCGGCTCAGTCGCTGATCTGCTGCGTCGGCAGCCGCATGGCCGAACGTGGCTCCGTTTCGGCGATCGGTCCTACACGGCCGCTGAGGTGATGGACATTGCAGATAAGCTCGCCGTCCACCTCGCGGGACAGGGTATCGGCCGCGGCGGATATGTCGGTCTCCTGATGTCGAACCGCCCGGAATTCATCTTCTGGTGGCTTGCGATCAACCGCGCGGGCGCGACGGCGGTATTTCTGCCGACGGTCTTTCTCGAGCAGGGACTTGCGCGCTACCAAGCCTATGTTGTTCCACAGGTAGTCGTATGCGAGCGCCATCTCGGTACCGAGGCGAAGCTGGACTTGTCGGGCGCCGTCTCGATTCATGACGATATTCTGCTGCTTCCGCAGGCAGGAGCGACGATTCCGTCGCCGTCCGTCGACGATCTTCTACCTCCGTCGCCGGCCGACGCGAGCTGCATCGTGTTCACCTCCGGCACTTCAGGATCGCCGAAGGCGGTGGTCTTCTCGCACCGCTACGTTCTCGAGCTCGGTCATCACATAGCCTTCGGCAAAGGCATGCGGCCTGGCGAGGGGCTCTACTTTTCGAACCCTTTGTTTCACGGCGACGGGATCATTGCCGTGGTGACGACGTTGGCGCTCCGCGGTGAGCTGCATCTGGCCGAGCGGTTCTCTGTCACGCGCTTTTGGGAAGACGTCGCGCGGTTCGGGTCGACTATCTTCTACTACGTCGGCGCGTCCCTATCGTTTTTGGCGCGCAGTCCCGAGCCGACTAAGGTGCCGGCGCACCGGCTTCGGTTCGCGACCGGGGGCGGGGCCACCGAGGCCGTGGCCGACATGTTCGAGCAGCGATTCGGCATACCGGTGCTCGATGCCTATTCCCAGACGGAGTGCCTTGCCTGCTGCTCCAATACGCTCGCGGTGCGCAAACGCGGTACGGTCGGAAAACCCTATCCCGGGATCGAGGTCCGCATTGTCGACGAGTTGGAACAGCCCGTGCCGATCGGCACGATCGGAAACATCGTCGTCCGGCCACCCCGACCGTATATGACGTTTTCCGTCTATCTCAACGATCCCGCGGCGACCGTGCAGAAGACTCGTAACTTGCTCCATCATATGGGCGATCTCGGCTTCTTCGACGAGGAAGGATTCTTGCATTTCGTGGGGCGCAACTCGCCCGCGCTGCGCCGGCGCGGCGAGAATCTGCAGCCCGACCGCATCGAGGAACTTGCCGAGGAAATGCCGTGGGTCAAGAAGGCGGCCGCGATCGGCGTGGCTTCGGAGCACGGCGACCAGGACATTCTTCTCCTGCTGCAGCCGTATGAGTCCGCGCCCCCGACAAGTCAGGTGATCGAGGATTGCCGCAAAGCGCTGCCGAACGTCATGCGCCCGCGCTGGATCGAAGTTGTTTCTACACTGCCGATGACCCCCAGCCACCGCCTTGCCCGGAAAGAGTTGCCGACGAAGCCTGGCGCCGCTGCCGTGGAGATCGAACGCTAGGCGCGCTTGACTCGCCAATTGAACGAGTGTCAGATTAACCGACCGTGCGTTTGGTACCGCGGTGCGAGGTCGATATGGCCGGTGCGCTTTGTCATCTAGGTGTCGACGTCGGCGGCACCTTTACCGACATGGTGGTGTTCGACGCTTCCGGGCGGCTGCACTGCTTCAAGGTGCCGAGCACGCCGAGACGTCCGGCGCAGGCGACGCTTTCCGGACTGGACGAGATCGTGACGACGCTGGGTCTGCAGGGGCGCCAGCTCGTCGAACTCGCGCACACCCACGGCTCGACCATAGCGGTGAACACGCTGATCGAGCGCCGTGGTGCGCGGATCGGGATGCTGACAAATGTCGGCTTCCGCGACGTGTTCGAGTTGGGTCGGCTCGCGATCCCACATCCGATGCGCTACGACTCGCGTCGCCCGGCAACGCTCGTGCCGCGTGGATTGATCCGCGAGGTCGCCGGCCGCATCGATGTCGCCGGCCGCGAGCGCGAAGCCTTGGACGAGCAGGGCGTCCGTAGCGCGGCCGCCGAGCTCGTGGCGCTCGGAGCCGAGGTGCTTCTCGTGTCTTTCTTGCACAGCTATCGGAATCCCGCGCATGAGCGGGGCGCGCGCGACATTCTTGTTGCGGCCTTTCCAAACCTCCCGGTCGAAATCTCCGCCGAGGTTTGGCCGCAGGCACGCGAGTACGAGCGCGCCGTGACCGCCGCGGTCAACGCCTACGTACGGCCAGCGGTTCAACGCTACCTCGAGGATCTGATCGAGGGGACGGCGGCTCGCGCCATCACGACCGAACCGCGCGTGACGCGTTCCAATGGCGGGATGCAGCGCGCCCGCACGATTCAACGCCAGCCCGTGTCGGCGCTACTTTCCGGGCCGGCGGCCGGCGTGGCGGCGGCGGCGGCCGTGGCGCGCGAGAGTGGGTTCGATGCTGCCGATCTCATCACGATCGACGTCGGGGGCACCAGTGCCGATGTGGGTTGCGTGCGCGGCGGTGCACCGGTCCTCAGCACCGAGGAGCACGTCGCCGAGTTTCCCCTGCTGCTGCCGAGCATCGCGGTATCGAGCGTCGGCGCCGGCGGCGGCTCGATTGTCTGGCTCGACGAGACCGGCGCGCTGCGGGTCGGTCCGCGCAGCGCCGGTGCGGACCCGGGACCGGCATGTTACGGCCGCGGCTCCAACGTTCCGAGCCTGACCGATGCCATGCTCGTTGCGGGCTGGCTTGCTGACGGGCAGAAACTCGGCGGCCGGATCCCGCTGCGTCTCGATCTGGCGCGTGCGGCGCTGGCGCCGCTGGCGGATGCCCTCTCCTCCAGCGTGGAGGCCGTCGCCGATGGTGCCATTTCCATCGCCATTGCCATCATGGCGGCAGAGACAAGCCATGTGCTGTCCCGGCGCGGCATCGATGCGCCCGATTTCATGCTGGTTCCGTTCGGCGGCGCTGGCCCTCTGATCGGTGCGCTCCTTGCCGAGGACGTCTACGTCGATCGGATCCTCGTCCCACAGACGCCCGGCGCGCTGAGTGCGCTCGGCGCTGCCTACTCGGACGTGCAGGGCGACCTCATAGCGCCGGTCTACCGTCTGCTCGACGAGCTCGAACCTGTCGAACTCGAGCGCATCCGTCGTGAGCTGGAGGCGGAGGCGCGCGCCTGGCTGGGCGAGGAATTGCAGTCGCTGGCGATTACGGACTCCGAATACAGCTTCGCCGCCGACATGCGCTACGAGGGGCAGGGCTATGACGTCACCGTCCCGCTCTCCGCTGCAGTTCTCGACGCTGGGAAGACTGATGCGCTTGCCGCCGTGTTCGCATCGACCTACCGCGCGATCTACGGTCACGTCAATGAACGTGCGGGTGTCTGGCTGAAGGAACTTAGGCTGCGTGTCGTCGGTCGGATGCCGCGGCCCAGCCCGGCCAGCCTGCCACGCGGTTCGGGCGCAATTGCGCACGCGCATCGCGCCATCCGGATCGCTGGTACCATGGTCGATGCAGCCTTATACGACCGGACGCTGCTTGGGGCGGGCGACCGTATCCTGGGCCCGGCAATCGTCGACCAGCTCGACACCACGCTTCTGGTGCCGCCGCGCTGGGAGGCCGAAGTCTTGCGCAGCGGCGCCATCCTTATGACGTTCGGCGGGTGACGCGATGCTCGAGACCAAGAAGCCCGGGCTCGCGCGGGCCGACATCCTGGCCGAGGTGCTCGCGAATCACTTTCGCGCCGTCGCCGAGGAGATGGCAAGCATCGTGTTGCGCGCGGCGCACACGACCTTCATCAAGGAAACCCAGGACTATGCTGCCGCGCTGGTGACTCCGTCCGGCGAGGTCTTTTCCTATCCGCACTCGACCGGCGTCACCGCCCTTCTTGGCATCCCGATGAATCCGGGAACGGAAGCTTTCGACGACTGGGCGCCTGGCGACATCATGATCACCAACGATCCCTTCGCGACGAAGGGCATGGTGATGCATCTTCCCGACTTCTATCTTTTCAAGCCGATCTTTCATGGTGCGGAGCTGGTGTGCTTCGCCTGGGCATTCATGCACTGCTCGGACGTCGGCGGTGCCGTGCCGGGCAGCACCGACATGCGCAGCGGCGAGATCTTCCAGGAGGGCCTGCGGCTTCGCCCAGTGAAGCTCTACCGCCGCGGCGAGCTGAACGAGGAGATATGGAATGTCATCAGTGACAATTGCCGCATCCCATCGCTGAACTGGGGTGATATCGGCGCGCTGGTCGCTTCGCTGGAAGTTGGCGAGAAGCGCATGACCCGGCTGGTCGCGAAATATGGGATCGAGCAGATTTGCGCCGCGATGGCGGCGACGCTAGACCGGACCGAGCAGCGCACCCGGGCCGTGCTGAAGAGTATTCCCGCGGGCTCTTATCGCTTCGTCGACTATCTGGAGGACGACTTCGTCACCGACGTACCGGTGAGGATCGAACTCGAGATTCGCACGTCTGGCGACGGGCGGGTCGTCCTCGACTACACTGGGTCGGACCCACAGGTTCAGGCGGCGCTCAATCTGCCGACCGGCAGCCAGCGCCACCATCCCTTCCTCTCGCTCGCGGTCATGAACTACGTCGTGACGCAGATTGAAGGGTTGCACCTTAACGCCGGGATCGTGCGCTGCATCGAGCTGGTGCTGCCCGAGCATTCCGTGGTGAACGCGTCTTTCCCGGCTTCGTGCGGCATGCGCTTCCTGACGGCGATGCGGGCGCACGACGCTGTCCTCGGCGCGCTGAGCACCGCACTACCGGGCCGGCTTCCGGCCGCCGGTGCGGGTGAAATCGCGGTCACGCTCATCTCGACGGTCGACCTTGCGACGGGGCGCCTGCAGGTCGCGGTCGCCAATCCGGTGCAAGGCGGCACCGGCGGCGGCCCGATGGACGACGGCGTCACCGGGATCGACTACCCGACCGGCTATCTCCGAAATGTTCCCGCCGAGATACTCGAGTCAGAGATGCCGGTTATCGTGCACCGCTTCGCGATCATTCCCGATTCTGAAGGTGCAGGACGATTCCGCGGCGGCTTCAGCGTCGAATATGCAATCGAGCTTGAGCATCCGAATGCCTCTATCGTGATGCGCGGCAAGGAAAGATACCGCTTCGAGCCGTGGGGTGTCGGCGGCGGTTGCGCCGGTACGTTGGGGGCAACCGAGGTTGTCGAAGGCGGAGCGGCGCGAAGCATCGGGAAGACCAGTGTCTACCGGCCGTCTCGCGGCAGTGTGCTCGCCATTCGCGGCGCCGGCGGCGGCGGCTTCGGCGTTGCTGCGGAACGCGATCCGGCCCGCGTATTGCGCGATGTTCAGGACGGGTTGGTTTCGCGCGAACGGGCGCGGGGTGTCTATTCGGTCGCGATCCGCGACAATGCGATCGACATGGACGAAACCATTCGCCTTCGGCGCGACCGTGGACGCAACGCTGGCATCGATATCGGTCCGGGCCGCACGTCATGGGAACGCGAATGGGGCGCGGTCCATGCGGCAGTGACGGCTTGGCTCGCGACCTTGCCGCCCAAGCTGCGTGGTCCGGCAAAGACGGCGGCTTGGTCGCGGTTGCAGCGACGTCCGGCCGCGGATTGGAGCAAGGTTGCGCTGCAGGGTGAGCTGCTGCAGCTAACCGAGGAGTTCGGCCTGTCATAAGACGACGGGCGTGGCAGGGAAAAGGGGAAGTGATGAAAAATATCGCAGTCGGCGTTGCGTTCGTCGCACTTAGTGCGACGCTCGCTAGTGCACAGCAGAATCCGGTCAAGATGGGCGCCATGCTGCCGATCACGGGAGCGGGGCCGATCGGCGAGTCGGCCCAGGTCGGGGTCGAACTGGCGGTGAAGGAGATCAATGCTGCGGGTGGCATCGCAGGTCGGCAGGTGCGGCTGGTGGTGGCTGACTACCAGACCGATGCGACGATCGGTGTTGGCGAGGCGAAGCGCCTCATTCAGCAGGAGAAGGTCGATCTCATGATCGGCCCGACCTACAGCCAGGTGACGCTCGCCGTCATGCCTATGCTGATCGAGGCGAAGATACCCGAGGTCAACGTATCCGGTACCGAAAAGCTGACGCCTGAAGTGGCGCCTTACGGTTTCAGCATGCTTGCGAATGCCGAGGCGCAGGCCAAGAAGATGGTCGATTGGACCGACAAGGGGCTGAAAGCCAAGTCGGTCGCGATCCTGAGCGACTCTGGCGCGCAAGCCAAGACGGCTGTCGAAGCAATGAAGGTCGAGCTAGGTACGCGCGGGATGAAGGTGACCGGCGTGCAAGAGTTTCAATACAACGCCAAGGATATGACGCCGCAGCTTCTCGACCTCAAGCGGGGCAATCCCGACGCGGTGCTGCTCTTCACCAGCAACGGCGACGATACCGGCAACGTGCTCAAGGGCATCGGCGAGCTTGGTTGGGAAGTAAAGGTCTCGGGCAGCTACGGCGTGGCACTGTCCGGCCCGGCGCTCAAGATCGTCGGCAAGGAAGGCTTTAAGAACACGACCGGGCTCAACTACAAGGGCTTCACCTATTGCGGCAATCAGCCGCCGAGCGAGAAATTCCGCGATTTTGCGGCCAAGGTGAAAGCCTTCAAGCCCGATGCAGCGAACCGCCTGCCGCTCAACTATCTGTCGCTCTGGTACGACGCGCCTTACATCCTGAAATGGGCGGTTGAGGGAACGGGTGGCAAGACGGACGGTCCGACCGTGGCGGCCTATATCGAACAGAACGCTGGCAAGTTCGTTGGCGTCAACACTGGCCTTACCGCCTCGAAGCAGAATCACTTTCTGGTCGGCCCCGACGCGCTCGCCATCGTGCATCCTGCCGCCCTTGGGGAAGGGGGCATTCAACAGCGCGCCGACTGCTCGTAGCTCATAGGACGCCGCCAGCGGCGCCTTCGGGCGCCGCTGGCACGGGACTCCCGACGTGGACGAACTGGTCATCATCCTGGTCCGGGGCATCGGGCTTGGCGCCGTCTATGCTCTGGTGGCGATGAGCTTCAATGTCGTCTCCAACGCGAGTGGCATATTGAATTTCGCGCAGGGAAACCTATTGGTTCTCGGCGGCTTGTGCGCCTATTTCCTGATGCCTGACGAGCCGGCAGCACTCAACTGGTTGATTGGCCTACCGCTCGCCGCGCTCGCCCTTGCCGTGTTTCACGCAATCCAGGGCTGGGTCACGCTATTGCCGCTGCGATCTTCCGTCGAGCAGCATTCATGGCTGATCACGACGATGGCCGTATCGGTCATGATCGGCGCCTCGATCCTCGTCTGGCAAGGCCCGTTCGCCCTGAACGTCCGCAGTCCGTTTCCGAGCTTCCCGCTGCTCGGTACACGCACGCCAGCGAGTTACCTCTTCGCAGTGGGACTCGCGATCTTCTGGTGTGCCGCTCTTGCCTGGTTCCATCGCCGTACCCGCGCCGGGCTCGCCATGAGTGCGCTGGCCCAGGATTTCGACGCGGCACGCGCGGCAGGTTTGCACGTCCGCCGGTTGCAGGTGCTCGCCTTCGGCATCAGCGGGCTGATCATCGGTTCGGCCGGCTTTGTCGCGGCTCCGGTGATCAAGGTGTCGGCCGACAGCGGCATCGCGTATGTGCTCAGCGGCTTCATTGCTGCCGTGGTGGGGGGGCTCGGCAGCAATGTCGGCGCTCTGATCGGTGGTCCGTTGGTCGGAGTCGCGGCGATGTTCGCGGCCTTTCGCTTCGGCGGCCAGTTCCAGAATGTTGTCTCGCTCGGCTTGCTGATCGTAGTTCTGATGCTCCGCCCGCAAGGACTTTTCGGGCGCATGGCGGCGCGACGCGTATGACCGACGCCGCAACCACCGCGCTCGACCCAGCGCCGGTCACTACAAGGCGCATCGACCCGGAACTCCCGCTCGGCATCGTCCTGATCGGCGCGGCCATCGTGGTTCCGGCGCTGCTCGGCAGCGCGTACTGGAGCTACATCACCAACCTGCTTGTCCTTTATGCCGTGATCGCGGTGTTTCAGAACATGCTGCTCGCCGATGCGGGCCAGGTCTCGTTCGGGCAGGGGGCCGTATTCGGCGTCGCTGCCTACGGGGTCGGCATCTTTGAAGGAATGCACGGCTATTCCTTTGCCGGCGCTGCGCTGCTCGCCGTTCCACTCGCGATCCTAGTCGGAAGCCTCTATGCGCTGCCCGCACTACGCGTTCAGGGATATTATCTCGGCTTCGTGACGCTAAGCGCGGCGGTCGTGTTCCCCGAGATGCTCGTAGCGTTCAATAGCTGGACCAACGGGATCAACGGCATTCGCGTAACCGTTCCGGATCTACATGTGCCACTCGTTGCGGGCGTAACGTTGCTGTCGGCGATCATCTTCGTCCTGGGGACCGCGGCACTATGTTTCCACGCATGGCTGCGCCGGCAGCGCCTCGGGCAGCGCATGGTCATCGCGGCCGCCAGCCCTGAGGCGGCGCTGTCGCTGGGCTTCAGCCCGGGTCACGTCCGCTCGGTCGCTTTCGTCATCGCCGCCACAGGCACGGCGATCGCCGGCACGCTCTACGTGCCGCTTGTCGGGTTTGTCAGTCCTTCCGCCTTCCAAGTCGAGCTGTCGATATTTTTCTTCTTCTCCGTCATCGTCGGCGGGCAGGGCAGGCTGACCGGACCGATCGTTGGCGTCGCCGTTCTCTACCTCGTACCCAACGCGCTGCTCGTCGACCTTGTACAGTACCGGCTGCTCGGCTATGGAGCGGTCGCGCTGGCCATTATGCTCGCCTTTCCCGACGGTATCGTCGGAACGCTAGCAAAGCGGTTTGCCCGACGCAGCAAGGAGGCGGCTCAGCTTACCCTTGATCTCGCCCTTGCCTTCCCGGCCGCAAGGGCGAAAGCCACGCGCGAGGGCAGCGCCGTCGAAGTCACCAACGCGCGCAAGAGCTATGGCGAACTGGCCGCGCTCGACGATGTGAGTCTCGTGGTGGAGCGCGGCAGCATCCATGGGCTTGTCGGACCCAATGGCTCGGGCAAGACGACGCTGCTGAATGCGATTTCTGGTTTTGTCCGGCTCGATAGCGGCGGCCTGCGCGTCTTCGGCACAGACGGTCGCCGCGCCGCTTGGCGGATTGCGCAAGCCGGTATCGGCCGCACGTTCCAGACGCCGCGTGTGTTCGACGCACTGACGATTCGTGAAAACATCGAGGTCGCTGCGCCGAAGCCGATAGATGGCCTGCCGGCGTCGTGGGACGGGCTGCGTCCCGAACTTCTGCCCCATGCGCAACGACGTCTGCTCGAGGTGCTTCGTGTCGTAGCAAGCGATGCCGAGCTCCTGTTGCTCGACGAGCCGGCAGCCGGGCTTTCTCCCGAGGAGCGGGCGCAGTTTGCGCAACTCCTCCGCGTGCTGCGCGACCGCCTCGGCAAGTCGATCCTGTTCGTGGAGCACGACCTGGCGCTGGTTTGGCGAGTCGCCGACCGTATCACCGTGCTGGATGCCGGTAAGGTTATCGCCGACGGGCCGCCCGCGACGATCATCACCGATCAGCGGGTGCGCGCGCTGTTCACCGGAGCCGCGGATGCTTGAGGTACGAGGCCTCCACGCCGGTTATGGCCGTGTACCGGTATTGCGGGGTGTTGATCTAAGCGTCGCGTCGGGCGAGATCGTACTCGTGATCGGCCCGAACGGTGCCGGCAAGTCAACCCTGCTGCGCAGCATCGCGGGATTCATACGTCTTTCCGCCGGTGACGTGCGGCTCCGCGGGGAGAGCATTCTCGGCTCGGCGCCAGAGGCATTGGTTGGCCGTGGATTGCGCCTGGTCCTTGACGGTCACAGAGTATTTCCGGAGCTCACCGTTGCCGACAATATTCGCCTCGGGGAGCGAGACCGGCGCGAGGCATCGCGCCTAACCGAAGAAGTGCTCGCCGTGTTCCCCGTGCTGCGTCAGAAGTACCGCGCTCGGGCGCGCGATCTGTCGGGCGGTCAGCAGCAGATGCTGGCGCTTGCGCAGGCCTTTGTGGCGCAGCCAGCCGTGCTGATGTGCGATGAGCCCTCGCTCGGCATCGCGCAGGCGCTCATCCCTCCGATCCTGGACTTTCTGCGCGGCTGGGCGCGCCAAGGCACGGCGGTACTCATCGTTGAACAGCAGATTGCCATCGCCCTTGCCATGGCCGACCGCGCGGTTGTACTCGAGCGAGGGCAATGCGTGCTGGCAGGCACGGCCGACGAATTGCGACGCGACCGCCGCGTTCAGGACATTTACCTCGGCCTCGGCGACGAGTCCGTTTCTGTTCCCAACCAAGGATGATCTGACAGATGAGTTACGAGTTTGTGCTGGTGGAACGCAAGGACAAGGTCGGCTATCTGACGCTGAACCGGCCTGACAAACTGAATGCCATGCCCCGCAAGATGTATCAGGAGATCTCGCGCGCATTGCTCGAACTCGAGGCGGATGAGCATGTATGGGTCGTGATTGTGCGCGGCGCCGGCGACCGTGCCTTCTCGGCTGGCGCCGACCTTTCGCTATTGCATGGCGCGCTTACCTCGGGACCGTTCCAATGGGAACCGTTCCGGCCGCAGCGCTTCGACATGGGGCTGCAGATCGCCAAGCCGGTGATCGCCGCCATCCACGGCTTCTGCCTCGCTGGCGGTATGGAGCTTGCGCTCAGCTGCGACATGCGGATCGCCTCAGATGATGCGATGTTCGGCGCGCCCGAGGTGCGCTGGAGCGTACTGCACGGATTCGGCGCCCTGATGCTGCCGCGCCTCACCTCGCTCGGCAACGCGATGGAAATCCTACTCACCGGTGATCGATTCTCCGCGGCCGACGCGTATCGATTGGGCATCGTCAACAAGGTGGTGAAGCGTGAGGAGCTTGCCTCGGCCGTCGATGACCTTGCCGCTCGGATCTGTCGGAACGGACCTATCGCCGTCCGCATGACCAAGGAGCTGGTGCTGCGTGGCCGCGAGTTGTCACTCAACGATGGTCTGCGCATTTACCGCGAGTACAACAAGCTGATCCACATCACCGAGGACGCCGTGGAAGGCAGCAAGGCGTGGGCGGAGCGGCGGCCAGCGAACTATCAGGGGCGATGAGGCAAGCGAGGCGGGCTAAGTCGGTTCTGTCGTATTTGCGGACATAGACGCAGGGGCGCGCGGGTCCAACTGCGGATACTGGGTGGTTGCGCGCCGGGGAGCCAAGCACAAAGTATGCGGAATGGAACCTAGTCAATGACCGATGCCGTGATTGTAGCCACTGCGCGGACCCCTATCGGGAAGGCCTTCAAGGGTGCCTTCAACGATACACCCGGCGCCGAGCTCGCGGCGCCGATCGTGAAGGCGGTGATCGATCGCGCAGGACTGGAGCCTGGCGATATTGAAGAGGTTACGCTCGGCTGCGGGTATCCGGAAGGCGCGACCGGCGGCAACGTGGCGAGGCACGCGGCCTTGCGTGCGGGTTTGCCGGTGAGTTGTGCTGCACTAACGATCAGCCGCTTCTGCTCTTCCGGCCTAGAGGCAATTGCTCACGCCGCACGACGCGTGGTTGGCGACAAGGTCCCGGCCATCGTCGCCGGTGGCCTCGAGTCCATCAGTCTGGTGCAGCCGCACGTGAACCGTCTTCGCCTTCCCAATGACTGGCTGCTCGAGCACAAGCCGGCGATATACATGCCGATGATTGAGACGGCCGATATCGTAGCCGAGCGCTACGGGATCGACCGCGATGCTCAGGATCGCTTTGCGCTGGAGAGTCAGTTGCGTACCGCGGTGGCGCAGCAGGGGGGCCGCTTCGATGCCGAGGTTGTATCGGTCACCGTACAAAAATTGGTGCACGATAGGACGACTGGAGAGACAACGCGTGAAACGGTCAAGCTGCGACAGGATGAAGGCAATCGACCGGAGACCACGTACGAAGCATTGGCTAGGTTGAAGCCGGTACGGGAGGGCAAGTTCATCACTGCTGGCAATGCGAGCCAATTGTCGGATGGCGCCGCCCTTTGCGTTGTCATGTCGTCCGACGAAGCTAGCCGGCGCAACATAGAGCCACTGGGTACCTTTCGTGGTTTTGCGTCCGCGGGGTGCGAGCCCGAGGAGATGGGCATTGGACCGGTCGTGGCCGTGCCTCGTCTACTCGCCCGATTTGGTCTCTCCGTCCATGACATTGATCTATGGGAACTGAACGAGGCATTCGCCAGCCAGGCACTGTACTGCCGCGATCGGCTAGGGTTGCCCGCAGACCGAGTCAATGTGAATGGAGGAGCAATCGCGCTCGGCCATCCATTCGGTATGACCGGCGCGCGCATGGTCGGTCATGCACTACTGGAGGGTCGGCGGCGCGGCGCTAAACGAGCGGTCGTCACCATGTGCGTCGCTGGGGGCATGGGCTGCGCCGGGCTTCTCGAGATCCACGCTTCCTAGGGATGACCACCCGCGGATTGCTGGCAAAGTCTTTAGGGAGCGATGGTGCAGCCAAATCATTTCAATGGAGCGATCCAGTTAAACTGATGGCTTCGGCGCCTCGGTCGTTTTGTGGCTTAGCGGCGGTCTAATGCGCGCGGATTCGCCGCCCCGGCACCTTGCTCTTAAGCGACGAAACGACCCCGCGCTTCACCGCAGGACCGGATGGACTGATTGCCAACTTGGTATCGGTACAAGCTCTGCCGCGTATGGTACGGTCAGCCGTTGCTGTGTAATAGTATCGATCAGCGCGATAGTAGGAATGGAACGCCACCACGGGCGCTTGATCGGCGCCTACATGGACTCGCTCCATGAATAATAGAGGCGCGCCCAGCGGGACATCCAACAGCCCTGCAACCGCGGTGTCGGCGATCACCGCCTCGATCCGGTGCCGGTCCTCCCGAAACTCGAGGCCCGGCGTGTGCTCCAACGCATACATGACCGAGCCGCTGCCCAGCCCCTTGCGTGCGATTTCCATGCCACGTTCAAGGTCCAAATAGCTTTCATGTACGGCAAGCGGCTGGCCTTGGAACATCGACAGCCGAACGTACTGATACACGAGCTTGCCTGAATCCACGCTTAAGGCGGCGGCTACATCAGTGCGCGCATTGATCGGGCCATGCTCTAGAACGCGCGCCTTGATTTTCAGGCCATTGCGCGTATCACCGTCCGTGATGCCCGTCAGCCGCCGATCCGCCCCGCGTGCCGGCCGCATGACCACGAACGAGCCCTGGCCGCGATGACGGGTGATCAGGCCCTCGCTCTCGATCCAGGCGAGTGCCTCGCGCACGGTCTCTCGGCTAACGCCGAATTCGCCCGACAATTCCTTTTCCGTGGGGAAGCGGTCGCCGATCCCAAACTCCCGCTCAAGTCGCCGAAGCAACAGTTCACGCACTTGAAGGTGCTTCGGATAGGCGCCAAGAAAATTGTGCCTAGGCAATCAGCTCACCCTGCGGAGCGTGGGACATTTATCAGCATACTCCCGAAACCAACGCACGGTACACGATCATTGCCTCGCCAGCGGCATCTCGCAGAATGTACACTCTAGCAGACATATTGTAGGGTTGGGTCCAAGGATCCTGGGAGAACGGTATGAAGCTGCCGCTATCGGCCCTCGATGGGCGCCAATTCGACGTAGTGATCGTCGGAGGCGGGGTCAACGGCGCAAGCGCTGCCCAGCATTTGTCGGCAGCGGGGTACGACGCACTAGTCGTCGACAAGGGCGATTTCGCCTCGGGTGCCTCGAGCCGGTCGAGTCGTGTCCTGCATTGCGGATTGCGGTATCTCGCGCCTGGCAATTCGATGTGGGAGTTCGTGACCTCGCCCAAGAAGTTGCGGGTGGCTTGCAGCATGGCACGCCAGGCGATGATCGACCGCCGAGACTTCGTACAGAGCTCGCCCGAGCGATCGCGGCGGACGACCTTCTTCTATCCAATGTACCACGGCGGCACTTATGCCCCCTGGCAAGTGAAGATGGCGTTCCGCCTGCTGGCCTGGCTGGGCCCAGAGGAAGTTCCGCTTGGGTCGGGCCAGGTACCGCGTTCCGCGTTCGCCAGCACGCCGCTGGTCAAGTATCTGCGCGAGCCCGAGCGCCTATCGGGCGTGATGAGCTTCCATGAGTATGTTTTCGATTGGCCGGAGCGGATCACAATCGACGAGATCCTCGACGCCGAGCGAATGGGTGCCATCGCGCGCAACTACACAAGGGTCACGCAACTTGCGCGGAAGCAGGACAACTCCTGGGCGGTAACGCTCGCTGAGGCAGACGGTAAGGGCGGGACGGCCGTCGTCCGCGGGAAGATCGTGCTCAACATGGCGGGCGTATGGATCGACCGCGTCAACCAGAGCGCGGGCGCCGGCGCCAAGCGCAAGATCTTCGGTACCAAGGGCGCCAACATCCTGTTCCGTCTGCCGCCGGAGAATGCAGGCTTCGGTCTTGCCGGACTGAACCGCGAGAAGGAACCAATGTACATGCGGCCATGGCGCAGCCTGCACTACTGCGGACCGACGGAAACGGTCTTCGAGGGCGATCCCGACGATGTGCATGCCACGGACGACGACATTGAGTTCCTGCTAGAGGAAGCGAACTACGCCTTGCCGGGAATAAAGCTGACGCGCGACAAGATAATCTACACGTGGGCCGGTGTCCGGCCACTCACTTACGATCCGGCCTTTCCGAAAGGCAAGCGTTCGCGTGACGTCCACGACCAGGCAGCCGAAGGCATGCCCAATGTCGTCTCGGTCACAGCCGGGCCGATCATGACGCATCGCTCGGTCGGTCCAGAGATGGTGGCGATCGTCCGACAGCGCCTGTCGCCTTCGCGCGGACCGCAGGTCCCGTCGTTCAAGGGGCGCGAGTTTCCAACGCCCGGCGTCAACGCAGAGCCGCTGGTGCCTGGCGAGTCCGCGGTGACGGCCGCCGACCTGGTGATCACGGCGCGTAGCGAGCACGTCGAAACACTGGTCGACCTGCTGTGCCGCCGGTCCGATATCGGCTGGACCTCGAAGATGGGCATGGACGTAGCGCGACAGGCCGCGGACGCGGTCGCGAGCGCGCTAGGGTGGGATGATACGCGCGTCGCGCAGGAAGTTGAGGCGTATCAGCGCTATCTCGATCACGCGCACCACGTGCGCCGCGCCTGACGCGATCACGACCGCCGCGCCCGGCGGCTCAACAGCTCGGCGGCCAGGATCGCGACGGTGACGAAGACCAGTGTGGCGCTGGAAACCGCCGTCAGCGTCGGGCTGACCTGCAGGATAGCGTCTGACCACATTTTCTTCGGCAACGTCGCGTTCAATCCGCCGGCGATGAACAGCGATACCGCCAACTCGTCGAACGACTTGACGAATGCGAACAGGAAACTCGCGATCATTCCGGCTCGGATCAACGGCAGCGTGACCCACAGCAGGGTACGCCAACGATTGGCGCCAAGGCTGGCGGCAGCCTGGTCGAGCCGGACGTCATAGTGACGCAGCACGGCCATTACCGTCACCACGACATAGGGAATGGCGAAGATCGTGTGGCCGAGCACCAAACCGAGCGACGTCCCGACCAACCCGACGCGACTGTACAAATAGAACAGCGCGACGCCGACGATGATGTGAGGAAAGATCAGCGGCGACAGGATGAAGGACATGACAAGCGTGCGGGCAGCAACGCGCCGGCGCGCCAGAACGAATGCCGCCGGAACACCGATCAGCATCGCGAGGACGGCTGTCATTACGCCCACACCAACCGATCGCAGTATTGCGGCGCGCCATACCGGGGAATCCCAGAACTCCTCGTACCAATGCAGCGTAAATCCGTTCGGAGGCCAGGCGATATACTGCGTCTTGGAAAATGAGACCGGCACGACGAAGAACGAAGGAAGCGCCAGGAAGATGACGATGGCAATGGCTGCGGACCACAGGGCCACAGGCCCGAGGGATCGGCGGCGTCTGACCGAAGGCGACGGCACGATTCGATCGTAAAGCGCGCCTGCCGCGGCACAGGCGGCACCAAGCGTCGCGATGATGGCAGTGCCGACCCGATCGACCGCTTTGCCGAACAATCCCGCGCCGCGCCCTTCGCGGGCCTCGTCGGCAGCGGCGCCCGAAAGGGTGCTTACGCCCAGCACCCGGTCGAACAGCCAGAAGACCACCGCCGTCGCCAGCAGCAACAGGACGGCGATGGCGCCGGCGAACCCCCAGTTAAGCTGCTCCTCGAGCTGGAAGATAATCTCCTGGGCGATCATCATCTCGCGACGTCCGCCCAGCAGTGCGGGTGTGATGAAGAAGCCAAGCGCGGTGATGAAAATCAGAAGACCACTGGCCGCAATGCCCGGCAGCGATAGCGGAAAATAGATGCGCCAGAATGCCTGGCCGCGCCGCGCGCCCAGGGTTGACGCGGCGCGCATGAGGTTGGAATCGATGTTCTGCATGACCGAAAGCATGGTCAATATGGCCAGCGGCATCAGTGCGTGACTCATGCCGATCATGACGCTGCCGAAATTAAACAGCAGTTCCAGCGGACGTTCGATCACGCCCAAGCGCCGCAGGATGTCATTGATCGCGCCGTTCCGGCCCAGCAGGACGATCCAGGCGAAGGTACGGACCAGAAAACTGGTCCAGAAAGGCATCAGTACCCAGAGCAATAGGCTCAGTCGCCAACGGTCGGGGATCGCGGCCAGCACATAGGCGACGGGATAGGCCGCCACCAGGCAGATCAGGGTAGTCCAGAAGGAAACCTTGAACGTGCTAAGCAGGAGTTGCACATGGAGCGGCGTCGAGAACAGCTTGGCGTAGTGCTGCAGCGAGAAGGCGCGGTCCGGCCCGATCACGCTCAGCCAAAGAAGCTGAATCACGGGGTAAAGAAAGAAGGCGCCAAGAAAGGCTACCGTAGGCAGAAGCGGCCATGCTGCAAACCAAGTTGGCCGACGACCGCCGCCATACAAACCGGCGATCATGATGGCGTGTCTCGTTGATTAGCGACCTTCGCGGCCCGCGTATCGGACTGCGGGACGTGGCGAACGAAGATCGTGCTGGTCGTATTCGAGGGCATTTCGTAGTCTAGTATTTTGTCTGGGCTTCCGCCACGATTTGCCCCGTCGTCGGGCGATGCGTTGCGACAGACTTGGCTATGTTGTTTCCAACTCTGAACCGAGCGCGCCCCCTCGCGGGCGCTTGTTCCAGCAGCTAGGGAGAGCTGACGATGTCCGATCAAAAGCACCCACGGAGACTGGCGGAACTCAGTCGACGCGGCCTGCTGCGTGTCGTCGCGGCTGGTGGCGCCTCGACATTGACGGCGCCCTTCCTCTGGCGACGAGCGGAGGGTGCCCAAAGCATCGTTTGCGCCGATCCGGGCGGCGTGTATTCGACCGCCTTCGCCGAAGCCTTCTACAAGCCGTTCGAAAAGGAGACTGGTATCCAGGTCGTGTCGGTGGGACGGCCGGGCAATCCTTCCGCTCAGATCAAGGCGCAGGTCGAGGCAAAGAGCTATCAGTGGGACATGAGCGCCGGCATCACCAGCGATATCCAGCTGCTGCTGATCGAGAACGGGCTGCTGGACAAGCTTGACCTGGGCGGACCCGATGTCGCTGCAATTCCGGCCAACATGAAGAGCGACTACTATTTGGCCAATGGCGTGGTCACGTTCCTGCTCGCCTATCGCACCGATCGATTGGGTGGCAAGAACCTGGAGAGTTTCGCCGATATATGGGATGTGCAGAAGTTCCCGGCGCGGCGCGCGCTGCGCAAGTTCGCGCGCGATACGATCGAAATTGCCATGCGCGCCGACGGCGTGGTGGGCGGGCCCGATATCTACAAAGCCCTGTCGGCCCCTGGCGGCTGGGACCGGGCGTTCAAGAAGCTTGATCAGATCAAATCCCAGATCGTTGTGTGGTGGGATGCCGCACCGCAGAGCGCGCAGCTCCTAAGCACCGGCGAGGTCGACATCTGCCCGACGTTCAATGCCCGCGCGCAGAACGCGATCGATGCCGGTGCACCAGTGCGTGTGGTCTGGGAAGGTGGCTTTTACAGCGCCGAGGGGTGGGTGGTGCTTAAGGGCACCCCCAAAGCCGATCTGTGCCGACAGTTCGTCAAGTTTTGCGCGCGGGCCGACCGGCAAGCGGCCTATACGCGCACCCTCACCAACGGTCCGACGAACCCGGAGGCTTACAAGCACATCGAGAAGAAACAGGCCGAATTACTGCCGACCTATCCCGCAAACTTCAAAGGCACCGCGGAACTCGACAATGCCTTCTGGGGCACGCACAAGGATACGGCCGGCGCGCGCTTCAACGAATGGCTCCTGAAGGCATGACCACGGATTGATTGTCGGCGGGCGGCAGCTTCCGCCGCCTCCGTCCGCCCCGGTCTGCACCCCATTTCCTGCGAGTTGTCCCATGCGCATTGTCGATATCGTGGTTCGACCGATCGCGGTTGACCTGCCCTTGGCCTTTTCCGGCGGCACTTACAATCTCGCGCGCCGCGCCTCGATCCTGTGCCGGATCACGACCGACGCCGGCCATACGGGCTATGTCTGCGTCGGCAACGAGGCGAAATATACCGATCATTTCTTCAGCCTGCTGCGCGGCCCATTCAAGCAGATCCTGGTGGGAAGCGATCCCATGGCGACCTCGGCAATCTGGGAGCGTATGGTCAAGCACGCCACGGGTTATGTCGACCGCGCCTCGGTGATGATGGCGATGGCCACCGTCGATACGACGCTGTGGGACCTGAAGGGCAAAATCTGCGGCCAGCCCCTCTACAAGCTGCTGGGTGGGCACAGCGACCGCGTGCCGATGATCGGCATCGGCGGCTATTATGAAACCAGCACCGATGCTGCCGGCATCAGGCGTGAGATCGCCGAATACAAGCGCCAGGGCCTTGCCGGCATCAAGTTCAAGGTTGGCGCGCTGGCAATCGAGGCGGATGCGGAACGCGTGCGCGTCGCGCGCCAGGCGGCCGGCGACGACTTCGCGATTGTGGTCGATTCCAACATGGCCTGGACGCCCGATGTCGCCGTCCGCTTCGCCAATTCGATCCGAGACATGAATCCGGCCTGGCTGGAAGAGCCGGTGCATTGGCGCAACGTCGTCCGCGGCTTGCGCGAGGTAAGAACCAAGACCGGGATTCCCGTCGGTGCGGGTCAGACCGAGGAATCGGTCTATGGCTGCTGGGCGTTGCTGGCTGGCGAGTCGGTCGATGTCATCAACGTCACCTCGAATCGCGGGGGCGGCCCGACCGCATGGATGCGCATAGCGGCCGCTGCGTCGTTGGTGGATGTGCGCATGGGGCAGGTTGCCGAGCCGCACGTCTCGATGCACCTGATGGCGGCGATCCCCAACGCGACCTTCGTGGAATGCTATCCCGATGCGCGGCGCGATCCGTTCTGGGACAAGCTGTACCTCGACCGTCCCGCCGTGGAGAACGGCTGCATCCGCCTGCCGGATAAGCCGGGCATCGGCCTGACAATCGACGAGGCCGCCGCGGAGCGATGGGCGGTCGGTCTCTGGGCGTAGCACTCCCTAGGGTTCACAGGGCGTGAAGAGCCGCCGAGCCGTCGCAACGTAGTCCTGGACCTCGCGTTCGACCCGCGCTGGATTCCAGTCCATGATGTCGGCAACCTCCTCCGCGGCCTTGCGGGCGGCCTCGATGGCGTTGGTCCGCGTCCACACGGCGCCGGTGCGCCGATGCAGCAGATCCGCCAGCGTCTCCGCATGCTCGTGCTGCGCCGCATAGCGCAGGTCGGACAGCTTGATTTCCGTGAAATGATCGAGGAGGGGCGGCGAGTTCTGGTTCTCGGGGAAGCGTCGGGCGGAGTAGTCGGGCGCCTTGGTCTGGCCGGACGGCGGCATCCGGGCGCGCACGGCTGCCGCCATCTCCACACCGGCTGAACGCTGGGCGGCCATCGATCCATTCGTCATGGCCAACATGCCCGGCATACCGTCGCTCGCCAGGTCATGGATCACGCGCAACCGCTTGCCCTTGGGATAGGCGGGATCGTAGGTGAGCGGACGCACGCCGGCCCAGGTGAACAGTACGTCCTTGCGTTTCAGATTTAACGCGGGCATCAGGCGATTGGCTTCGCCGAGCAGCCACGCGATCTCTTCCTCCGTCACGTAGATGTCGTCCGGGTCGCCTGTATAGAGCGTCTCGGTCGGTCCGAAATAGTGCAGTCCGCGCCAGGGAATGCAGTAGAACGGCTCTTGCACGCTGTTGAGCGTGGCGACGCCGTAGTCCCGGCATTCCGGCGGCAGTTGCACCACGATATGGCAGCCCTTCGTGCCCTCGATCCGCCGACTGGCGCCGCTGGATGCCAAGCCATTGACCCGGTCGATCCAGATGCCGGCCATGTTCAGCACCATGCGCGCCTCGACAGCGGCTGAATCCGCGGCGTCCAGGGTGTGCTGCAGGGCCAGCGACCAGGTGCCGTCGCTCCGCCGCTCGATACCCTTGGCGGCGGTGTAGTTGCGGATCTCGGCGCCCATGCGCTTCGCGTCCAGCACCGTGTCGATGACCAGGCGCTCCGGCCAGTCCATCTGGAATTCGTCGAACATGACAACGGCACTGAGCGCCTCGAAGTCGCGCAGTTCGCGTATCAGTGGCGTTCCGCGCGCGGCCGACGGACGCAGAGTCCTGGCATTCAGAGGGATGCGCGACTGTCCTGCTGTCTCGAGGATCTTGAGCGCCAGCCGCACCTGCCACGCGGCGTAAGTGCCGCCGCGCCACAGCGGATAGGCGAAGTTCAGCCGCTTCGCCCTATCGCCCTGCGATGTAACCAGGTGCTCGCGTTCACGCATCGACCGGCGCACCGTCTTCAGCGCGTTCTTCAGGCGCACGGGCTGGAACACCCATTCCCAGGCCGTGATGCCGGGCGCCAAGTACCGCAAACCGCAATGGATCAGCCGGCTGGACCGGCTGCTCGATCCAGTAGCGAAGTCGCCCTTCTCGACCAGCAGAACGGAATAACCCGCGGCGGCAAGATGTTGGGCAGCGCTGGCCCCGTTGACGCCGGCCCCGATCACCGCAACGTCGAACTTGCGGCCATTGAGCGTGGAAATCTTTGTTCGCATCGACGACGCCCCGAATGAGTAGTTTCCGCTATCCTCACACACCCTGCGCGGCGGTGCCGCATGCAAGCGCTGCTACTAGTCTGTAGCCTTGTTGTCTGCAATCTACTACATTTGCATTTAGGCGTGCGAATCGAGGGTGTTGTGCGCCTTGAGGCGTTGGGGAGTGGAGCGATGGGCACGCGGATCGATCAACTTGAAGGCGGGCGCCGGGCTTTCCTGCAGGCGATCGGGGCGGGAGTGCTGGCGAACACCGCGCTGGTGCCGCTCGCCTGGGCCGCCGAGACCAAGACGCTGCGCGCGGCGATTACCGGTTACACCGTGATCGGTACGCTCGACCCCGCCGTGGTGAAGAGCATTTCCGAATCCATGACGCTCTGGGCAATCTTCAATGCGCTGGTCAAGTTCGACGAGAAGATGACGATCGTGCCGGACCTGGCCGAGTCATGGGCGGTCGACGGCAATGCCTGGACCTTCAAGCTGAGGAAGGGCGTGAAGTTCCACGATGGCAGCGAGATGACGGCCGACGACGTCAAATTCTCGCTTGAACGCTTGCGCGATCCGAAAACGGAGTCGCCCTACAAGAGCAAGTTGGACGCCGTCGCATCGATCGACATCGTCGATTCCCATACCGTGAAGATCACCACGAAGGATCCCTTCGCGCCGCTGCTGACCTTCCTTACCAACACACGAACGGGCACCCAGATAGTGTCCCGCAAGGCGGTGGAGGCGATGGGCGCCAAGGATTTTGGCCAGAAGCCGGTTGGCACGGGGCCGTTCAAGTTCGTGGAGTACATACCGGGCCAGAAGATCGTGCTGGAAGCTCACAAGGGCTACTTTGTCCAGGGCGAGCCCAAGGTCGACCGCGCCGAGATCGCGTTGGTCGCGCAGGAGACCAGCGCGGTGAACGCGATCCTCGCGGGCAACATGGACTTGAGCAGCAGCGCGCCTTTTGCCGACGTGCCGGCCTTGAAGAAGAACGCCAAGATCAAGGTCAGCAGCATGGTCGGCCTGAACTACCGGTTCATGGAGCTGAATAACAAGCAGGCGCCGTTCGACGACGTGCATTTCCGTCGGGCCGTCTCGATGGCCTTCGACCGCCAGTCGCTGGTCGAGGTGGTGTTGTTCGGCGAGGGTGCGCCGGCCAATGGGCTGATCCCGCCGGGCATTCCCGCCGCTTACGACAAGGCCCCTCGCAAGACCAATACTTTCGACGCCGACGCCGCGAAGGCCGAGCTGAAGAAATCGAAGCACCCTGCAAGCACGCCCGTTACTGTCGTCACTTTTGGTTCGTCCTGGTGGAAACGCTGGGCCGAAGTCTTTGTCGACCAGGTCAACAATACGCTCGGCACGCAGCTCAAGGTCGAAGTGACCGATGACAACGGGGCGCGCACG
The DNA here is from genome assembly GCA_020851015.1 of Alphaproteobacteria bacterium. The sequence continues at coordinate 1,668 of JADZDN010000441.1, read as the reverse complement.
CGCATCTACGCCAACAACATCCAGGCGGCCGTGTGGGGCTATCTCGGCTTCATCGATCCCGATGAGTACATGTACGAGATCTGTCATACCAAGGGCTCCCGCAACAACCGCGGCTATTCGAACCCCGAGCTGGACAAGCTGCTTGAGGAAGCGCGACGCGAGATGGACGTGGCGAAGCGCGGCGCGCTGTACAAGAAGGCGGAGGCCATCGTCGCCGAGGACGTCCCGATAATCTCGTGCTTCAGCAACAACGCCCACAACCTCTGGGCGCCGCGCGTCAGCGGGTTCGTGCCGCTACCCTATTCTGCCTTCGGCAGCCAGTTCGGCGGCGTATCGCTGTCCTCGTGAGGGAATCCGCCAGCCTGGCGGGCCGCGGCGGCAGGCCGGGCCGGTTCTAGTTGCTGCAGTTCCTGCGCTATCTCGGTCAGCGGGTCGGCGGCGCGATCGCCACCGTCTTCGCCGGCGCGGTCGCCGTATTCCTGATCATGAAGGCGGCACCGGGCGATCCGGCGGTATTCGTGCTGGGCGATTTCGCCACGCAGCAGTCCATCGCCGCGTTTCGCGCCAAGCATAGCCTTGACCAACCCGTTCTAGTGCAGCTCTGGCTGTGGCTGGAGACGGTGCTTGCGGGCAATCTGGGCGAATCCGTCAGTCTCTATGCCGGTCGCGATATCGCCCAGTTGATTGGTCAGCGCATGCCCGGCACGGCCTTCCTCGGCATCTACGCCCTTCTTCTGGCCCTTGTCAGCTCGCTTGCCCTGGGCACCATTGCGGCGCTGCAACGGGGGCGTACCGCCGACGTGGCGGTGACGATGTTTGCGGTCGTCGGCATTTCCATGCCCGACTTCTGGCTGGGCTATGTGCTGGTGCTGGCCTTCGCGCTGACCCTCGGCTGGCTGCCAGCCTATGGCTTCACGCCGCCGGGCGAATCTCTGACGGGCGCACTGCTGACCGGCCTGCTGCCCGCCATAGCCATCGCGGCTCCCCTGGCGGCTGTGTTCTCGCGCATCCTGCGCGTGTCGCTGCTGGAGACGGTCGAGCGCGACTACGTGACCGCGGCGCGGTCGATGGGCTACAACGAGGCGTTCATTTTCATCAACTACGTGCTGCGCAACGCGCTGATCCCGTTCGTCACCATCGTGGGATTGCAGGTACGCTACCTCCTGGGCGGGGTGGTGGTGATCGAGCGCATCTTCGGCGTTCCTGGCATCGGCTCGCTGATGGTCGACGCTGCTTTCGCACGCGACTACGCGGTGGTCCAAGCCTGCGCGCTGACCTTTCTGGTGATCGTGCTAACGGTCAATCTGATCGTCGACCTCGTCTGCGTGCTGCTTGATCCGCGGCGGTCGCACTGAGATGCGCTGGGTGGCTGCAATAGGGCGCAGGATCCGTGGCAACCCCACGGCGCTGGCGGGAACAATTGTGATGGGCGTGCTGGTCGCTCTGATCCTCGTCGGGCCCTGGCTGATCCCCTATTCGCCGACCCGGATGAATTATTCCAACTTGCTGAAGCCGCCATCGCTGGCGCACCCTTTCGGCACCGATTCCTTTGGCCGCGACGTGTTCGTCCGCGTGCTCTATGGGGCTCGTGTGTCGCTGTTCTGCAGCCTGACGGGCATCCTTTTGGCGGCGGTGATCGGCACGCTGATGGGGCTGCTGGCCGGGTAT
>JADZDN010000440.1 GCA_020851015.1 Alphaproteobacteria bacterium | reverse complement strand
TCCTCGATCTCCTTGTAGAGGTTGATCGTGTACTGCTGCAGCTTGGCGACGTTGGGATCGCCGTTGACCGTGTGCATGCCGCCGGCCGCGTGCCAGGTGGAACCCGAGGTCAACTCGTCGCGCTCCACGAGCACCACGTCCTTCCATCCGGCCTTGGTCAGGTGGTACAGCACGCTGCACCCCACCACGCCGCCGCCGATTACCACCGCCTGGGCATGCGTTTTCATCGCCGAATTCCTTCGCCGTCGTCTGGCCGAACCAAGGCCGATTTCCCACCACGGCGGTGTCCGGATCGCCATCGCGGAAGCGACACAATCTGGCCGGTGCCGTATAGTCGCCGGCAATGAACGACAAGACGCCCGAACAGCCCGCCGCCGCCCCCGCCGTTCCGCCCGTGGTCCAGCCTGCGCTTGCGCGCCGGCGCGGCGACAACGTGCCGGCCGGCATCGCCTGCCTGGTGGCGTCGACCACGCTGTTCTCGGTCGTCAACATGGCGGCGAAGTGGCTGTCCGAGACCTATCCGCTGGGCGAGATCGTATTCTTCCGCTCCGCCCTCAGCCTCATTCCCTGCGCGGCCATCGTCGCCACCCATGGCGGGCTCCTGGCGCTGCGCAGCAGCCGGGTCGGCATGCACGGCATGCGGACCTTTTTCGGCTTCATTTCGCTGACGGCGGCCTTCCTGTCCTTCTCGCTGATGCCGCTGGGCGACGCGGTGGCGCTTGGCTATGCGGGACCGCTGTTCGTGACGGCCTTGTCCGTGCCGCTGCTGGCCGAGCGGGTCGGCGCGCATCGATGGTCGGCGGTCGGCGTTGGCTTCCTGGGCGTGCTGCTGATGGCGCATCCCAGCGGCAGCGTCACGATGGTCGGCGCGCTGGCCGGCCTCGCCAACGCTTTCTTCTACGCGCTGTCGATGATCAGCGTGCGCCAGCTCGGCGCCACCGAAACCGCGCCGGCCATGCTGTTCTACCACTCGATGTTCTCGACCGCCTTCGCCCTGCCGCTGCTGTGGTTCGGCTGGGTCACGCCGTCGCTTCCGGGATTGGCCGCGCTGTGCGGGATCGGGTTGCTCGGCGGCGGATCGCAATGGCTGGTGATCCATGCCTTCCGCCAGGCGCCGCCATCCTCGCTGTCGCCCTTCGCCTATATCGGGCTGGTATGGGCGATGGCGTGGAGCTGGCTGATCTGGGGCGACCTGCCCACGGCCTGGCTGCTCGGCGGCGCCGGGCTGGTGGTCGCCAGCGGGCTTTACATCCTGAGGCGCGAGATCATGCTGGGCCTCATCAAGCGTCGCGCAGCGGATGACATGACATGAGCCAGGCTTCGATCGCCGAACTCCTGACCGGCGAATGGGTGGATCCTGCGTCCGGCCGGAAGGTGCGGCTTCCGTTCCGCGCCGTCGCGATCGCCCCGTCGCTGGAAGGACAGGAGGCCGCGCTGGTCGGCGCGCTCGGCTTCGGGCGGCGGCTGGCGGTGGTCTGCGATCCCGACACGCATCGCGTGCTGGGCGCGCGGGTGGCCCGCGCGCTGGAATCGATCGCGGCCCCGCGGCTGGTGCTGCTGCCCGCCCATCCGCATGCCGACGCCGAGACGGTCGAGCGCATCCGCGCGGAAACCGCGCCGGACGATGCCCTGGTCGCGGTGGGATCGGGCACGATCAACGACCTGTGCAAGCAGGCGAGCTTCCTCGACCGCAAGCCCTACGCGGTGTTCGCGACCGCCCCGTCGATGAACGGCTACACCTCCACCAGCGCGGCGATCACCGCGCACGGGCACAAGAAGTCGCTGTCGGCGCATGGCGCCCACGGCGTGTTCATCGACCTCAAGGTGCTGGCCGCCGCGCCGCCGCACATGATCCGCAGCGGCCTCGGCGACAGCCTGTGCCGGCCGACGGCGCAGGTCGACTGGCTGCTGTCGCATCGCCTGCGCGGCACCGCCTACAGCGAGACGCCTTTCGCCATCCAATCGGCGGACGAGCGCGCGATGCTGGACGGCGCCGAGGGGCTGATGCGTGGCGACCTGGCGGCGATGGAGAGCCTGGCGCGGGTGCTGGTCCTGTGCGGCTTCGGCATGTGCATCGCCGGGTCGAGCGCGCCGGCGAGCCAGGCCGAGCACCTGATCAGCCATCACGTCGACATGCGGGGCGCGGGCGTGTCGCGCGAGCGCCTGGGCCGCGACGCGCTGCATGGCGAGCAGATCGGCGTGGCGACGCTGACCGTCGCGCGGTTGCAGGAGCGGCTGCTGCAGCAGGACCGGCCGCCGCGGCTGAAGCCCACCGTGGTCGACGAAGCCGCCATCCGCGCCCATTTCGGCGACAGCGGCGATGGCTGCCTGGCCGAGTTCCGCGCCAAGGCGCTCGACGCGGCGGAAACCGAGCGGGTCAACGGCCTGCTGCAGGCGCAATGGCCGGCGATCCGCGACGCGCTCGCGGCCCGGTTCCTGCCCCCGTCCGCCCTGCGCCGCGTGCTCGAACGCGCCGGCGCGCCGCAGCGCCCGGCGGATCTCGGCTGGTCGGACGCGTTCCACCGCGACGCCGCCCGCTGGGCGCGGCGCATCCGCAACCGCTATACCTGCCTTGACCTGATCGACGATTCGGTGGGGCTCGAATCCTGGCTGGACTGACCGTGAACGAGGCCCGCGGGGCTTCAGGTTTCCTTGGGATCGAGCGCGTCGCGCAGCCCGTCGCCGAACAGATTGAAGCCCAGCACCACGGCGCAGATCGCCATGCCCGGCCAGATCGCCATCCACGGCGCCTGGGCCAGGAAGTTCTTGGCCGTGTTCAGCATGCTGCCCCAGCTCGGCGCCGGAGGCTGCTGGCCGAGTCCCAGGACCGAAAGGCTTGCCTCGGCCAGGATCGCCGCCGCGATCGACAAGGTGGCCTGCACCAGCAAGGGCGGCACCACGTTCGGGAACACATGGCGCAGCGCGATCCGCCAGTGCGGATTGCCGATCGCGCGCGCCGCCTCGACATAGTCCTCGACCGCCACGGCCAGCACCTGCCCGCGCGTCAGGCGCACGAAGATCGGCACGGTCGAGATGCCGATCGCGATCATCGCGTTGGTGAGGCTCGGCCCCAGGAACGCCGCCAGCGCGATGGCCAGGATCAGGAACGGGCAGGCCAGCAGCGCGTCGGTGATCCGCTGCAGCACGTGGTCGATCCAGCCGCGGCAGTATCCCGACAAGAGGCCGACCGGCACGCCGACCAGAAGCGCGATGGCGACCGACACCACGCCCGCCAGCAGCGAGGCGCGCGCGCCCCAGATCATCCGCGCCATCACGTCGCGGCCGATCTCGTCCGTGCCCATCCAGTGCGCCATGCTGGGCGGCTTGCGCACCTGCATCCAGTCGGCCTTGGCCGGGTCGTAGGGCGACACCAGCGGCGCCAGCACCGCGACCGCGACGAAGAAGGCGACGAACACCGCGCCGACGACGGCGCTGCGCCGGCGCAGCAGGCG
>JADZDN010000439.1 GCA_020851015.1 Alphaproteobacteria bacterium | reverse complement strand
TCACCCCAAGCCAGGGCGACACCATCCAGATCCACAACGCCGCCTCCTACGGCATCGCCAGCTTCGCCCAGCTCCAATCCCACATGACCCAGGACGCAACCGGCGTCCTCATCGCGCTCGACGCCGCAAACTCCATCCACCTCCAAAACGCAACCATCGCCCAGCTCGCCGCATCCCAGTTCATCTTCGGGTAGCAACCGGACTCGCCAGCGGGGGCCGCAACGCGGCGCCCGCCCGGCCGGGGCAGGATCAGGGCGTGCCAAAGCACGCCGGATCGCGCCCCGGCCGGGCGGAGGTTCCCGCCTAGCTGTTTTCTGCTTGTCGTCCGCGGAGCCGCGTCGCGAAGGCGACGACCTTGCGCGCATTGCCGGCCCAGGTCATGTCGCGTCCGAGCACCGTCGCGCGAGCCTCGGCGCCCAGCGCCGCACGCAGCGCCGCATCCTTGGCCATCCGCTCGATCGCGGATTCGAACGCGGCCATGTCCCCCGGCGGGAACAGCAGCGCGCTCTTCTCGTGCTGCAGCACTTCCCTGATGTTCGGCGTATCGGGCGCCACGATCGCCAGGCCGAGGCTCATGTACTCCTGCAGCTTCAGCGGCGAAGCATAGGGCACTACGTGCGGCTGCAAGGCGATGTCGAAGCAGGCGAGGTGTTCCACGATGTGGTCGCGCCCAACGACGCCGCAGAACGTCACCCTGTCCTCGGCGCCCAGCGAAGCGGCGGTGGCGCGAAGCCCGGGCAGGGCCGGCCCGTCGCCCGCGATCATGAGGTGCAGATTCAGCCGCTCGCCCAGGCGCGCGAGCATCCGGACCACGCCGTCCAGCCCGTGCCACTCCCGCACGAAGCCGACAAAGCCGATGACGATCCGCCCCTCCACGCCGAAGCGCCGCCGCAATTCCCGCCGGTCGCCGGCGAAGGAGAGGAACTCCTCGCCGACCCCGTTGGGAATGACGGCGATCCGGCTTGCCGGGACGCCCCTGGCGGCGATCATTCCCGCCAGTACGCCGGTTACGGGAAGCACCAAATCGGCGTAGCGCCACACCAGGCCTTCCGTCCACCGCGCCAGCCGCAGCAGCTTCAAATTGCCATACCTAGCGCGTTCGTCCGCGAGCGGCGCGTTGACCTCGAGCAGGAACGTCACGCCCGCGAGGCGCTTGACGATCGCGCCGGACAGCAGGTGCAGGTTGTAGCGCTCGTACAGGAAGTCCGGGCGGTGCTTGCGGCATGCGGCCAGCAGCGCGAGCGCGGGCTTCAGGGAGTAGAGCAGCTCGATCAACTCGTAGACCGCGGCCGGCAGCATGGCCTTCAGCAGGCCGACGACGCCCGGCCCGGCGCCGAACGACCCATAGCCCGGCGCACGCACGTCAGACCCGACCAGCACCACCTCGTGCCCCTGCGCGCGCAGCGCGCCGATCATCTCGTTGATGTGGACGCTCTGGCCGTCGCTGGAACGCGTGCGATGGTGATAAAGAATCTTCATTGGACGGAGCGCCGCAACGGTACCGCATCTTGCGCCCCGCATCGCGCCGGGCGCCGCCAAGTCACTGTTCCAAACGGTTTTCTCTCGACAACCGCCGGACGCATCCGCTAAGTCTAACCGACCCTAGGTACCAGATCGATGCATCGCTGTCATCCTTGGCGGCGGGGATGAATATCGGTCGATCCCGGTCGAAAAGGTTGCCCGATCCGATCGGCGCTGGTACAGCCGCCCGGGCAGCCGCGCCAAGCCCAGGGTGGCGCCTCATACACGAGACTCAACCACCGCCTTCGGCCAGTCCCATGATCGAACGCCTGTCGAAAATCGCCGTCGCCGTGCGTCACCGGCTCGGACTTGCCTTTCGGCGCGAGGCGCTGCGGCTGGCAAGGCGCGGCAGGTTCCATGACGCGCAGTGGGAATACGCGCGCGCCGCGGGGCTGACGCCGGACACGGACGCCTCCTGGACGGAACTGGCGCGGTACTGCGAAGCGGCCGCCGGCCTGCCCTTGAAGATCGCCGCGCTGAAAGCAAGCCTCGGCCGAGGCGGCGGCCCGCGCGCCCAATCCGATCTGCTCGTCGGGCTCGTCCGCAACGACCGCGCCGACGATGCCGCGGCCATGGCAGATAGTATCTCCGACCCCGACGCTGCGCTGACCGCCGCCATGCAGCTTGCCGCCCTGGGCAGCTTTTTACCGGCCGAGCGGTTCGCGCGGCGGGCAACGGTACTGGCCGCCGGCCGAGCCGACGCGTGGTTCCAACTTGGAAGCATTCATGCCGGCCTTCAGCGGTATGATGACGCCATCGCCGCGATCGAGGAATCGATTTCCCTCGATCCAGCAAGCGCGACGGCGCGCGCCACGCTTGGGCAGATCCTGTCCCATGTCGGGCGCGTCGACGAGGCGGCGGATGCCTTCCGCGCCCTGCTGCGCCGCGATCCGGCCAACGCGGATGCCTGGTCGGCCCTGATCCACCTGGCGCAGCAGGCCTGCAACAGCCGCAACGCCGCCGACATCGCTCGCCGGCTTGCCGCCTATTTCGAACGCGAGGGCGACCCGACAGGCTCCGCAGCACGGTCCTCGCCTTCCGCCGCGGCGGCCGGCCGCTCGACGCTGCAGCTCGCGCCCCAGCTGTTCGCGATTCTCCCTCCCGGCGAGCGCATCGTGGTCCTGGACGGCGGCGCACGGGATGCCCATGCGGACCCGCGCTGGCGCCAATTGCCGGCCGATCGCCTGGCGTTCCACGGGTTCGAGCCCGACCCGCCGGAGTGCGACCGGCTGAACGAGACGCTGCACCGCCTGGGCTACCAGGGAGCCTATTACCCGATCGGCTTGTGGAAGAACGACGGCACGCTGCCGTTCCATGTCAACAAGGCGAGCGGCGGCAGCTCGTTCCTCGATCAGAAGATTTCCCTCACCGATCGCTGGCGCTTCGAGAATCCGCACCAGACCTCCCTCGCCCGCGAGATTTTCCGCCCCGATCGCACCGTCGACATGCCGGTGACCTCGATCCCGCAATGGGCCGTGAAGGCGGGCGTCAGCTCGGTGGATTTCTGCAAGCTCAACGTGCAGGGCGCGGAGCTGGACATCCTGGCGGCCGCCGGCCCGTTCCTCGAGGGCATGCTGGGCGTGCTGGCCGAGGCCGCCTTCGTCGAATCCTATGTCGGCCGGCCGTTCTTCTCGGATATCGACGCCTTCATGCGCCGGTCGCGGTTCACGTTCTTCGACCTGCTAGCGCATCACTACATCGGCCGCGCCGACGTGCCGGTGGTCGCCCAGCACCTGCCGGGCTCGTCGGGCCGGCTGGGCCAGCTCACCTCGAGCTGGGGCCAGCTCATCGAGGGGCATTCGCTCTATCTGCGCGATCCGATCGACGCGGAACGCGACGGCACCGGCCTGGACCTCTCGCCAACGCAAGTGATCAAGCTCGCGATCATCGCCGAGGTATTCGGGCAGATCGAGTTCGGCTTCGAGCTGGTGCAATGGCTGGCCGCACGGTTGCGGACCCAGGGAGAGGCCGCGCAGGCGGACCGGCTGACCAATACGCTCGCCGCCGCCGCGGCCGGCTACCAAGGTGCCCCGAGCTAGGCCGCGCGCTAGGGGCGCGTTGACCCCCGACTGACCAGCCTGTATCCACATCTTCGAGCGACAGGGACGATCTGAGCAGTCTTCATGGCCATCGGATGCGTGCATACGGAGTGGATGTTCCGTCTTCAGGCCGGACGTCATTTCGCGCCCGGATCGAGCCTGATCGACCTTGGGCCCCAGGACATCCAGGTCCCCCGGCCCTATCTCGAGTCCCGTGCCTTCGGCGAGCTCGGCCCCGGCGGCCAGGCCGGGGTTGCCGCGATCTACGATGGCAACGACGCGCGCCGCGACGGGCAGGCGCCCTACTACCGGCTGTTCGGCGTCGCTGCGTACAGCTCGGCCGATCTCGACGATACGCGCGCGACCTACAAGGTCGACTTGAACCGCGTACCGCAGGGCCTGCCGCAATTCGATATAGTGACCGACTTCGGCACGGCCGAGCATGTCTACGACATCGCGCGCGTGTTCGAGACGATGCATGCGCTGCTGAAGCCCGGCGGGCTTGCGCTCCACGTGGTGCCGGCCTTCGCCTTCCCGAACCACGGCTTCTACACGCCCAACCCGAACCTGTTCATCGAGTTCGCGCGCGCCAACGAGTATCGGCTCATCGACTTCTCGTATGTCGACAACATGTTCGTGCGCGAACGGCTGCAAGCAACCCGCCCGCCCCAGGGCATCGATTTCGACGCGCTGCCCATCCGCTTGCAGGACATGGAGAACACCCAGGTCTTCATGACCAAGGTGGTGCGGCAGTTCCACGCCAACCTTACGGCGGCCGACACGCGCGAGGTTCTGGAGGCTTTGTCGCCCGCCGATCGTGATGCCGCTCCCTATCCCGCCGACCGGCACCATCTGTGCTTCGTGTTCGATCTGATGTTCATCGCGTTGCGCAAGCCGGAAATCGAAGCGGCGATCCGGCCGCCGATCCAACGGATGGAAGGCGTGGCGCCCCTGCCCAGCGCGCTGCGCGCGGCTATGCCACAAGCCGCGGCGCCGGCACCCGGTGCCTCGCCCCGCCCGCTGTGGCGGCGCGCGATCGGCCGGGCGGCCCGTACCCTGGGGTTGCGCTAGCCGCCGAACCAACCTGGCGTCACGCCAGGACCGTCAGGCGGCCGTCCAGTCGAGCGCCGGTCGCCGGCCCGACCCGGCCGGCCGACCGCAGATGCGCCAGCATCTCGTTGCGAAAGACCAGCCCGGTATCGGCCAGGGCGAAGGGGCGCAGGTCGATGCTCGGTATCCGCCCCGCGACGCCACCGCCGATCGGTGTCCCGTTCCAGCACTCGCCATAGCCGCCGCCGCCAAGATAGTTGGTGAAGAGCACGCGGAACGAGCGGTCCAGCTGCGCGGGGAGCGGCCTCCCTAGCACCGCCACGGACTCCACGGATGCGTCGGCGGCGCCGTGGCCCAGCCGGATCGCGTAGCGGACGCCGGCCGAGAAATGCAGGAAGCCGCGCGAGACGTAGCCGCGCACATCGACGCCCTGCCCCGGCGCCAGTTCGTCCGGCCGGACGATGCGTGCGGCATTGTTCGCGATCACCGCCAGCAGGTCGGCGCCCGACATCCGGGCAAACTGCAGGCAGTCGGCGAAAGGAATGACGCCGTACCAGTGACGGAAGGTGATGGGCGCATGCGGCGCCAGTCCCGTACCGATCGCCGTGGAATTGACGATCGCGATGTCGGCCGGGCCGCCGGGCAGCTCGGCGCTGCGCGCGACCATCGCGTCGGTGATGAAATTCGCCAGCGCGCACTCCCCGGCATAGCGCTTCCGCAACGTCGCCTCCGGCAAGACTTCGTCGCCGCCCTCGCATTGCGCAATAACCTCGTCCAGGCGCGTGCGCACCTGGGCCAGCAACGGCGCGATCGTCCCGGCCTCGAAACCCGCGTCATGCGGTATCTCGCCCGCGTTGGCCGCCAGGCGGTGCAGGCGGGCACCGATTTTCGCGCGATCGCGCGTCATGCCGACACGCAGCGTCGCGTCCACTTCCCCGACATGGCTGCCCATGCCGCCGGCCTGCACGATCGGCACTCCGTCGACGATGTTTTCCGGAACCAAGCCTTCGGCGTTGAGCACGGTATGCGTATGCCCGCCCAGCACCAGCATCGGCCGGTCGGAGAGACGCGCCGCGGCGCGGGCGATCGCGATGTCGCCCTCCGCCAGGAAGCGCGCGGCGCCGGCCTTGCCGTCGCGGTTGCTGTCCGCGCCATAGCCGCAATGCGACATGATCACCACGAAGTCGGTCGCGGACGTGAGCGCCGGCAGCACGTTGGTCAGCACCGCCAGCGGGCTTGCCACCGACAGGTCGGGATCGCCCGCGCTGTGCGCGCGGGTATCGACCGGCGTTATCAGGCCCAAGAGGCCGATCCGCAGCCCCTTGGCGACCGCGATGACGGCCGGATGGTAGTCGGTCCCGAGTTCGAGGTGGCGCGAGCCATAGAGATTGCCCGACAGGACCGGAAACCGCGCGGAGGCGCGGATCCCGGCCCGCAGCACCGCGGCGCCGCGGTCGAGCTCGTGGTTGCCCATGGTCGCCGCGTCGACTCCGGCGGCGCTGTACGCGGCATAGGCCGGATCGACGACCAGCTCGTCGGCCTGCCAGCCGAGAAGTTCGTCGAGGGCCGTGCCGGTATGATCGTCGCCGCCGCTGAGCAGCAGCACGATCTCGTCGTCGCCAGCCGCGGCGCGGGCGCGGCGGTAGCGATGGACGATCTGGGCCAGGACCGGCACGTCGCCGCCCGGCTTGCCGGTCAGCGTGAGGTGATGATGCAGGTCGTTGAAGTGGAACAGGCGCAGCCGGCGCACCGTCCCCGGCACGAGAGCCTTTTCCGGCAATTCCCCCGCGAGCCGGGCGATCGGCCCCGGCCGACAATCCCCGCCGAGCAGATAGAGCGCGTCCAGCGCACCCGCGGGGTTGGGCCTGCCTCTCCGGCCGTGTAGTACCAGGTCCGCCATGCCTCAGAGCGCCGAAAGCCGGCCGGCAACGCGCGCCAGGAACCTTGCGCGCGACTCCGGCGTGGAGTGGTCGATGCTGTAATGCGCCAGCCAGATGCGCCGGCAGCGCAGATGGCACAGCGCGCGCACCCCGCGCATGATCGCGTGGCGTCCCGGATTGCCCATGAGCGCGAGCCAGAACCACGACGACCCCGCGGTGGTCACGATCGCCAGCCGGACCACGTTCCCCATCAGCCCCCGTATGCGCCCCTTCGCGGGCAGGGTGAAGGCGACATGCGGCACCCAGACGCGGTCGAACCACCCTTTCAGGATCGCCGGAAGCCCGTACCACCAGGTCGGGTAGACGAACACCATCGCCTGCGCCCACGTGATGTGCGCGATATGCTGCTGCACGTTCCGCTCATTCTCCTTCGGCGTGTGGTAGGCCAGCCGCTCCGCCCGCGAGAGCGCCGCCTCGAACCCCTCGGCGTAGAGATCGATCAGCCGCACCTCGTGCCCCGCCTGCGCCAGCGTCGTCGTCACGCAGTCGCGCAGCGCCGCGCCGTAGGACGTCTCGACCGGGTGGGCGTAGATGACCAGGCAGCGCATGCTTGGCCTAGCGCGCGTCCGCGCGCGCGGTGGGGAACAGGTGGGACTGCGCCGTCGCGCCGTCGTAGTCCGGGCGCTCAAAGGCGATCATCTTGCCCGGGTTGAGCAGCCCGTCGGGATCGGTCTCGCGCTTGAAGGCGAGCTGGACCGGGTCGACCTTCTTCATCCCGCCCTCCTCCAGCGTGAAGGCGTGCGGGCTGTAGGTGGGGCAGCCTTCCGCGGCGAAGCCGGCATCGATCGCCGCCAGGCGGGCGGGGTCCGTGAAGCGGATCAGCGGCAGGCCGAAGCAGCCGACCTGGCCATCGAAGCGCACGAACTCGAGGTGATGCATCACGTCGCTGCCAAGACCGCGATAGAGCCGGTCAATGCGGTCGAGATGCCCCGGCGCCGGGTAAAGCACCTGGTTGTAGGTGATCGTCCGGTCCACCTTTAGCGCCTGCAGCGTCGTGTGGTTCCAGCTGAACTCGTAGATCGGCGGCAGGGCCGACGCGCCGGCGCGGTCGCTGCGATAGAGGATCGCCGCGCGCCAACCTGCCAGCAGGGCCTCGAACGCCTGCGT
>JADZDN010000438.1 GCA_020851015.1 Alphaproteobacteria bacterium | reverse complement strand
GCATCGACATGCTGTCGACCGGAATCCGCACGCCGGTCGGCGTCAAGATCTTCGGCAAGGACCTGCGAGAGCTGGAGCGGCTGGCGCGCGCCGTGGAAGCGGCGCTGCGAACCGTGCCGGGAACCGCGAGCGCCTATGCCGAGCGCGTCAATAGCGGCTATTTCCTGGAAATCGCGCCGGACCGCGACCGGATCGCGCGCTACGGCCTGACGATGGAAGCGGTCCAACGGACGATCGCCACCGCGTTGGGCGCCGAACCGGTGACGACCACGGTCGAGGGGCGCGAACGCTACACCGTCGTGCTGCGCTATCCGCGCGACGTGCGCAGCGACCCGGCCGCGATCGCGTCGGACGTGCTGGTTTCGCTGCCGCGTGGCGGCGCGGTGCCGCTGGGCGAGGTGGCGACCGTCACGCGCACGCAGGGGCCTGCCTCGATCCGTACCGAGGACGGGCAGCTCGCGGTCTATGTCTTCGTCGACGTGCGCGAGCGCGACCTTGGCGGGTATGTCGCCGAGGCCCGCCGCACGGTTGCGCGCCAGGTCGCGTTTCCCACCGGCTACTATGCCGCCTGGAGCGGCCAGTTCGAGTATCTCGAACGCGCCAAGGCGCGGCTGGCCGTCGTCGTGCCGGCCATGTTGCTGGCGATCTTTCTTCTGCTCTACCTCAATTTCCGGCGCCTGACCGAAACGCTGATCGTCATGCTTTCCCTGCCCTTCGCGCTGGTCGGCGGGCTGTGGCTGATGGACTACCTGGGCTTCAACATGAGCGTGGCGTCGGCAGTGGGGTTCATCGCGCTCGCCGGCGTCGCCGCCGAAACCGGCGTCATCATGCTGATCTACCTCGACCACGCGCTGATCGAGATGCGGCGGCGCTGCGAGTCCGAAGGGCGCGCGTTCGGCACGGCGGACCTGCATCGCGCGATCACGTCGGGCGCGGTGGAGCGGGTCCGGCCCAAGATGATGACCGTGACCGCGATCATCGCCGGCCTCCTGCCGATTCTCTGGAGCACCGGCACCGGATCGGAGGTGATGCAGCGCATCGCCGTGCCGATGATCGGCGGCATGGTGTCATCCACCGTCCTGACCCTTGTGGTCATTCCGGTGGTCTATGCGCTGACGAAGGTCCGTTCTACAGGCCGGCTTCGGTCTTGACGTAGCGCGCCACCTCGGCGTGGGTCGCGAACCATACGCCGGCATGGCCGTGCATGTACTCGATCAGCTCTTCCAAGAGCGAGATGCGCGAGCGGTGGCCGATGATGTGCGGGTGCATCGTCAGCAGGAACAGGCCGTTCTCGCGATAGGCGCCGTCGAACTCGCGCTTGAAGATCTCCAGCACCGACGTCGGCGGCGTGTACGGCCGGTGCGCCGAGAAGCGGTTCATGTTGAAATAGACCGCGTCGTCGAGGATCCATTCCACCGGCAGGTCCACCATCCCGGTCGGCTTGCCTTCCTCGACCAGCTCGTAGGGCTCGTCGTCGGCCATCAGCGAGGAATCGTAGAGCAGCCCCATCTCGCGGCTGATCGCCAGCGTCTGCTGGCTGAAGTCCCAGGACGGGGTGCGGATGCCGACGGGGCGCTGGCCGGAGATCTTCTCCAGCGTATCGCCCGCGCGGAACTGCAGGTCGCGCTCGTTCTGGGGCGGCAGGATGGAGTTGCGCTCGTGGATCCAGCCGTGGATGCCGATCTCGTGCCCCTCGGCCACCACGCGGCGCTGCTCGTCGGGATAGAGCATCGCGGCCACCGCCGGCACGAAGAAGCTGGCCTTCAGGTTGTGCCGCTCGAGCAGGTTGAGGATGCGCGGGATGCCGGCGCGGTTTCCGTACTGGCCCTGCGACAGCTTGCCGGGGGAATCCTCGCCCTCGCGCAGGGTGCCCGTCTCGTGGTCGGAGTCGAACGACAGCGTCACGGCGCAGCGCGCCCCGCCTTTCCAGACCGACGGCTTGAGCGATCGACCGGCGCGCACCTTGTCGACGATGGCGCGCCAGCGCGCCTCCGGCCACTGCCAGGGTTGCAATTCGCCCTTGCTCGTAACGTCGTTCATGGATCCCTCCGCGTCGGTCGGCGGAGGATGACAGGACATTGCCGGCCGAGGCAACCCCCGCGCCGGGCGGAGCGGCGGCGACGGATCGCCTACGGCGCCTGTCCGGGGGTTCGCGTGGCGGTGCCGCTGCCGGTCGCGAGGTTGGCGGTCGGGTTGCCGAGGCTGTCCACGCGCTGGACCAGGACGTTGTGGCTGGCCGAGGCGGCGATGGTGCCGTTGGCATTCTGCGGCGTGATGTTGATCGTCGTCCGGCAGGAGAAGGTCTGGCAGCCGAGACCGCCGATCGAGGTCGTGTTGAGGTACTGGAACGCGGCGGTGCCGTTGGAACCGCCGTAGTTCAGCGTGCCGAGCGAAACCGTCCCGGAGAACTGGCCGGGACTGTTGAAGACGGCGCGCGAATTGCCGCCGCCGAAGGTGCGGCCGCCGAAATCGATGTTGGCGAAGATCGTGTAGGTGCCGCCGCTGGTGAGCGCCGAGGTGCCGGTGTAGTAGGCCTGCCCGGAGGACACGGTCCGCAGCTGGTCGAAGGTCGAGGATCCGTCGGGAACGACCAGCCCGACCATCGCGGTCTGTCCGTTCGAGCGTCGGGTGTCGGTCAGCTGGTCGTCCCGGATCGTGTCGAAGAAATTGCTGGCGCCGCCCAAGAGCGAGGCGAGCTGCGCCCCGCTGTCGCCCGACGAGGCGTTGGCATTGCGCGACGCATCGCCGGCCTCGCCCGTGCCGCTCGACTGGCCCGGCGTGAAGGCGCGCGCCAAGCGTGCCTGCAGCGCCGCCAGCCGCTCGGGTGTCCACTTGCTGGCCTCGCTCCAGCCCTGGCCGTCCCGGCCGAAGCTGCTGCCGAACCCGGCCTGATCGATCACCACGCTGGACCCGTTGGGCGCGGACAGCACCAGCGCGCCGCGGCGGTCCTTGGTGTCGCGGTCGCGGCCGGGACCGAGCAGCGCCACTTCCTGGTAGGCCGGAGTCTGCCCGCTTGCCGGCACCACCGAGCCCATCGCGATCGTGCCGCGGATGCCGATGGTGCCGATCGGCATCTTGACCAGCATGTCGGCCGGGTTGTTCTTGGCGACCTGGCCGGTCACGAAGCGGAACACGCCCTTTACGACCGAGGCCGTCACCTTGCCCGACCCTTTCGCCGGATCGTAGACGAACTCGTCGATCACAAGTTCGCTGTCCGGGCCGATCGTGAAGGTGGTCTGGTCGAGCAGCAGTATCTGCAGGCCGGATTCGGGGCCGCTCTTGACCCTGTTGCCCAGGTAGACCGGCTCGCCCGACTTTGCCTCGCGTCCCACCGCGCCGACGGCGACGGCGATCTCGACCCGCCCGCGCACGGCCGCCGTCACGCCGGCCTGTTGCTGCTGCGCCCATGAAGGCTGCATCGCGAGCAACGTGCACAGCGCCAATCCCGTACCGGCCAGCGCTCGCAATAGATGGGCTCGCAATGGATGGATGGAGCGAACCATGTACCTCATATCCTGCTCCCGCTTTGGGCGGCCGGAGCAGGCATCACTATCCCACGGCCCGGCGCCACGGGCAATTGCCGATCGTGGTCAACGAAGTACGAAGAACTACAAAGCGTTACGGCGCCAGGCCCGCGGCGCTCGGGGCCACGCCGCTGCCCTGGGTGGTGGGACCGCCGCCATTGACGAAGATGCTGTGGTTGGCGGACACCGCCGCGACGCCACCGCTGTTGTTCAGTTGCGAGACCGTCACGTTGGTCGTGCAGGTGGGGGAGCACAATGCCCCGCCCAGGCCAGCGAGGCCGTTATAGGCAAAAGAAGCGTTGCCGGAACTGCCGGCGAAGGACAGGATTCCAAGGCCCAGCGTGCCCGTGACGTTGAGTCCGTTGACGTCCACGCGCGAGTTGCCGCCGCCCACCGTGCGCGCGCCGGGATTGACATTGAGGAAGAAGTTGTAGGTGCCACCGCCGGACAGGGCGACGTTGGTCTGCCCGTAGTAGAAATTGCCGGTGGAGATGGCGCGGAGCTGATCGTAGGTCGTAGGCCCGTTGGGGATCGTGGTCGCCGGCGGCGGGTTCAGGCCCTGGCAGCCCGATGCCGGCGTGCCCTGCTGGCCGCAATTCGTCGGCCCGGACTGCGCCGGCCCCGCCTGGAGCCCCTGCAATCCCTGCAGCCCGAACATGCCCGGCGGGCCGAAGCCTGGCTCTCCCGGGCCGCCACCCGGTCCCGGCCCACCCGGGCCGCCGCCCGGACCGCCGGGGCCGCCGCCCGGACCGCCGGGGCCGCCCCCCGGTCCGCCGCCGGGGCCACCGCCGGAGCCACCGGGCCCGCCGGCCGGTCCCGGCCCCCTGCCCTGGATCGCGGGCCCGAGCCGCACCTGCAGCGCGTTCAGCATCTCGACCGTGTAGCGCACCGGCGTGCCCCAGCTGCCGTCGCGCTGGAAAGTCGAGCCGAAGCCGGGCTGGTCGATGGTCACCTGCGAACCGTTGGGCGCGCCCAGGGCCAGCCCGCCCGGCCGGTCGGTGCCCTGGTTCGCCCGACCAGGCCCCAGCAGCACGACCTCCTGGCGGGGCGGCGCGCCGGGCGGCCCCGGCTCGACCGAGCCCGCGACGATGGTGCCGCGAATGCCGATATTGCCGGCGGGCAGGCGCACCGACATGTTGGCCGGGTCCTTCTGCGCCACCTTGCCGGTGACGAAGCGGAACACGCCCTTGGCCACCGTGGCCGCGACCTTGCCCGCGCCGCTGGCGGGATCGAATACGAACTGGTCGATCACCAGCTCGCTGTCCGGGCCGATCGTGAAGGTGGTCTGGTCGAGCAGCAGGATCTGCAGGCCCGAATCGGCGCCGCTCTTGATGGCGTTGCCGAGGTAGATCGATTCGCCCGACTTGATCTCGCGTCCGATGGCGCCGATGGCGACCGCGATTTCGACGCGCCCGCGCACGGCCGCGGCGACGCCTGCCTGCTGCTGCGCCATCGCGTTGCCGCCGGCGATGGCGGCAATCGCCGCCGCCAGCAGGGCGGCCAGCGGCCGGAAGCGGTGCGGATGTCTCACAGGCGTCCCCCAGCTCGGATGCCGGACTACATATCCAGCAGCAGGCGTTGCGGATCCTCGATCGATTCCTTGACGCGGACAAGGAAGGTCACGGCTTCCCGCCCGTCTACGATACGGTGGTCATAGCTCAAGGCCAAGTACATCATCGGTCGTGCCTCGATCCGGTCGCCGATCACGACCGCGCGCTTCTGGGTCTTGTGCATGCCCAGGATGCCGGATTGCGGCGGATTGAGGATGGGCGTGGAGAGCAGCGAGCCGTACACGCCGCCGTTCGAGATCGTGAACGTGCCGCCGGTCATCTCGTCGAGCGTCAGCTTGCCGTCGCGCGCGCGCTTGCCGAAATCGCCGATCTTGCGCTCGATGTCGGCGAAGCCGAGCGCGTCGGCCCCGCGCAGGATCGGCACCACGAGCCCCGAAGGCGAGCCGACCGCCACGCCGATGTCGTAGTAGTTCTTGTAGACGATCTCGTCGCCGTAGATCTCGGCGTTGATCGCCGGGATCTCCTTCAGCGCCAGCGTGCAGGCCTTCACGAAGAACGACATGAAGCCCAGCTTTACGCCGTGCTTTTTCTCGAAGCCGTCGCGGAACTGCTCGCGCAGCGCCATCACGTTCGACATGTCCACCTCGTTGAAGGTGGTCAGCATGGCGGCGGTGTTCTGCGCCTCCTTCAGGCGCTGGGCGATGCGCTGGCGCAGGCGCGACATGCGCACGCGCTCCTCGCGCGGGTCCTGGGCGCGCGGCGGCAGCGGGCCTTGCGGCTGCGGCGCGGGCATCGGCACGGCCGGGCGCGGCGCGGGCTTCGCCTCCAGCGCCTGCAGCACGTCGCCCTGGGTGATGCGCCCGTCCTTGCCCGACGCCGCCACCGCGCCGGCGCCGAGATTGGCGTCGGCCATCAGCTTGCGCGCGGCGGGCGAGGCGATCGCTTCGCCTTTGTACGCCTCGGCCTTGGGCGCGGCAGGCGCAGGCGCCGGGGCCGGCTTGACGGCAGGGGCGGGAGCGGCGGCAGGCGCCGGCCTGGCCGCGGCCGCGCCCTCGGCGATCGTGCCAAGCAGGGCGCCGACCGCGACATTGCTGCCGGTTTCGGCGGCGATCCCGCTCAGCGTGCCGGCAGCGGGCGCGTTGACCTCGAGCGTCACCTTGTCGGTTTCCAGCTCGACCAGCGGTTCGTCGGCGGCGACCGCGTCGCCAACCGCCTTCAGCCACTTGGCGACCGTCGCCTCGCTGACCGATTCACCCAGGGCGGGCACCACGATTTGCGTCATGCTTGCGTCACTCCGCCGCTTGGCGTTTGCCGCGCGTGGCGGCCGCGGACAGGCCCGCGGTCAGCGCGTCGGCGACCAGTTTCGCCTGTTGCTCCACGTGCCG
>JADZDN010000437.1 GCA_020851015.1 Alphaproteobacteria bacterium | reverse complement strand
GCCAGCACCTGGGCGATCTGCATCACCTGCTCCTGGTAGACCATGATGCCGAAGGTCTCGCGCAGGATCGGCTCGATCGCGGGATGGAGGTAGTCCGGCTGCTCGGCCCCGTTCTTGACGTTGATGTACTTCGGAATGTCGTCCATCGGACCGGGGCGATAGAGCGCGACCAGCGCGATGATGTCCTCGAACGTGGTGGGCTTCAGCTTGCGCAGCACGTCGCGCATGCCCGAGCTTTCCAGCTGGAACACCCCGGTCACCTCGGCCCGGCCCAGCATCGCATAGGTCTTCTCGTCGTCGAGCGGAATGGTGGCCAGGTCGATGTTGCCGCCCCGCGCGTTGATCAGCCGCACCGCGTGCTGCAGGACGGTCAGGGTCTTCAGGCCCAGGAAGTCGAACTTCACCAGCCCCGCCTGCTCGACG
Source organism: Alphaproteobacteria bacterium (assembly GCA_020851015.1). The sequence continues at coordinate 9,475 of JADZDN010000437.1, read as the reverse complement.
TATTTCATGTTGAACTGGGTGACCGGCATGTCCGAGCGCGGATCGCGGTACATCGCCACCAGCTCGTGCAGCGGGCGGTCGCCGATCACCACGCCGCCGGCATGGGTCGAGGCGTGGCGGTACAGGCCCTCGAGCTTCAACGCCGTGTCGATCAGCCGGCGCACGCTGTCCTCCGTCTCGCGCGCCTGTTCGAGCGCCGGCTCCTTCTCGATCGCCTGGGCCAGCGTGACCGGGTTGGCCGGGTTGTTGGGCACCAGCTTGCACAGGCGGTCGACCTGGCCATAGGGCATGGCCATCACGCGCCCGACGTCGCGCAGCACGGCGCGCGCCTGCAGCTTGCCGAAGGTGATGATCTGCGCCACGCGGTCGCGGCCATAGCGCTCCTGCACGTAGCGGATCACCTCGTCGCGCCGGTCCTGGCAGAAATCGATGTCGAAATCCGGCATCGAGATGCGCTCGGGATTGAGAAACCGCTCGAACAGCAATCCCCACCGCAGCGGATCGAGGTCGGTGATGGTGAGCGCCCAGGCCACGACCGAGCCGGCGCCCGAGCCGCGCCCCGGCCCGACCGGTATGTCCTCGCGCTTCGCCCACTGGATGAAGTCGGCGACGATCAGGAAGTAGCCCGCGAAGCCCATCTTCACGATGACGTCGAGCTCGAACTCCAGGCGCTGGCGATAGGGTTTCGCGACCGTCTCGCGGTCGACCGCGCCGGACAGGGCGGCGAGCGGATAGACCTGCGCCTCCAGCCGCCGCTCCAGCCCCTCCTCCGCCAGGCGCCGGAGCGCCGCCGGCTCGCCCGCAGCCCCCGCGTCCGGCCAGGGGGGCAGGATCGGCTTCACGGGCCTGGGCATGAAGGCGCAGCGCTGCGCGATCACCACCGTGTTGTCGACCGCTTCCGGCAGGTCGGCGAACAGCGCGCGCATCTCCGCCGGCGACTTGAAGCGGTGCTCGGGTGTGACGCGGCGGCGGTCGGTCTCCGCCAGCACGCGGCCCTGGGCGATGCACAGCAGCGCGTCGTGCGCCTCGTACATCGGGGCGTCGGTGAAATAGCAGTCGTTCGTGGCGACCAGCGGCAGGTCGCGGCGATAAGCCAGGTCGACCAGCGCATCCTCGATGCGTGTCTCGTCGTCCAAGCCGTGGCGCATCAGCTCGACATAGAGACGCCCCGGGAACAGGCCGGCCAGGCGATCGAGCACCGCCTCGGCCGCCTGGGCCTGGCCTTCGCCCAACAGCCGGCCAACCGCGCCGAGCGGTCCGCCGGTCAGCGCGATGAGCCCCTCGGTCTTGCCCTCGAGCACCGCCAGCGGAACCTGCGGCGCCTCGCCGTCGCCGCTATGAAGATAGGCGTGGCTGACCAGCGCCATCAGGTTGCGATAGCCCGGCTCGCTTTGCACCAGCAGCACAAGCTGGTCGGGCGCCGGCGCCAGTCCGTTGCCGTTGACCGGGCCGCGCGCGCCGTTGACGTCCTCGCGGCTGACCGCGAGCTGGCAGCCGGTGATCGGCTGCACGCCCGCAGCGGACGCGGCCAGCGCGAACTCCATCGCGCCGAACAGATTGCCCGTGTCGGTGACGGCAACGGCGGCCATGCCCTGCGCCTTGCACAGGCTGACCAACTCCTTGATGCGGATCGCGCCCTCCGACAGCGAATAGGCGGAGTGGACGCGCAGGTGGACGAAATCGGCGTGGGACATTCGCCATCCTACCAAGGCGGCGCCTCGGGCCGCACCATTGAATGATGGGGACAAGCGAAACCCGCGTGTTCTCCGCCGCGGCGCCGGCCTAGAGCGCCTGGAAAAGGCCTGGGTCGATTCGCGCTGCCGGCCGGCTACCCGATCTATCGATACGTGTCCCGCGCCGGCCGGTGCTGCTAGACTGGCGCCGGATGCCAGGCAGGCACGCGTTCGGGGGGACAACATGGATCAGGCGATCGATCAGCCGGTGACGCTGCGGGCGCGCTATGCCGGACGCGCGCGCGATCTGTATCCGCTCTATCTCGGCACATTGCTGCTGACGATCATCACGCTGGGCTTCTACCGGTTCTGGGCGCGCACCCGCATCCGCCGGCATATCTGGAGCCGGATCGTCGTCCAGGGCGATGCGCTCGAATACACCGGCACCGGCAAGGAATTGTTCATCGGCTTTCTCAAGGCCGCGCTCATCCTGTCGCCCCTGCTCCTCGGCTACGCCGCGCTGGACATCGCCGCGCAGTTGGACGAGGCCCTGGCGATCTACTATGGCGCCGGCCGAGTTATCGTCTACATCCTGCTCCTCTACCTCTTCTTCGTCGGCTCCTACGCCGCCACCCGCTATCGCCTGTCGCGCACCCGCTGGCGCTCGATCCGCTTCCGCCAAGTGGGCTCGCCCTGGAAATATGGCGTGATGGCCTTCGGGGGAGCGATCCTGCGCGGTCTGACCCTGGGCTTCTACACGCCCTTCAACGACGTGAAGCTGGCACGGTACGAAACGCTCCATCGCCGCTTCGGAACGGCGCCGTTCGGCTTCGACGGGCGGGCGCGCCCCCTGTTCTGGCCGTTCGCGCGCTGCTGGGTCTTGCTGCCCTTCACGCTCGGGCTGTCCTGGTTCTGGTACGACGCGCGGCGGACGCGCTACATCGTGGAGCATACCGTGCTGGAAGGCCTGCGCTTCACGATGTCTCCCGCGGTCACGGGCTGGAAGATGGCCCGGCTGAAGATCGGCAACATGCTGATCGCGCTCTTCACGCTCGGCCTGGGCTATCCGACCATCGTCCGGCGATCGATGCGCTTCTGGTGCGATAACGTGTCGGCCGCCGGCACGATCGATTTCGCGCGCATCGGCCAGGCGGCCGCCCTGCCCGGCAGCGGCGAGGGCCTTGCCGGCTTCTTCAACATCGACGCGCTCGGCACCTGACGATGGAGGGCTGGACCCTCGCCCATTACTACGACGGGCACAGCGCCGCGCGCGTCGCGGTCCACATCGAGCTGGGCGAGTCGAGCGCGCGCCTGCTCGCGGCAAGCGACGGAAGCCAGGTCGCCGACTGGCCTTACGCGGCGCTGCGCGTGATCGCGCCGGCCCACAAGGGCCAGGCGGGCCAGTTCGGCCATGCCAGGGATGACGAGATCCGCCTGTCGGTACCCGATGCCGGCATGTCCGCCGCCCTGGTCGACCGCATTTCCCGGCACCGCCCGCGCGAGGCGCATGGCCGACGCGTCGCCCTCATCGGCGGCGGCATCGCGCTGGCGCTCGCGGTGGCTGCGGTGCTGTGGCTCGGCTCGGGGCCCCTCCTTGACCTGGTCGCCGAAACGATACCGCGCAGCATGGAGCAGCGCCTCGGCCGTACCGCGCTGGGCGAGTTCGAGCGCCTGGGAAAGACCTGCGCCAATCGGGCCGGGCAGGCTGCGCTCGACCGCCTGGCCGACCGGCTCACGCGCGCCGCCGGCAGCGACGCGGCCGTCACCGTCGAGGTCAAGCGCAACGCCAACGTCAACGCGTTCGCCGTGCCTGGAGGCCACATCGTGTTTCTGTCGGGCCTGATCGACAAGGCGGCGTCGCCGGACGAGATCGCCGGCGTGCTAGCGCACGAGATGGCCCATATCGAGCTGCGTCATCCGACGCGTCTGATGCTGCGCCATTTCGGCGTATCGATGCTGGCATCGCTGCTGCTGGGCGACTCGCGGCTGACCGATGCCGTCGGCGCGCTCGGCATCCTGGCCTACAGCCGGGAGTTCGAGGCCGAGGCCGATGCGCGGGGCATCGAGATCCTGCGGGCGGCCGGCATCCGCACCAGCGGCATCGTGACGTTCTTCACCCGGCTCGAGGCGAAGGAAGGACCAAACTCGGCCGTCATGCGCTACCTCACCTCGCACCCGCCGACGGCAGAACGGCGCGCGCTTGCCGAGCGCAGCGCAGGTAGTGGCAACCCTGCCATGTCGAATGAGGACTGGACCAGCTTGCGCGACCTGTGCAAGCAAGGCTGACCTCGTCAACGAAGCGCGCGCGCCGGCAGCACGTCCCATGGTCGACTGGCTCTGGATCCCGATCACGGTGGCGGCCGCGCTGTTCCAGTGTATCCGGACCGCGCTGCAGAAATTCCTGAAGGGCCGCATGTCGACCGGCGCGTCGACGTTCACGCGCTTCGTGTTCGGCATGCCGGTGGCGATCGTCTACGCCCTGGCGCTCCTCTACGGTCTGGGCCTGCCGGCGCCGGACTTCAGCGCGCCCTTCTTCCTGTGTGTCGCCGCCGGCGGCATGGCGCAAATCCTCGCCACCGGGCTGATGCTCTACGTGCTCAACTTCCGGAATTTCCCGGTCGGCATCGCCTACACGAAGACCGAGGTGGTGCAGGCCGCGATCTTCGGCCTGGTCTTCCTGGGCGACCGTCTGACGCCCTGGGGCACCGCGTCGATCGTCGTCAGCACGCTCGGCGTGATGCTGGTCTCGCTGGTGGCCAGCGGCAATCCGGTGCGCGCCCTGCTGACCGGCTGGCTCGAGCGGCCTGCGCTGCTGGGCATGGCCTCCGGCGGTTTGTTCGCGGTGTCGGCCGTCGGGTTCCGCGCCGCCTCGCTGTCGCTCCACCACCCCAATCCGATCGTGGCGGCGGCGGTGACGCTGGCCTTCGCCACGACGATCCAGACCGCCGTTCTGGGCAGCTTCCTGGCCTGGCGGGAGCGCGAGCAACTCGGCAACATTGCCGCCGCGTGGCGGCCCTCGCTGATGGCGGGGCTTACCAGCGTGCTTGGATCGGCCGGGTGGTTCACCGCCATGACCCTGCAGACCGTCGCCTATGTCCGCACGGTCGGCCTGGTCGAGCTGATCTTCACCTTCCTGATCTCGGCGCTATGGTTTCGCGAGAAGCCGCGCGCAACCGAAATCGCCGGGGTCGCGCTGGTCGTCCTCGGCATCGCGATGATCCTCAATCGGCCGGCGCCCTGACCGCTCGAAATCTATCCGGCCTCGTCCACGAACCCGCCGTTCGGCGCGGGGTGCGGCATGTTCCAGCCAAAAAACACCTCGACCTCGACCAGCTTGCCCTGGCGCACCGTCAGCATCTCGGTGTTGCGGAACCGCTTGCCTTCGTTGGTGCGGGCTTCATAGGCGACGAAGACGCGGTCGCCCTGCTGCGCGCAATGCAGGAAGTCGAAATCCGCCAGAAACCGGCTGTTTGGCCAGCACCGACTGAAGTACGCGGCGCGGTCGAGCCGGTTGTCGAGCGGGCTGGTGAAGTGGAAGTCATCCGCCACCAGCCGCTCCAGGGCGGCACGGTCCTTGTCGACATACGCCTGGTAGCTGGCGCGCGCCACGGCGATGGGATCCCATTGCATGCTGGCCGCCTGTCCAAATGCCGAGGAACAAGGAGAACGTGTCGCCGCACCCTCCGTTCCCTGGGTCCCGGCTTAGACCTGCGCGACGGTTCCCCCGCGCAGCGCCAGCACGCGGTCCATTCGCTGAGCAAGCTCGTGGTTGTGCGTCGCGATCAGCGCCGCGAGTCCGCCGCGGCGCACCAGATCGATCAGAAGCGCGAAGACCTGACCCGCGGTGTTGGGATCCAGATTGCCGGTCGGTTCGTCGGCGATCAGCAGCAGCGGCCGGTTGGCCAGCGCGCGGGCGATCGCCACGCGCTGCTGCTCGCCGCCCGACAGCCGGCCGGGCCGGTGGGTCAGGCGCTCCGCCAAGCCGACATGGGCCAGCAGCCGCTTGGCCCGCTCCGCCGCTTCGCGCCGGCCGCGCCCCGCGATCATCTGCGGGATCACGACGTTCTCCAACGCGGAAAACTCCGGCATCAAGTGATGATACTGGTAGACGAAGCCGATCCGCCGGCGCCGGATCGCGGTGCGCTGCGCGTCGCCCAGCCGTCCGCAAGCCTGGCCGGCGACGCTCACCTCGCCATCGTCCGGCCGCTCGAGCAATCCCGCGATCTGCAGCAGCGTGGACTTGCCTGCGCCGGACGGCCCGACCAGGGCCACCGCCTCGCCCGGCCTTACCGCCAGCGTGGCTCCCGTCAGCACTTCCAGCTTGGCTCCGCCCTGGCGGAAGCGCCTTACGATGCCCGTCAGGGCCAGCGCCGGATCGCGATCCCCGGCGGGTGCGTCGGCGGGCGCCTGGGCGTCGCGCGGCCGGGCGATGGGAGTCATGCGGCGGTTTATAGTCCGTCCCTGACCGCCCCGCCAGCCGGACTCCGAGAATTCCCCATCTTCAAGAATGCAGGCCGACGCTTCATAGTGGCCCCTATGTTGGGTTACCTGCGCGCGGCGATTTTCGTGGCAGCGACGTTTGCGGCAGCGCCGGCCTCGTCCGGCGCGCTGGACGATGGCATCGCCGCCTTTCAGCGCGGCGATTTCTCCACCGCGCGCGCCAAGTTCGAGCCACTCGCGGTCAATGGCGACGCGGTCGCGCAGTACTATCTCGGCGACCTCATCGTCCGCTATGCGCAGCCCCAGCACAAGGCGCAAGGGGTCGTATGGCTGCAGCAATCGGCCCAGGGCGGCGTGCCGGACGCGATGAACGAGCTCGCGCGCGTCCTTTCGGAAGGCAAGATCGTCGCCGCCGACCAGGCCAAGGCGACCGAGCTGTTCATGCAGGCGGCATCGCTCGGCCACCTGCCTGCCTACAACAATCTGGGCCTGCGCTCGGCCCAGGGTATCGGCAGGCCGCCCGATCCCCTCGACGCCAGCGAATGGTTCCGCCTCGCGGCCGACCAGGGTTTCGCCGAGTCGCAGTTCAATCTCGCCGTCCTCTATGCGAACGGCGACGGCGTCAAGCGCGACCTGGTCGAGTCGTTCAAGTGGCTGACCCTGGCGATGAAGCAGGGACACCTGCTGGCGACGCGCCAGCGGCCGGTTGTGGCCCAGCAGATGACCGCGGCCGAAATCCAGGAAGCCGAGAAGCGCGCCGTCGCTTGGCGGCCGGTGAAGCCCAAGAAGGCCGGGACCTGAGCGCGAGGGCTTCGCGTACCTCTCCCTTCGACAAGCTCAGGGTGAGGTAAGGTTTTGCTGTCTTCCTTCCCCATCCCGAGCCTGTCGAAGGATGAGCTTTACTCGTAGCGCAGCGCTTCGACCGGGTCGAGCCGCGCGGCGCGCCAGGCAGGGTATATCGTCGCCAGAAACGACAGCAGCAGCGCCATCGCGACGACCAGTGCCACCTCGCGCAGATCGACGATCGCGGGCAGGCGGCTGAGGAAATAGAGCTCGGGCGAGAACAGATTGCGCCCCGTCAGCCCCTGCAGGAACTGCCGGATCGTCTCGATGTTGGCGCAAAAGGCAAGTCCAAGCGCGAGGCCGCTGCCGGTGCCGACGATGCCGACCGAGGCGCCGCAGAGCAGAAAGATGCGCAGGATCGCGGCCCTGGTCGCCCCCATCGTGCGCATGATGGCGATGCCCCGGCCCTTGTCCTTCACCAGCATGATCAGGCTGGAGATGATGTTGAACGCGGCCACCAGGATGATCAGGCTGAGGATCAGGAACATCACGTTGCGTTCGACCTGGATGGCGTTGAAGAAGGTCGCGTTCGCGCGCTGCCAGTCGCCGAGCCGGTATTTCGCCTCGAGCGCGCCGGCGATGCGGCCGCGCGCCTCGTCGACGCGGTTGGGGTCGTCGATCAGGATGTCGACCCCGGTCGCCGCCCCCTTGAGCTGGTAGAGCACCTGGGCCAGCTCGAACGGGATGAACACGAAGCTGTTGTCGTACTCGTACATGCCGACGTCGAAGATCGCGACGATTTCGACGGCCTTGCTGCGCGGCATGATGCCGATCGCGGTCTCGGCGAAGTTGGGCGTGATCAGCGTGATCGTATCGCCGACCGACAGGTTGAAGCGCTCGGCCATGCGCCGGCCGATCATCGCGGCGTTCATCCCCGTCAGCGCGTCGAGCGATCCCGACTTCACGCCGTCCGCCAGGATCGGGCGCCGGCGGAGGTCGTCCAGCCGAAGCCCTCGAACCGCGACGCCCGAGGCCAGGCCGTTGGCGCTGAGCAGCGCATTGCCTTCGATCATCGGAGCGGCGGTGATGATGCCAGGCACATGCGCCAGCTTGGCCACCACTGCGTCGTAGTCCGGCAGCGGCCCGCCGATCAGCGCATAGACCCCGACATGCCCGTTGATGCCGACGATGCGGGTAACCAGCTCCTTGCGGAACCCGTTCATCACCGACATCACGATGATGAGCGTCGCGACGCCCAGCGCGATGCCCAGCAGCGAGAACCAGGCGATGACCGAGATGAAGCCTTCCTGACGGCGCGCGCGCAGGTAGCGCATCGCGACCATCCGCTCGAAGGCCGAGAACATGGCGGCGAGCTTACCCGGCGACCTTCGTCAGCGCCTGGTCGACGGACATCTCGGCGCGCTCGCCGGTCCGGCGGTTCTTGACCTCGACCTTTTCGGCCGCCGCGCCGCGCGGCCCCACGATCACCTGCCACGGCAGGCCGATCAGGTCCATATCCGCGAACTTCGCGCCGGCCCGCTCGTCGCGGTCGTCGTAGAGGACCTCGACCTTCTTTTGCCGCAGCCTGGCGTAGACATCGGCGCAAAGCGCGTCGGTCTTGGCGTCGCCGGTCTTCAGGTTGATCAGCCCGACGCGGAACGGCGCCACCGACTCCGGCCAGATGATCCCGGCATCGTCGTGGCTCGCCTCGATGATCGCGCCCGTGAGGCGCGACACGCCGATGCCGTAGGAACCCATGTGCACGGTCGTCGACTTGCCATCGGGGCCGTCGACGTTGGCGCCCAGCGGCGCCGAGTATTTCGTGCCGAAATAGAAGATGTGTCCGACCTCGATGCCGCGCGCCTCCAGGAGCTGGTCGCCCTTCACCGGGCATTTCGCCGGGTCGTGCTTCTCGTCGGCGGCCGCGTAAAGTCCGGTCCAACGGTCGACCAGCGGCTTCAGGTCGCCGTCGTAGTCGATGTCGGTCTGCAGCGGATCGAAGTTGAGGAACGCCTTGTCGCAAAAGACCTTGCTCTCGCCGGTCTCGGCGAGGATCTGAAACTCGTGGCTCATGTCGCCGCCGATCGGGCCGCTGTCGGCCTGCATCGGGATCGCCTTCAAGCCCATCCGCGCGAAGGTGCGCAGGTAGGCGACGAAGAACTTGCGGTAGGACCGCTCGGCGCCGGCATAGTCGAGGTCGAACGAGTAGGCGTCCTTCATCAGGAACTCGCGCCCGCGCATCACGCCGAAGCGCGGCCGCACCTCGTCCCGGAACTTCCACTGGATGTGGTAGAGCAGCTTCGGCAGGTGCTTGTAGCTGCGGATATAGGCCTTGAAGATCTCGGTGATCTGCTCCTCGTTGGTCGGCCCGTAGAGCATGTCGCGGTCGTGCCGGTCCTTGATGCGCAGCATTTCCGCGCCGTAGTCGTCGTAGCGCCCGCTCGCCCGCCACAGCTCGGCCGGCTGGATGGTGGGCATCAGCACTTCCTGGCAGCCCGCCGCGTCCTCCTCCTCGCGCACGATCTGCTCGATGCGCTTCAGCACGCGGAAGCCCAGCGGCAGCCAGGAGTAGATGCCGG
>JADZDN010000436.1 GCA_020851015.1 Alphaproteobacteria bacterium | reverse complement strand
TCCTGTCGATCCGCGACGTCGTGCTGATCGACCGGCTCGACCTGCAGTTCGAATCCGGGCTGACGGCGCTGACCGGCGAGACCGGCGCGGGCAAGTCCATCCTGCTCGATTCCCTCGGCCTGGCGCTGGGCGCGCGCGGCGACCAGGCGCTGGTCCGGGCCGGGGCGGCCCAGGCCGTCGTCACCGCCAGCTTCGACCTGCCGCCGCGCCACGCGCTGCGCAAGCGGCTCGACGAGCAGGGCCTGACCGTCGAGGGCGACCTGATCCTGCGCCGCGTGCTTGGCGCCGACGGGCGCAGCCGCGCCTTCATCAACGACCAGCCGGCCGCGATCGGCCTGCTGCGCCAGGTCGCGGCCGAGCTGGTGGAGGTGCAGGGGCAGTTCGAGCAGCAGGGCCTGATCGATCCCGGCACCCACCGCCCGCTGCTGGATGCCTATGCCGGCGCTGCCCTGGCGGAACGCGCCGCCGCCGTGTCCGAGGCATGGAAGCGCTGGCGCGAACTGGAGGCCAAGCGCGGTGAGGCGGCCACGGCCGGGGAGCGCGCGGATGCCGACGAAGCCTTCCTGCGCCACGCGCTGGGCGAGATCGAGGCGCTCAACCCCAAGGCCGACGAGGAAGACGCGCTGGCGCGCGACCGCGGCGTGCTGATGAACCGCGAGAAGGTGATGACCGCGGTCAGCGAGGCGCTCGGCCATCTGGCGGGCGACAAGTCGGCCGAGCGGGCCATCGCGACGGCGCGCCACCAGCTCGACCGCGCCGCCGCCCAGGCCGGCGGAAGGCTCGACGCGCCCGGCGCGGCGCTGGAGCGCGCGGCCAGCGAGCTGGCCGACGCCATCGCCCACCTGGAATCCGTGGCGAGCGACGAGGAGCTGGACCCCAGGCGCCTGGAGAAGATCGAGGACCGGCTGTTCGGGCTGCGCGCCCTCGCGCGCAAGCACCGCGTGGAGGTCAAGGCCCTGCCGGCGCTGCGCGAGCGCCTGGCCGGGCACCTGGCCGCGATCGACGACCGCGCCGGCAACCTGGAGCGCCTCGCCAAGGAAGCGGACGCCGCACGGGCCGCGTTCCTGGCCGGGGCCGAGGCGCTGTCGAAGCTGCGCCACGCGACGGCCGGGCGGCTGGACAAGGCGATCGCCGCCGAGCTGCCGCCCGTGAAGCTGGAGCGCGCGAAGTTCGTGACCGCGATCCAGCGCCTGGACGAGCCGGACTGGTCGGAGCACGGCATCGACCGCGTGCGCTTCGAGGCCACGACCAATCCGGGCCAGGCGCCGGGGCCGCTGCACAAGATCGCCTCGGGCGGCGAGCTGTCGCGCTTCATGCTGGCGTTCAAGGTGGTCATGGCGCGCGAGGAGCCGCTGCCCACCCTGGTGTTCGACGAGGTCGACAGCGGGATCGGCGGCGCCACCGCCGACGCGGTGGGCGACCGGCTGGCGCGCCTCGCGCGCAACGTGCAGCTCCTGGTCGTGACCCACTCGCCGCAAGTGGCGGCGCGCGCGGCGCACCAGATGCGCGTCAGCAAGTCCGTGGGCAAGGGCGGCGCCTTGACCCGCGTCGCGGCACTCGACGAGGCCGAGCGGCGCGAGGAAATCGCGCGCATGCTGTCGGGCGCCGCCGTGACCGACGAGGCGCGCGCGGCCGCCGAGCGGCTGATCGGCGACGGCGCGCTGCGCAGGAAGCGGCGATGAAGGACGGCTCCGCCATCGCCGTGGAGAAGCTGACGAAGAAGCAGGCGGACGCCGAGCTGGCCCGCCTGGCGGCGGAAATCGCGCGCCACGACAGGCTCTATTACCAGAAGGACGCGCCGGCGATCTCCGACGCCGACTACGACGCGCTGCGCCGGCGCAACGAGGCGATCGAGCAGCGCTTTCCCGACCTGGTGCGCCTGGACAGCCCGACCCGCCGCGTCGGCGCCGCGCCCGCGCAAGGCTTTGCTAAGGTCACGCATCTCCGGCCCATGCTGTCGCTGGGCAATGCGTTCGGCGCCGAGGACGTGCGCGACTTCGTGGCCGGTGTGCGACGATTTCTCAAACTTCCGCTCGAAACGGCCATCGAGCTGGCGGCCGAACCGAAGATCGACGGGCTGTCGGCCAATCTGCGCTACGAGGACGGCGTGTTCGTCCAGGGCGCCACGCGCGGCGACGGCACTGTCGGCGAGGACATCACCGCCAACCTGAAGACCGTCGCCGACGTGCCCCAGCGACTGAGGGGCAAGGACGTGCCCGGCCTGATCGAGGTGCGCGGCGAAGTCTATTTCGCGCGCAAGGACTTCGCGCGGCTGAACCAGGAGCGCGAGAAGGCGGGCGAGCCGGTCTTCGCCAACCCGCGCAACGCGGCGGCCGGATCGACGCGCCAGCTCGACCCCGCGATCACCGCGCGGCGTCCCCTGCGCTTCTTCGCCTATGCCTGGGGCGAGGCGAGCGCGCTGCCGGCCGACACGCATTGGCACATGGTCGAGCGCTTCGCGGCCTGGGGCTTCAAGACCAACCCGCTGGCGAAGCTGTGCCGCGACGAGGACCAGGCGCTGGCGCTGCACCAGAAGCTGCAGGAGCAGCGCGCGGAGCTGGACTACGACATCGACGGCGTGGTCTACAAGGTCAACCGGCTGGACTGGCAGGACCGCCTCGGCTTCGTCAGCCGCGCGCCGCGCTGGGCCATCGCGCACAAGTTCCCGGCCGAGCAGGCGGTCACCGTGCTCGAGCGCATCGCCATCCAGGTCGGGCGCACCGGCGCGCTGACCCCCGTGGCCGAGCTTAAGCCGGTGACGGTGGGCGGCGTGGTGGTGGCGCGCGCGACCCTGCACAACGAGGACGAGATCCAGCGCAAGGACATCCGCGAGGGCGATCACGTGGTCGTCCAGCGCGCCGGCGACGTGATCCCCCAGGTCGTGCGCGTGCTGGAGGAAAAGCGCGCCCGCGCCAGCAAGCCCTATATCTTTCCCGACAAGTGCCCGGTCTGCGGCAGCCGCGCGGTGCGCGAGGACGGCGAGGTCGTGCGGCGCTGCACCGGCGGACTTACCTGCCCCGCCCAGGCGGTCGAGCGCCTGAAGCATTTCGTCCAGCGCAACGCGATGGACATCGACGGGCTGGGCGGCGAGTCGATCCAGGAGCTGTTCGATCTCGGCTACCTGAAGTCGCCCGCGGACATCTACCGCCTGGGCCGGCACCGCGAGCGGATCGTGGTCGACAAGAAGGCCAGGGCCGGCATCGAGGGCTGGGGCGGGCTTCGCTTCGGTAACCTGGAGCGCGCGATCGAGGCGCGGCGCAGCGTCCCGCTGCCCCGGTTCATCTTCGCGCTGGGCATCCCCCAGGTCGGCGAGGCGACGGCGAAACTGCTGGCGCGCAACTACGGCTCGCTCGCGGCCTGGCGCATGGCCATGCAGCGCGCGGCGAAAGAGGATGAAGAGGCGCTGGCCGAGCTCGACAACATCGAGGGCATCGGCCCGTCGGTCGCGCAGGACATCGTCGACTTCTTCGCCGAGCCGCACAACACCAAGGCGCTGGACGACCTGCAGCGCGAGGTCACGGTCGAGGATTTCGCCCAGCCCGCCGCCTCCGGCTCGCCCGTTGCTGGCAAGACCGTGGTCTTCACCGGCACGCTCGAAACCCTTGGCCGCAACGAGGCCAAGGCGAGGGCCGAGGCGCTGGGCGCCAAGGTGGCCAGCTCGGTGTCGAAGAAGACCGACTACGTGATCGTCGGCGCCGACGCGGGCTCCAAGGCCACCAAGGCCCGCGAACTCGGCGTCACCACGCTGACCGAGCAGGAATGGCTGAAGCTGGTGGGGGACGCATAGCGGCCGGTTGACCCCGATATTCCTGAAATGTACAATTCCGGCATCTTCGCCCCGGATTGACAGATATGACCAAGAGCAACACCGCCGCCATATCCACAGCCGAGGCCCGCGATCGCCTGTCCGAGCTCGTGAATCGCGCCGCCTATGGCAAGGAGCGCGTCCTTTTGTCCCGGCGCGGAAAACCGGTGGCGGCGGTCGTTTCGCTGGACGATGTAGCAACCCTGCAGCGCTTGGAGGACCAGCGCGATGTCGCCGACGCCCGCGCCGCGCGCGCGGAGGCGAAGCGCAGGGGCACGACCACCCTCAATGAGGCATTGCGCGAGCATGGCATCCGCCGCCCGCGCCGTCGATGACCTATAGAGTCGAGTTCGCGCCGGCGGCGAAGCGCGCGTTCGACCAACTCGACCCCGCCGTCAGAAAGCGGATCGCCTTCCGACTTGTCGCCCTGGAGGAACAGCCGCTGCCGCCCGGTGCGATCAAGCTTGCCGGCAAGGATAGCCTCTACCGAATTCGCGTCGGTGACTGGCGTATTGTCTATGAAATCGACCATGGCCGCGTGCTCGTCCTGGTGCTGAAGATCGGGCATCGCCGGGAAGTGTATCGATGACCCTCCCCACCCACGGCCGCTACGGCTACAGCCCGACTAAGGGGCAGCGCGCCATGCCATCGCATCGCCGCCCGGGATCGTGCCGTAGCAAAAAGTCGCTCAGCCCTTGAACAGCGGCACCCGCGCTGCCTTGGCCGCGCGCGCGAGGCCGGAATCCGTCGTTGCCAACGGCAGCCCCTTGCTTACCGCCAGCTCCAGATAGGCGGCATCGTCGGCCGTCAGCTTGTGGCGCTGGGCCAGCGCGATCAGCGCGTGCGGCAGCACCGCAGGCGCCGCCACGACCACGATACCGAGAGAGCCGAGAATGGCGAGCAATTCATCGCGCTCGGCCGGTGAAAGGCGATGCCGCCGCTCCGCCATGACGAGCGCGTTGGCCACCTCGTACGGCCAAAGCGCGGGTACCACCGCCCCGGTGTCCCGGAGCGCTTCCTCCACCTTCCGGGCGTAGGCGCTGCGCTCGTCCTTGAGGCACATCGCGATCGTGACGGAGCAGTCCAGGACGAAGCTGGCTACCACTTGCGCCCTTCGTCGATCAACTCCCTGACGGTGATGCCCCCGAGCGGATGCTTGTCGCGAAATGCGCGCAGGCGGCGGATCGCCTCGTCGCGCGACATCCTGCCCTCCGCCTCCATCGGCACGAGCTGCGCCACGGCGCGGCCATGCTTGGTGATAACGATGCGCTCGCCCTTCTCGGCGCGCGCAAGCAGCCGGGACAGGTGCGTCTTGGCCTCGTAGGCGCTGATTTCAGCCATGCGCCGGACTCCAATTTCGACTAGTCTTAGACTAGTCTAAATTGGATTTCCCGGTCAACCCGCGACCGGCCGCGTCGCGCTCTCCAGCCAGGTCCGCGTCTCGCCGTCCACCAGCGGGCCGATCGTCGCGCGCACCGTCGCGTGGTAGGCGTCGAGCCAGGCGATCTCGTCCTTGGTCAAGAGCGAGGCATCGACCAGCGTGCGGTCGATCGGGCAGAGGGTCAGCGTCTCGAAGCCCAGCAGCGCGCGCTCGCCGCCCGGCGGCTTGGGAACGTCGATCACCGTCACCAGGTTCTCGATGCGGATGCCAAACGCGCCGGTCTTGTAGTAGCCCGGCTCGTTCGAGACGATCATGCCGGGCTTCAGCGCGACCGTGTTCGGCACCTTCGAGATGCGGTGCGGGCCTTCGTGCACGGACAGATAGCTGCCCACGCCGTGGCCGGTGCCGTGGTCGAAATCGAGCCCGGCCTGCCACAGCGCGTGGCGCGCCAGCGGGTCGAGCTGGCTGCCCGAGGTGCCGTGCGGAAAGCGGGCCGTGGCGATGGCGATATGCCCCTTCAGCACGCGGGTGAAACGGTCGCGCATTTCCGCGCTGGGCGCGCCGATCGCCACCGTCCGCGTCACGTCGGTGGTGCCGTCGAGATACTGCGCGCCGGAATCGAGCAAATAGAGGCTGCCCGACTCGAGCCTGCGGTTGGTGGCCGCGCTCGACTTGTAGTGGACGATGGCGCCGTTCGGACCCGCGCCGGAAATAGTGTCGAAGCTGAGATCGCGGAACAGCTCGCCGTCGCGCCGGAAGGCCTCGAGCCGGTCCGAGGCGCCGAGTTCGTCGACCGTGCCGCCAGCCGTCGCGCGCGCCAGCCAGGCCAGGAAGCGCACCCGCGCCGCCCCGTCGCGGCGGTGCGCGGCGCGGGCGCCGTCCAGCTCGACCTTGTTCTTGCAGGCGCGCGGCAGGGCGCAGGGATCCTCGCCGCGCACCGGCTTGGCGCCGGCCTTCGCCAGGCGGTCGAGCACCGCGGCGCCGGCGGTCGCCGGGTCGACCAGCACGCGCTTGTCCTTCAGCGCGTCGAGCCCGGCCGGGAACGCCTTCGGCGGCGCGATCGCCACGCTGTTGCCCAGATGGGCGCGGGTCTCCGCCAGCAGCTTGCGCGGATCGAGGTAGAGCCGCGCCGCGCCGTCCTTCTCGCCGATCGCGAAGCCGAGCGGCAGCGGCGTGTGCGACACGTCGCCGCCGCGGATGTTGAACAGCCAGGCGAGCGAGGCCGGATCGGTCAGCACGGCGGCGTCGACATCGTCGGCGGCGAGCTTGCGCGCGATTTCCTGGCGCTTGTCGGCGGCGCTGCGCCCGGCGTAGCGCAGGTCCTGCGGCATGACCGGCGCGATCGGCGGCGGCGGCTGGTCGCGCCAGACGGCGTCGAGCGGGTTGTCGTCCAGGGCAACCATCTCGCCCCCGGCCTTGGCGCAGGAAGCCGCCAGGCGCTCGACCGAGGCGGGCGGCAGCAGCCAGGGGTCGTAGCCGACCTTGCAGCCGGGCTTCAGGTTCGCCGCCAGCCAGTCCGCCGGCGGTTCGTCCGTGATATGGCGCGGCTCGAACAGCGCGGTGTCGACCTGGTCGCGCACCTGCAGCGTGTAGCGCCCGTCGACGAAGATCGCCGCGCGGTCCTGCAGCACGACCGCGACGCCGGCCGAGCCGGCAAACCCCGTCAGCCAGGGCAGGCGCTCGGCCCGCTTGGCAACGTATTCGCCCTGGTGCTCGTCGGCGCGCGGCACGATGAAGCCGTCAAGGCCGCGACGTCGCAGTTCCGCGCGCAGATCGGCCAGGCGCTGGGTCCGCTGCCCGGCGGTCGGCGGGGCCTTCGCCACCGCGGCTTCCATCTCGCGCTTCAGGGCGCGCAGCTGGGCCGCCAGGTCCGGGGCGGGCTCGGCCGCGACCA
The DNA here is from genome assembly GCA_020851015.1 of Alphaproteobacteria bacterium. The sequence continues at coordinate 6,686 of JADZDN010000436.1, read as the reverse complement.
ACCCGATCCACCGGTCCGGCTCGGCCATCGGGGTCGGCGCGGCCAGCACGCCGCGCACCAGTTCGCGCATCCAGGCGGCATCCACGGAAAGCCCCGCCTTGGCCAGCAAGCGGTCCAGCGCGGCATCGCCCTGAAAAACCGGGGGGGTGGCATCGTCCGGCGTCATCGGCACGACCCCTTTTCCTGCTGCGTTGCGGCTTCAATGGTTAACGGAAGGTTGACGAAATTTAGGCGAATCAAAGGCATCGCATGCATTCCTCTCAATGCTGCTGTGCAGCATTTACCCTCGGATTCGGTCCCAAGCGGGACTATTTAACCTGCATACGAGGACGGCGGAAGCCTGCCCGACCGGATTCCCTTCCGGGGGATGTGGCGGCAACGACCGGCCCGAACAAGACCAAGCCCGAACAAGACCAAGGATGTGTATCATGTACGACGGAACCCACTTCACCTCCGTCCGCAAGAATTCCCCCGGTGCCGGCGCCGCCTATCGCGGACCGGCGGTGCCGGAAGATGTCCATGCCCTGATCGCAAAGGCGAACACGATGCGCGCCGTCGTGATCGGCGAGGCGATCGCCGATCTGATCGCCGCGCCGGTGATACGCTACCGCAAGTGGAAGACGGCGCGCGTCGCGCTGAAGGAGCTGGAAGCCCTGGACGACCGCATGCTGGCCGATATCGGCATCACGCGCGACCAGGTCCGCACGCTGGCATTGTGCGCCGCGGGGACGACGGAACCCAAGCACCGGGGTACGCTGGCGTCGTTCGCCCGCGAGCAGCTCGTCGAGCCGCTGGTCCGCTGGCGCATGCGCGCCCGCACCCGCCGCGAGCTGTCGGCGCTGGACGGCGCGATGCTGCGCGACATCGGCATCGAGCGCGGCCAGATCGACGGCATCGCCCGCGCCGTGTCCGAAGGCAGGCTCGCCGCGACGGGCGCGCCCGTGCCGGTCGGCCTGGCGTTGGGCTGGATCGACGTGCCCGCCCCGGCCAACAGCAACCGCGCGCGGCCGCAGGTCGCGGTGGTCACCGACGCAGCCGACTAAAGCCTTTCCGCTACCCCTCCGCGCCGCCCACTCCCCCGGGTGGCGCGGTTCCGGCGACCCTCTCGACCCTGCATTGGGAGGGTCGCCGGCCCCATCTCCCGGCCGCCTCTCCTGGGCCGCCCGGCTATTTCCGCCGCATGACCACGGTGCACCACGCGCCCACGACGATGCGCCGCTCCGGCGCCAGGCCCTGCGCGCGCTGCGCGGCGATGACGGCCTGGGCCTGGTCGCTGTAGAAACCCGACAGGATCGCTCGCCCGCCGCGCCGCAGATGCCGCGCCAGCGCCGGCGCCATCGCCACCAGCGGACGCTGCAGGATATTGGCGGCGACCAGATCGAACCGGCGCCCCCGCAGCAGTCGCGCGCGGAAACCGTCCGCATGGACCGCGCGCATCAGCACCGCGGCCTGGTTTATGCCGGCATTCGCGCGCGCCACCCGCACCGCCTCGGGCGCCAGGTCGATGCCGAGCACCGGCGATCGCCACAGCAGCGCCATCGCCAGCGACAGGATCCCCGTGCCGCAGCCCATGTCGAGGGCCCGGCCCGCGCGCCCGCGCCGGGCAACCCCGCGCCCGCGCGGCCAGCGCCTGCCCAGCGCGTCGATCGCGAGCAGGCAGCCGCGCGTCGTCTCGTGCTCGCCCGACCCGAACGCCTCGCCGGCGTCGATGCACAGCGCGATCCGCCCCGGCGCCAGCGGCCGGTCATGCGAGGGATGCACCAGGAAACGGCCCGCGGAAAGCGGCGTGAAGCTGCGCCGGTTCTCGGCCAGCCAGTTGACCTCCGGCAGCGCCTCGACCGTCACGGGCGGCTCGGCGATCCCGGCGGCGGCGGCGGCCAGCGCCAGCGACATCGCCAGTTGTCCCCGGTCGGGCTCGGGCCCGATCCCCTCGATTTTCCACTCCCCGCCCGGCGCCAGTTCAAAGGCCGACACGGCCTCGGCAAAGTTCTCCAGCGCCTCGGCGAAAGCCTGCGCGGCGGCGGCCGGGACATTGAGGCGAATCACCACCATCGAGTTGCTCAGGTCATCGCCAACCATCGGATTGCGGTATGTCCCGAGGCTGAGCTAGACATTTAGCGCGCGCAATCAACGCCTTCACTCTCGTCATGGCCGGCCTCCGAGCCAAGGCTGTCCGGTTGATCGCGAGGTTTGGATCGCACAAGCTAAATCTGACCCGGGTCTTGAACACACAGCGGCGACTTGGACTCGATATCGCAGTCTCCCCAAACGTCATGGCCCGACTTGATCCACGGCTGTCCGGTGGAATGGTTGACGACCTGCACGGAAGCCGACGTCGATTGGGCATTTGATTCAATGCGCGCGATGCCGGGACGCAAACCTTGGGGCCCCCCTCCCCTTGCGGGAGGGGGTTGGGGGGAGGGGTACGCGAGGGCGCGCGTCCTCGCGATGCGCCCGTGCGCCGCACGCGTTCAGAACCCTTGGAAACCACCAAGGCACCAAGAAAGACGGATTGATCCGCCACGACATCACGGACACGGCGCCAGACAGAGCGAGAGGGATTTTTGCGCGGCGCTTGGCCGCGCGCCCGTTCCGACGTGGTGTCCGCGACGTCCTGACGGCGAGTCCCTTTTCCCTTCCTTGGTGTCCTGGTGCCTTGGTGGTTTCCTCGCGTTCCGCTCGATCCACGCCGCGCGGCCGATCGCGCGGAAACGCGACGCCCCCTCCCCCTAACCCCCTCCCGCAAGGGGAGGGGGGACTGGAAAAAGGTGTCCCGGCCTGCGCGAAACCCATCAAACGCCCGATCGGCGCTGGCTCTCGTGCAATTCGTCAAGTGCTCAGCCGGACAGCCGTGGCCTCCGAGCCGGCCATCCACGCCTTGCTTGCGCTCGCATGAAACTCGGCGTGGATGGCCGGGTCTCGGCGCTTCGCGCCGGCCCGGCCATGACGCACTAGGGTTCGCGGAACACGTCTCCCCGCGTCCAGTCGGATAGCCGTGAATCGGGCATGTGATGGCAGTCCTCATCGATGGGCAATCGTATATCATCTGATCCAGTTCGGCCGAGAATCGCAGCCATGCGAGAAGATCGTTGGTCAAGATCAATGCCCATCTGGCCCGGAACCAACTCTCCCGATTGATCAGGATGGCTTTGTCTGGTGAGGAGGTTGTGATCATGAAGGCAGGGCAACCTGTCGTTCGCCTCGTCGCCTATCCCGCCGCCGTGCCCCCTCGCGCCGGCCTTGCCAAGGGGCAACTTACCCGCGCGTTCTTCGAACCGCTGGATGAGTCTGAGTTAGCAGCCTGGGACCAATAGGCCCTACGCCGTCGCGCGCTGGACAAAGCTGTCCATCACCTTCTTGCGGCCCGCCTTGTCGAACTCGATGTCCAGCTTGTCGCCGTCCACCCCCGCCACCGTGCCGTAGCCGAACTTCTGGTGGAACACGCGCGCGCCCGACGCGAAGCGCGCGGTCGGGACGGCATCGACCTCGCGCGCCGTCCCTTCGATCAAGAGCGGGTTCGACCGGCCGCCGAAGCCGCGCCCCTGCTGCCAGCGGGGCACGGCGCTCCAGCTCGACGCGCTCTCCAGCGCCGGGTCGCGGCGCAGGGCGACGCCCGGCCCGCTGTCCAGCTCGACTTCCGCCGCCGGCAATTCGTCGATGAAGCGCGACGGCAGGCAGGCGACCCATGCATTGAAGACGCGGCGGTGCTGGGCATGGCTGATGATCACCCGCTTGCGCGCGCGCGTGAGTCCCACATAGGCAAGCCGGCGCTCCTCCTCCAGCGCCTTGGCGCCGCCCTCGTCCAGCGTGCGGCGGTTGGGAAACAGCTCCTCCTCCCAGCCCGGCAGGAACACCGTGTCGAACTCCAGCCCCTTTGCGGCGTGCAGCGTCATGATGCTGACCATGTCGCCCTGCGACTCGGTCGTCGCCTCCATCACCAGGCTGACATGCTCGAGAAACCCGTTGAGCGATTCGAACTCGCCCATGGCGGGGATCAGCTCCTTCAGGTTGTCGAGCCGCCCCGGCGCCTCGGCCGCCTTGCTGTCGCGCCACATCGCGACATAGCCCGATTCCTCCAGCACCATCTCCGCAAGCTCGGCATGCGGCGTGCGGTCGACCAAGGCGCGCCAGCGGTCGAGGTCGTTGAGAAAACCCGTCAGCGCGCGGCGTCCCGCGGGTTTCAGCTCGTCGGTCTGGGCCAGTTCGCGGCACGCCGTCGTCAGCGACACGCCCTTGGCGCGGGCGAGCGCGTGGGCGGCCCGCAGCGTGGTGTCGCCGATCCCGCGTCGCGGCAGGTTGACGATACGCTCGAAGGCAAGGTCGTCGTCGGGCTGGTTGATCACGCGCAGATACGCCATCGCGTCGCGGATCTCCTGGCGCTCGTAGAAGCGCGGGCCGCCGATGACGCGATAGGGCACGCCGAGCGTCATCAGCCGCTCTTCGAACTCGCGGGTCTGGAAGCCCGCGCGGACCAGGATGGCGATCTGCGAGAGGGGTTCCTTGCGGCGCTGCAGCGCCTCGATCTCCTCGCCCACGAAGCGGGCCTCGTCCTCGCCGTCCCAGACCGAGCGCAGGCGGAGCTTCTCTCCCGGCTCGACGTCGCGCGTTTCGGTCCACAAGGTCTTGCCGAGCCGCTCCTGGTTGTGCGCGATGAGCCCCGAGGCGGCGGCCAGGATGCGCGCGGTCGAACGGTAGTTCTGCTCCAGCCGGATGACCTTGGCGCCAGGGAAGTCCTGCTCGAACTTCAGGATGTTGCCGACCTCGGCGCCGCGCCAGCCGTAGATCGACTGGTCGTCGTCGCCCACGCAGCAGATGTTGCGGTGCCCCTGCGCCAGCAGCCGCAGCCACAGGTACTGCGAGACGTTGGTGTCCTGGTACTCGTCCACCAGGATGTAGCGGAAGCGGCGCTGGTAATCCTCGAGCACGTCGGGCCGCGCCTTGAACAGCGCCAGGTTCAGCAGCAGCAGGTCGCCGAAATCCACCGCGTTGAGCGTGCGCAGGCGGTCCTGGTACTGGCGGTAGATGTTGAGCGCACCGCCATTGGCTACCTCGCTGTCCTCGCCCGCCGTCACCTGCTCGGGCAAGAGGCCGCGGTCCTTCCAGCGCTGGATCACGCCCATCAGCACGCGCGCCGGCCATTTCTTGTCGTCGATATGCTCGGCCGTCATGATCTGCTTCAACAGCCGCACCTGGTCGTCCGCATCGAGGATCGTGAAGTTGGTGCGCAGGCCCGCCAGCTCGGCATGGCGGCGCAGGATGCGCGTGCCGATCGAATGGAACGTGCCCAGCCACCAGCCCTCGACCGGGCGTCCCAGCATCGCCTCGACCCGGTGGCGCATCTCGCTGGCCGCCTTGTTGGTGAAGGTGACGGCCAGGATCTGCGAGGGCATGGCGCGCGCCGTGGCCAGAAGGTGCACCAGCCGCGAGGTCAGCACGCGCGTCTTGCCCGTGCCGGCGCCGGCCAGCACCAGCACCGGCCCGTCCAGCGCCTCGACGGCCTGGAGTTGCACCGGGTTAAGCCCGCTCAGATGGCGCGCCAGGGGTGAAGGTGTCGCGGCCCTCGCCGCGCTTTGTTCGGTCATGGGCGAGATATAGGCCATTTCGCGCGGCGTTTCATCCGGCGGATCGCGTCGAGGGAAGGCCTCGGCAAGGCCAGCGTTTCGCGAATGGCTGCCCCCAGCCTCCTGCGCCTGGCAGCGAAAACCGGCCCCTTTTTCAATGATTCCGACCCCGCTAAACTAATATTTAGCTGGATTGCAGGTAAGAGCCGGGCAATGAGAAAGCCGGTCGTCGGCGTCATCGCCAACGCGTATCGCGTGGAGAACCGATTCAACGTGCAGCTCGCCGGCGAGCGCAATCTGCGCGCGCTGGCGGATGTTGCCGGGGCGCTGCCGATCATGTTCGCGGGCGCGCCGGACATCACGGACATCGGCAGCTTGCTGGATACGGTCGACGGCGTGCTGCTCACCGGCGCGCGCGCCAACGTCCACCCCAAGCATTTCAAGTGCGATCCGCATCCCGCCCACGAGCCCTATGACGAGGCGCGCGACGACGTGGCGCTGGCGCTGACCGAGGCCTGCGTCGCGCGCGGCGTGCCGCTGTTCGGCATCTGCCGCGGCCTGCAGGAGATGAACGTCGCCTTCGGCGGCACGCTGCATCCGGAGATCCGCGAGCTGCCCGGCCGCATGAACCATCGCATGCCCCGGCTGGAGAACGGCGAGATCCACCCCGACCCTGCCGTCATCTTCGCGGATCGCCACGAAGTCCGCCTGGTCCCGGGCGGCGCGTTCGCCCGCCTCCTCGGCTGCGAGACGATTCGCGTGAACTCGCTGCACGGCCAGGGGATCCAGGAACTGGGCGAGCGCGTGGTCGTCGAGGGGATGGCCGAGGACGGCACGATCGAGGCGATCCGCATCGCCGACGCGCCCGGGTTCGCGCTGGGGGTGCAATGGCACGCGGAGTACGATCCGCAGACCAACCAGGTGAACCGCGCGCTGTTCCAGGCCTTCGGCGCGGCGCTTTCGGCGGGCAGACGCGGGGCCTGAACCCGTCTCGCGCGCGAAGAAGCACCCCCACCCCGCCCTCCCCCATCGAGGGGGGGAGCAAAAGCGAATGCGATCCTCGATTCGAGTCCCCTCCCCCCTTGTGGGGGCGGGGTAGGGAGGCGGGCCGCCTCCCTTCAGTGA
>JADZDN010000435.1 GCA_020851015.1 Alphaproteobacteria bacterium | reverse complement strand
CGTTTCTGTTTCCCTGGGTTCGGCCCTATTCTAGCGGCTGCATCGGAAGAAGAAGAGATGAACCACCACGACACAACGGACACCACGAAAGGAAGCCATGCGGCATTGGCTGCCGGCGTCGACGCCGCCGCGCGTTCCATACTCGATGGTGCATTTGCCGTTCACCGCGCGCTCGGTCCGGGCCTTCTCGAATCCGTGTACGAAGCCTGCCTGGCGGTGGAATTGGAACAACGATCGATTCGATTTGAGCGTCAGTCGGCCGTCGCTATCAGATATCGGGGGCGGTTGCTGGAACCCGCCTTCCGAATCGACCTTATGGTCGACGACGAAGTCGTCGTCGAAATCAAGGCCGTCGATCGGTTGATGCCAATTCACGAGGCCCAGGTGCTGACATATTTGAAGCTTGCGCATAAGCGGCTAGGCCTGCTCATCAACTTCAATGTGCCCTTGTTGCGCGACGGCATACGCCGCTTGGTCCTGTAGGTTCGACGTGGTGTCCGTTGTGTCGTCGTGGTTCAAACTTTTGGATCTCCACTTTGCCCATCAGCAGCGATGAAGCGACAAGTATCCGCCGGCGCAAGCTCAGGTTCCGGGCCTGGCATCGCGGGACGCGCGAGATGGACCTGCTGATGGGGCGGTTCGCCGACGCGCACCTCGATGCGTTCGGCGCGGAGCAGCTTGACCGATTCGAGGCATTGCTGGGCGAAAGCGATCCCGATATCTACGACTGGGTGACGGGGCGCCAGGAACCATCGGCGACCCAGGCGAACGACGTGGTCAAGTTGCTGCAGCGCTTTAGCAACCGGGCTGAATAGCATTGAATTTTCTGGATAAGATCGGCGCAGCGCCGGGGCGCGTGAGCTGCGGCGGGGTGCCCGAGGGCTTCGATTCGCAAGTCGTCGCGGCGCTGGCGCTGCAACGCGCCCAGCCCGTGCTTCATGTCGCGCGCGACGACACCCGCCTGGCGCGGATGGAGGAGGGGATCGCCTTCTTCGCCCCCGGGCTTCCGGTCGTGTCCCTGCCGGCCTGGGACTGCCTGCCCTACGACCGCGTGTCGCCGAACGGCGAAGTGGTCAGCCGGCGCCTCTCCGCCATGGCGCGTCTTGCCGGCGGCATGGAGGCGGCGGCGGTCGTCCTCACCACTGTCAACGCGCTGCTGCAGCGCTTGCCGGCCCGGGCAGGCTTCGCGGGCGCGGTGTTCACCGCCGGGGTGGGCCAGAAGCTGGACCTGCCGGCGCTGCTCGAATTCTTCGCCCGCAACGGCTACCGCCGCGCCGGCACGGTGCGCGAGGCGGGCGAGTACGCGCAGCGCGGCGGCATCCTGGACGTGTTTCCGCCGGGCAATGACGAGCCCCTGCGCCTGGACCTGTTCGGCGACGTGCTGGAAGGCGTGCGGGCCTTCGACCCGATGACGCAGCTCAGCGGCGAACGGCGCGAGGACGTGCGGCTGCAACCGGTCAGCGAGGTGATCCTGGACGAAGGCGCCGTGCTGCGCTTCCGCACCGGCTATCGCGCGGCGTTCGGCGCGGTGGCGGGGGACGACCCGCTCTACGCCGCGGTCACGGCCGGTCACCGGCATCCCGGGATGGAGCACTGGCTGCCGCTGTTCGCCGAGCGGCTGGAGACCCTGTTCGACTACCTGCCGGGCGCGCCGATCACCCGCGACCACGGCGTCGAGGATGCGATCGCCCAGCGGCTGGAGCAGATCGACGAGTTCTATCGCGCCCGCCAGGATATCGCGCGCCGCGGCGGCGCCAACGGCGCGGGCGAGGGCGCCCCGGTCTACCGGCCGCTGCCGCCGGATCGCCTTTACCTGACCGCCGAGGAGCTCGAACGGGCGGCGGCGACGCGCGCCATCGCCGACCTGGCGCCGTTCGCGCCGCCGGAAGGGGCGGGCGTCGATGCCGGGGGGCGGCTGGGCCACGATTTCGCCGAGGCCAGGGCGCGGCCGGACGGCCGGCTGCTCGACACGGTGCGCGAGCATATCGCCGCGCAGCAGGAGGCCGGCCGGCGCGTCGTGGTCGCCGGCTTCAGCCTGGGGGCCCGGGACCGGCTGGCGACCCTGCTGCGCAACCACGGGCTGGCCGCGCAGAAGGCGGTCGTGAACTGGGCCGAGGTCGAGCGCCTGCCCGCCCGGACGACGGCGCTCGCCGTGCTGCCGGTCGAGCACGGCTTCGTGACGCCCGACCTCGCCGTGATCGGCGAGCAGGACATCCTGGGCGAGCGCCTTGCGCGCCCGACCACCCGGCGCCAGCGCCGCGCCGACCGCATCATCGGCGAATTGTCCGCCCTGTCCGAGGGCGACTTCGTCGTGCATGTCGAGCAGGGGATCGGCCAGTACGATGGTCTGGTCACGCTCGAGGTCGCCGGCGCGCCGCACGACTGCCTGCGCGTGCTCTACGCCGGCGGCGACAAGCTGTTCATCCCGGTCGAGAACCTGGAGGTGCTGTCGCGTTACGGCTCGGCCGACTCGGGCGCGCAGCTCGACAAGCTGGGCGGCGCCGCGTGGCAGGCGCGGCGCGCGCGGGTCAAGGCGCAGCTCATGGCGATGGCGGGCGAGCTGATCCGCATCGCCGCCGAGCGCCAGGTCCGCCCCGGCCTCGAACTGGCGCCACCGGAGGGCCTCTACCAGGAATTCTGCGCCCGCTTCCCCTACGCCGAGACCGAGGACCAGGAGCGCGCGATCGGCGAGACCATCGCCGACCTTGCCTCCGGGCGGCCGATGGACCGGCTGATCTGCGGCGATGTCGGCTTCGGCAAGACCGAGGTGGCGCTGCGCGCGGCCTTCGTGACGGCCATGGCCGGCTCGCAGGTGGCCGTCGT
>JADZDN010000434.1 GCA_020851015.1 Alphaproteobacteria bacterium | reverse complement strand
GAGCTGCGGCTTGTTCTTGTCGCCGCGCCAGTAGGTGCCGCTCAGCTTCATCAGCTTGAACGCCTTGCCGAGCTTGCCGGTGGACGGCAGATGCGGGCCGGTGCACATGTCCAGCCACTTGCCCTGCTTGTAGACCGAGATCGGCTCGCTGGTCTCCAGCTCGTCGACCCATTCGGCCTTGAACGTCTCGCCGTGGTCGATGAAGTACTGCTTGATCCGCGCGCGGTCCCAGATCTCGCGCGTGATCGCCTCGTCGCGGTCGACGATCTCCTTCATCTTCGCCTCGATCTTGGCGAAGTCGTCGATCGAGAACGGCGCCGCCCTAGCGAAGTCGTAGTAGAACCCGTCCTCGGTGGCGGGACCGAAGGTGATCTGCGTGCCGGGATAGAGCTCCTGCACCGCCTCGGCCAGCACGTGCGCGGCGTCGTGACGATAGAGATCCAGCGCCTCCGGGCTCTTGGCCGTCACGATCGCGACCGTGGCGTCGCGGTCGATGGCGGTGGCGAGATCGACCAGCCTGCCGTCGAGCTTCATCGCCAGCGCGGCCTTGGCGAGGCCCGGCCCGATCGCGCGCGCGACGTCCGCGCCGGTCACCGGCGCGTCGAACGTGCGCTGGCTGCCGTCGGGCAGAGTCACGGTCACGGGACCGCCGGCCGGCCCTTTGGCCCCGGCGGCCGCGGCGACTTGGTTCATGCTCGGTTCGCTCCCTTGGGGAAAGCGCGCACCCTTTAGCGCAGGACCAGCGCCGCCGCAACCTCCGGGGCCTCGAGGTCGGCGAGGCGTTCGCGCCGCAGCACCTTCACCAATCGACCGCGCGGGGCGCAGAGCGCGGGGTCGGACTCCGCCGAGAACAGCACGACCGACGGGCAGTCCGAAGCGGCGATCAGGTGCATCGGGCCGGTATCGTTGCCCACCGCCGCCGCCGCCCCGCGCGCCAGGACGGCGATGTCGGCGAGCGAGGTCCGCCCCGCCAGGTCGACGCCGCCGGCGCCCCGGACGATCGCCTGGGCCAGGTCGCGCTCGTCCGGCCCGCCCAGCACCACCGGCGTCACGCCCTCGCGATGCAGCGTGGCGGCGAGCGCCGCGAAGCGCTCGGCCGGCCAGCGCTTGGCCGGCCGCTTGGCCGATCCGCCGGGCACCAGCAGCAGGTAGCGCCGGGTCAGGTTGAACCGCGCCACGTCGGCGACCAGGAAGGACGGGTCGGCGGGGGGTACGTCCGCGATCCCCGCCATCGCCAGTTGCTCGCGCTGGCGGTCGACGGTGTGCAGGTCGTCGCGGCGCGGATTGGCGTGGGGATGCGAGCAGCCCCGCGCGATGCCCGACCATTCGGGCCGCTTCCCCGGCGCCATCAAGTGGAACAGGGCCGAGCTGCGGTCGGCGGTCTGCAGGTCGTAGACCCGCCGGAATCCTTGGCCGCGCAGCCAGCGCCGGAGCGCAAGCCACGCGCTGGCGCGCCACCACGGCAGGCGCTCGGTCGTCACCACCTGGTCGAACAAGCCGCTGGCCCCGGCCAGGTCGGCGAACGGCGCGGTCGTCAGCAGGAACACGCGGTCCCCGGCATGGTGCCGGCGGATCGCGGCGAAGGGACCCAGCGCCTGGATGAAGTCGCCGAGCGCGCCCAGCTTGATAACGAGGATGCGCCCGGGCCGCGGCCCCGCGTTCACGCGGCTACTTCGGTTGCGCGGCTCATGCCGCCACCTGGCCGTCGGCGGCGGCGATGCCCGGATGGGCCACCGGCATCTCCGCCAGCAGCTCGCGATAGACCTCGAGCGTGCGCGCGCACATCAGCTCGCGCGAGAAGTTGGCGCGCACATGGGCGATGCCGCGCGTGGCGATCGCCTGGCGCTCCGCCGCGCTCATCGCCAGCGCGGCGTCGATCGCGGCGGCGAGCTGGGTTGGACTGCCCGGCTCGATCAGCCAGCCGGTCTCGCCGTCCAGCACCGTCTCCAGCGAGCCGCCGTGCCGGGTCGCCACGACCGGCCGGCCCATCGCCTGCGCCTCGACCGCGACGCGGCCGAACGCTTCCGGGTCGGTCGAGGCAGAGACGACCAAGTCGGCCAGCTTCAGCGCGGCCGGCATGTCGCCGCACTCGTCGATCAGGTGCACGACCGTTTCGAGCCCGTGCGCGGCGATGCGCTGCTCCAGCTCGCGGCGATAGGCGCCGCGCCCCTGGTCCGAGCCCACCAGCAGGCAGCGCAGGTCGCGCTTGCCGCGCAGCGCGATGGCGTCGATCAGCACCGCCTGGCCCTTCCAGCGCGTCAGCCGCCCGGGCAGCATCACCACCGGCACGCCGTCGGCCAGGCGCCATTCCTTGGCCAGCCGCGCCAGGCGCGGGCCGCTGACCCTGGAAGGGTCGAAGCGGTCGAGGTCGATGCCGCGCGGGATCAGGCGCATCAGGCCGGGGCTGGCGTTGTAGTTGCGCACGACATGGTCGACGATGAACTGCGACGCGGCGATCACCCGGTCGCCGCGCGCCATCACCGAGTTGTACCAGCGCTTGGCCGCGTTGCTGAAGTTGTAGGTGCCGTGGAAGGTGGTGACGAACCGCACCCCGGCGCGGCGGGCGGCGTAGAGCGCGCTCCAGGCCGGCGCCCGGCTGCGGCCGTGCACGATGTCGACGCCGTGGCGGGCGATCGCCTGGCCCAGGCGCTCGATATTGGCGCGCACCACGAAAGGATTCTTGCTGTCGAGCGGCAGGGGCAGATGCGTCACCCCCGCGCGCTCGACCTCGCGCACCATCGGCCCGCCGCTGGACGCGATCAGGCTGGTCCAGCCGGCGGCCGCGACCGCGGCGGCCACGTCGACCGCCCCGCGCTCCGCGCCCCCGGTGACAAGCGCGGGCAGGACCTGTAAGACGACCGGCGCCCGACCCGCGCGCCCGGCCTCGGCCGCGCGCGATCCCTGAACCTGCATGTCGAGGGGCGTTTCGCCGCCCGGGATGTCCATGCCGCCAGACCAGCAATTGCAACAATTTTCGATATTAGCACGCGGCGACCGGCCTTCAATCGCCTACCGGCGGACGGCAGGCGGCGCACCCAGCGTCGTGTTCCTGTGCGGCTACCGCTCGGACATGACGGGCGAGAAGGCCTTGGCGCTGGAGGCATTCTCGGCCGCGCGGGGCCTGGGCTTCCTGCGCTTCGACTATACCGGCCATGGCCAGTCCGGCGGCGACTTCCTCGAGGGCTCCATCACCGCCTGGCTCGCCGATTCGCTGGACGCGCTCGACCGGCTGACCGAGGGGCCGCTGGTCCTGGTCGGCTCGAGCATGGGCGGATGGCTGATGCTGCTGGCGGCGCTCGAGCGCAAGGAACGCGTCGCCGGGCTTGTGGGCATCGCCTCGGCACCCGATTTCACCGAGGAGCTGATGTGGCCCAACATGGCGGCGCCGGTGCGCGAGGCGCTGATGAAGCAGGGCGTCATCTACCGCCCCTCGGCCTATAGCAGCGAGCCCTATCCCGTCACGCGGCTGCTGATCGAATCCGGCCGGCGGCACCTGGTGCTGGGCGGCGCGATCGGGCTCGACTGCCCGGTGCGCCTGCTGCACGGCACCAAGGACCCCGACGTGCCCTGGCAGACCTCGATCCGCCTGGCGGAGCGCCTGGAAAGCAAGGATGTGGCCGTCACGCTGATCAAGGACGCCGGGCACCGCCTCAACGAGCCCGACAACATCGCGACCATCCTGCGCGCCGTGGAAGAGGTGGTGGCGCGGGTCTGAGCGTGGGCGGCGCTCCTCATCCTTCGAGACGCTCGCTGTCGCTCGCTCCTCAGGATGACGCGGTACTAGTGCGATCACCAATATGACGCGTCATCCTGAGGAGGCGCGAAGCGCCGTCTCGAAGGATGAGGAGCGCCGCCGTTCATCCCGCCTCCTGCGACGCGAGCAGCGCCCGCAGCCCCTCGCGATAGCTGGGGTACTTCAGTACGACTCCCAGCTCCGTCTTGATGCGGTCGTTGCGGACCCGCTTGCTGTCGACGTAGAAGCTCCGCGCCATGTCGGACATCGTCGTCTGCGCCGCCGCGAAGGGTTCGAGCGGCGGCGGCGCGACGCCGAGCAGGCGGCAGGCCTCGTCGATGACCTCGTGCGGCGGGGCCGGATCGTCGTCGCAGACATTGTAGATCGCGCCCGGATCGGGCCGGGCGATCGAGGCTTGCAGCACCGCGGCGATGTCCTCGATATGGATGCGGCTGAACACCTGGCCGGGCTTGTCGATCCGCCGCGCACGATCCTCGCGCACGGTGTCGAGGGCGCTGCGCCCTGGCCCATAGATGCCGGCCAGGCGGAACACATGCATCGGCAGGCCGAGCCCGAGCCAGGCGCGCTCGGCGGCGACCCGCCGCTCGCCGCGCTGGCCGGTCGGCGTCAGCGCGCTGCGCTCGTCGACCCACTGCCCGCCGCGATCGCCGTAGACGCCGGTGGTCGAGAGGTATCCGGCCCATTCGATGCCCGAAAGCTGCCGCAAATCGGTTCCATGGTGGTCGATGACCGGATCGCCGGCTGCATCCGGCGGCACCGAGGACAGCAGGTGCGTGGCGCCGGCCAGCGCCTCGGCCGGCCGGTCCAGCGGGCGGCCGCGGTCGAACAGGAAGGCCTCGATGCCACGCCGGGCGAACTCGGCGCGCTTGTCCGCGCCGCGGCAGGTCCCGGCGACCCGCCAGCCCCGGGGCAGGACGCGCCCGGCCAGCGCCAGCGCGCTGTAGCCCAGGCCGAAACAGAACAGGCGCGGTGCGCTCATGCGGTGGTCCGTGATCGATCGAGACGATAGGATGGTCCGATGAAATCCTTGTCGCGCGCAAGGCGAAACGGGGCGGCACGGTCAGCGGTCATGAGCGAGTCCGCGCGCCCCGCCGCCGCCTCCAGGCCGCTGGTTCCCGCCTGGCAGCGCGACGGCGTCGTGGTGCGTCCGCTGCCGCTGTTCTTCCGGTTCTTCGTGTCGTCGTGGATGTTCCTGCTGCCCGACTTCGCGATGGCCCAGACCGGCCGCACCCGGCCGCCCGACGATGCTCAGCGCTACGATGCCTGCATGACCCTGACGCGACGGGATGCGATGGCGGCGTTCGAGCAGGCGCTGAACTGGCAGGACCAGGGCGGCGGCGCGCCGGCCAAGCACTGCGCCGCCGCCGCGCTGGTGTCGATGAAGCAGTTCAAGGAAGGCGCGGCGCGGCTGGAGGCGCTGGCCCAGGAGATCAAGCAGCCCGAGATGGAGCCGGTCCGGATCGGCGTGCTGGCCCAGGCCGGCCAGGCCTGGCTGTTGGCGGGCGACACCGGACGCGCCTTCGCCGCCCAGAGCGCGGCGCTGCAACTGGCCCCGCAGGATCCGGAGATCTGGATCGACCGTGGCCAGACGCTCGCCACCGCCAAGAACTACAAGGAGGCGATCGAGGACTTCGACAAGGCGATCGCGATCGACCCCGAGCGGGCCGATGCCTACATGTTCCGCGCCAGCGCGCGCCGCTACATGGAGGATCTCGCCCGCGCGCGCCAGGACATTGACAAGGCCCTGAAGCTGGCGCCGACCGATCCCGACGCCATGGTCGAACGCGGCATCATCAAGCGCCTGACCAACGACGACGCCGGCGCGCGCGAGGACTGGATGCAGGTGATCCGCCGCTTTCCCGATTCGGCCGCCTCGGCCGCCGCCCAGACGAACCTGGAAAAGCTGGACGTGAAGCAGTAGCGGCGCGAAGCCTCATGGTTCGACAGGCTCACCATGAGGCTTTCTTTGTTCCTCCGCATGAGACTGTCTCCGTCACCTCATCCTTGTAACTTGAAGTGCTCCGGATCGGCTAGGCTCGCCGGCGCGAGCGTGATCGCCGCCGCCAGTAACGCCCATCTCAGCATGTCATCCGCCCTCAGAAATCCAGGTCCGCGTAGTGCGTGGGCGGCGGCGCGCCGGGGATGTGATCGGCCAGCAGCGGGCGCAGGCTGGGCCTGGACTTCACGCGCACGTACCAGTCCTTGGCGGCCGGATAGTCGTCCCAGGCGATGTCGCCCAGGTAGTCGACGCAGCTCACCTGCGCGGCGGCGGCGATGTCGGCCAGCGAATAACTGTCGCCGGCCAGCCATTTGCGCCGCTCGGCCAGGTAGCCGATATACGCCATGTGCGTGCGCAGGTTCTCCTTGCCGGCGCGGATCGCCGCCGAATTCGGCTCGCCGCGGCCAAGAACGCGCTTCATCAGCTTCTCGCTGGTCAGGTTGCGCGTGGCCTCCGGCCCCATCTTGCCGTCGAACCAGGCCACCAGCCGTCGCACCTCGGCGCGGCCCAGGGCGTCGGCCGGCAGCAGCCGGAACGGCTCGGGATGGGTCTCCTCGATGTATTCGGTGATGGCGACGCTGTCGCACAGCACGCCGCCGTCCTCCTCCACCAGCACGGGCACCAGCCCGGCCGGGTTGAGCGCCAGGAACTCGGGCCGCCGCTCCCACACCTTCTCGGCGCGCAGCTCGAACTCGAGGTGCTTCTCGCGCAGGACGATCCTGACCTTGCGCGAGTAGGGCGACAGCGGCAGGTGATAGAGGATTCGCATGGGCGCGGCACTATAGCGGGGCTGGCCGGAATGCCAAGGCGCTGCGCATCGGCCCGCCAGGCATCGACGCCGGCCGAGCCGAACGCGTTCCAGGAGAGCTGGACGCGGCGCTGCGGCGCGGCGCTGCTTTCGTCAGCCTGGCCGGTGTCGATCGGTCCGCTACACAGCGACATCCCCCCGATGCCGATGCTGGGAGCGCGCGGAGACTACCGGATGTCTCGAGGCATGTAGGGGTTTGGCGGAGAGGGTGGGATTCGAACCCACGGTACCGCTCACGCGGTACAACGGTTTTCGAGACCGCCCCGATCGACCACTCTGGCACCTCTCCGCGGGGCTTTCCGGCCGACCCGGCCGCTTGGACCGGGCCCGGGGGGCCGGCAGGCGGCGGAACCTAGCCAAGACCGCGCCCGCCCGCAAGCGCGATTGCCCTTTCGCCCTGGATTCTATAGACAACCCGCGCTGCCGGGGTCTTGGCGAGAGGCCGGCGGGCCATTGCGGCCCTCGCCCCGGCGCGATGGACGCGAACCATGGACGACCCGCAGCCCTTCAGCGATCCGGGCGGCAAGCTGTTGCCCGCCGGCTTGGCCGACGGCCTGCCGCCGGAGGCCGGGCACGAGTCCATGCTGGTCGCCCGGCTGGTCGCCCGCTTCGCCGCCCAGGGCTATGCGCTGGTCAAGCCGCCGCTGGTCGAGTTCGAGGAATCGCTGCTGAGCGGCATCGGCGCCGCGCTGCGCCAGCACTGCTTCCGCCTGATGGACCCGGTGTCGCAGCGCATGATGGGGGTCAGGCCCGACATCACCCCCCAGGTCGCGCGCATCGCCCGCACGCGCCTGGCGCGCGCGCCGCGTCCGCTGCGCCTGTGCTATGCCGGCGAGGTGCTGCGGGTGCGCGGCACCCAGCTTCGCCCGACCCGGCAGTTCGAGCAGGTCGGCGCCGAGGTGATCGGCGCGTCCTCGGCCGCCGCCGACGCCGAGGCGGTGGTGCTGGGCGCCGGCGCGCTGGAGGCGATCGGGGTCGCCGGCCTGTCGGTCGACCTGTGCGTGCCGACCCTGGTGCCGCACCTGGCCGAGGCGCTGGGGCTGCGGCCGGCCCAGGTCGACGGCCTGCGCGCCGCGCTCGACCGCAAGGATATCGCCGCCGTCGAGGCAGCGCTGGCGGGCGCCGAGGCGCGCGCGATCCCGACCTTCACCGCGCTGCTGCGCGCCACCGGCGCGGCCGGCACGGCGCTGGCGGGGCTGGGGCGCCTCGACCTGCCGCCGGCGGCCGCGGCCGAGCGCGACCGGCTGGCCGAGGTGGTGGCGCTGGTGCGCCGCGCCATGCCCGCGCTGACGCTGACGATCGACCCGGTGGAGATGCGCGGGTTCGAATACGACAGCGGCGTCAGCTTCACCTTCTTCGCCCGCGGCGTGCATGGCGAATTGGGGCGCGGCGGGCGCTACATGGCGGCGGGCGCCGAGCCGTCCACCGGCTTCACCCTGTTCATGGACGCGATCGCCCCGGCCTTGCCGCCGCCGCCCGCGCCGCGGCGCGTCTTCCTGCCCCTCGATACCGCGCAGGACGTGGGTGCGCGGCTGCGCGGCGAGGGATGGACCACGGTGGCCGGGCTGGAGAAGGCACCGGACTCCGCCGCCGAGGCGCGGCGCCAGGGCTGCAGCCATTGCTGGCGCGACGGCGCGGCGGTCGCGGTCTGACCGGCGTTACTTTATATCTGCATGGCTAGTTGAAGGGAGTTTGCCTGATGGCGAACGTGGCGGTGGTGGGCGCCCAGTGGGGCGACGAGGGCAAGGGCAAGATCGTCGATTGGCTGAGCGAGCGCGCCGACGTGGTGGTGCGCTTCCAGGGCGGGCACAACGCCGGCCATACGCTGGTGATCGGCAATGCGACCTACAAGCTGAGCCTGCTGCCCTCGGGCGTGGTGCGCCCGGGCAAGCTGGCGCTGATCGGCAACGGCGTGGTGGTCGATCCCTGGGCGCTGCTAGCCGAGATCGAGACGGTGCGCGGCCAGGGCGTCGCGGTCGGGCCGGAGAACCTGCGCGTCGCCGACAACGCGCCCTTGATCCTGCCGCTGCATTCCGAACTCGACAAGGCGCGCGAGGCGGCGCAGGGCGGCGCGCACAAGATCGGCACGACCGGGCGCGGCATCGGCCCGGCCTACGAGGACAAGGTGGGCCGCCGCGCGATCCGCCTGTGCGACCTGGCCGACCCGGCGGGGCTGGAGGCGCGCATCGCCTCGCTGCTGACGCATCACAACATCCTGCGCAAGGGCTTGGGCCTGCCCGAGGTGACACCGGCGGAGCTGAAAGCCAAGCTGATGGAGATCGCGCCGCGCCTGCTGCCCTTCGCCGAGCCGGTGTGGCAGCGCCTGGACGGGCTTCGCCGCGCCGGGCGCCGCATCCTGTTCGAAGGCGCGCAGGCGATCATGCTGGACGTCGACCACGGCACCTATCCTTATGTCACCTCGTCCAACGCCGTGTCGGGCATGGCGGCGGTGGGGTCGGGCCTGGGGCCGCAGGCCGTGGGCTACGTGCTGGGGATCGTCAAGGCCTACACCACGCGCGTCGGCTCGGGGCCCTTCCCCACCGAGCAGGCCAATCCCATCGGCGAGCGCCTGGGCGAACGCGGGCGCGAGTTCGGCACGGTGACCGGCCGCAAGCGGCGCTGCGGCTGGTTCGACGCGGTGATGGTGCGCCAGGCGATCAAGATGGGCGGCATCGCCGGCATCGCGCTGACCAAGCTCGACGTGCTGGACGGGTTCGACGAACTGCAGGTCTGCACCGCCTACCGCCTGGGCGGCACGGTGATGCATCACCTGCCCGCCGCCGCGGCCGCGCAAGCCAAGGTCAAGCCGGTCTACGAGACGCTGCCGGGCTGGCAGGAATCGACGCGCGGCGCGCGCTCGTGGATCGACCTGCCGGCGCAGGCGGTGAAATACATAAGGCGCATCGAGGAGCTGATCGAGTGCCCGGTGGCCCTGCTGTCCACCAGCCCCGATCGCGACGACACGATCATGGTCAAGGACCCCTACGCCGATTGAGGGTAGGAATGACGCGGCCCCACTCCTATGTTATGAAAAGCGGTCCTGTTGAACTCAGGTCGGCGAGATGAAACTCAAGGTCATCGTCCACAAGGCGGAAGAGGGCGGCTTCTGGGCCGAAGTGCCGGCGCTGCCTGGTTGCGCGACGCAGGGCGATACCATGGAAGAGTTGATGGCCAACGTCCGGGAAGCGATCGAGGGCTGCCTGAGCGTTCAGCCATCGACGGATTCGGCGCAGCCGGGTGATCAGATCCTGGAAATCGCCGTGTGAAGTCGCTGACGGGACGGGAGCTTGCCCGCCTCGTCAAAGGCGACGGCTGGATGCTGTTGCGCATCCAGGGCAGTCATCAGGTCTACGGCAAGGCAGGCAATCCGGCGCGCCTCTCGATCCCGATTCATGGCACAAGCCCCTGAAGACCGGTCTTCAGCGCCATCTGCTGAAGTTGGCGGGAATCGATCCCGAGACGCTTCGTTGAATGCGCACCGATGCGGGGCGAATAGATGACGGACTCCCGCCGCCCCATCTTCCTTCTGTGGCGAACAATCAAGCTGCTTGCCCTGGCACTGCTTGTCCTCTGGCTGGGTGGCATCCTCGTCTACCGCTTCATCGATCCGCCGCTGACGCCGCTGATGCTGCTGCGCCTCGGCGACGGCGTCGGCATCGACCATGCCTCGGTCGCGCTTGGCCAGGTCTCGGCAAGCCTGCCGCGCGCGGTGATCGCGGCGGAGGACAACCGCTTCTGCCTGCACCACGGCATCGATTTCGCGGCGATCCAGGACGCGATCGACGAGCACGAGGATGGCCGCGCGCTGCGCGGTGCCAGCACCATCACGATGCAGCTCGCGCGCAACCTGTTCCTATGGCCGGGCGGCGGGTTCCTGCGCAAGGGAATCGAGGCCGCGACCGCGCTCGCGATCGACGCGCTGTGGCCGAAGCGCCGGCAGGTCGAGGTCTACCTGAACATCGTGGAATGGGCGCCGGGCGTCTATGGCGCCGAGGCCGCCGCGCGCCACCATTTCCGCAAGCCGGCGGCGCGATTGACGGCGCGGGAATCCGCGCTGCTGGCGGCCACGCTGCCGAGCCCACGCCGCTGGTCGGCGAGCCAGCCCGGCAGCTATGTGCAGAACCGCGCGGATATCATCCAGCAGCGCGTCGGCCAGCTTGGAGCGCTCTTGGCCTGCATCGGATAGGGCGTATCAGAGTGGCTCGATCGCGTCACCCAGCCGGATCGTGCCGCCGGTCAATATACGGCAGTTCAGCCCCGAGCGGTTGATCAGGGGCTTGAACACCTTCTTGCCGGTCAGCTCGACCAGCCGCTGGCACGGCACGCTGAGGCGCGTCGCCTCCAAGAGGACAGCGCCACGGCGCCGCGCCAAAGTCCATTTGTCGGCATCGCGCTTTCCCGCGTGCTAGGATGGTTTGTACGGCGTGTAGATTGTCTCGACCGATTCGATGACGTGACAAAGCACATCGCCCGGCGCGGAACCGCCGACGGCGATACCGATATGCACCGATCCTTCCGTCGTGGTCCAGATTCGATGGACGAGCACGCCCGGCCCCGCGACTCGTTTGCAGCCGTCCACCGACCCGAACGGCTTGGTGTCGTAACTGTCCCTGATCCAGCCTTTCTTCACCAGGCTGGCCCGTGCGCGCGCCAGAAGCTCCGCGGCCCGCCGTCTCGATTCGGACTCGTTGCCGCGCGGCGCGAGAAAAGTGAACAGCAGAACCGCCGGCCGCACGCCCTGCTGGCCCGGCGCGAACAATCCGTTGATCATTTCATCGCCGCGTTCCGGCGCATTCCGGACCTCCTGCCAGCGCAGCCACCCGGGGGGACGGCACGCGCGCAGATTCAAGTTATGGAAGTTCGTGGGGATGAAACGCCCGACATCCGTCTGATACGCGAGCGTGACCTCGCGATCCTTCTCCGCGATGTCGACCTGGCGGCCATTGACATAGAGTTCCGCCCGATAGCGCCCGGGGCCAAGGCAGGAGCCGACGCGGGCATAGTATGACCGGTAGAACGAAACCGTGTCGGAAACGGATACCAGCGTGTCGTTCGCCGTTGCGGGTCCCGTCACGCCCTGCAGCGTGTACCACGTGTTCCATATCTCATCGTGGCCGTACCACGCGACGGAGATCCGGTCGCGCTTGGAATCGAATCCCGAAAACTGCGCGTCGAGATAGACGTTCCCGGGCGTTACCGACACGCGAACCCCGCCGACCTTTACCGGCGGGCCGGACAATTGCGGCGCTGCGTCGCTGGCCCCGATGAACAGCTCTTTCAGGCGCCGCACCTCCTCGGCAAGCGGCTTGATCCGGTCGCCCGTCTCCGATGCGTGGCGCGTCGCCAGCAGCAACTCGAGATCTGTCGCCACCGAGGCCCGCAGCCGCGGCGACATGGCGGGCTCCCCCTTCAGTGCAGCCACGTACATCGCGTGACCGCTCTCGATATCGCCCTTGGCCAGCAGGGCCAATCCGAGATTGGCGCGCACCAGCGGCAGGGTCGATGTCAGCGCGTCGCCGGCAAGATCGATGCCCCGAAGGGAGCGTTCCAGCATCTCGATGCTGCCGGCCAGCAGCATCTGGCCTTCCTCGACGTTCCCCTGATGGTGCCGGTCAAGGGCGTAAGCCGTCCGGTCGAACGCGGCGGACGCGAGCATACTGGCGGATTCCTCGAAACCGTTCTCGCGCATTGTGCGCAATGCCCTGTTCTGGGCGCCGACGACCACCGGCAGCGCCGACGGCAAGACCAGCGAGAAGTAGGTATCCGTGACTTCCTTCGAACCCTGCCGCGCGCGCGCGGTCGCCAGCTCGCTCAGCGAGGCGACGAAGTCCGGTCGCAGCGCCGTCGCGCAGTAGAGCATGTTGATCAGATCGCTGTACGGGTCCCTTGCGGACTTTGCCGACGCGTGGACCACTTGGCCCAAGACATGCGCCCTGGCGTAGAGGCGGGCCGCCAATTGCCGGGAAGTGAGGAGGGCCGCCTCCTCCTTCTTCGCAATCTCGGCATCGACCGCGGTCACGCGGCAGATCCGAATCTGCTCCTCGCTCGTGCTCGTCTCGGGCCGGCCCGGCCAGACCTGCGCGTAGCCGCCGGAGGCAATCCCGACAACGACGAACAGGACGCCGACCGTCGACAGCGTATAGGCCGGCCAGCCCGGTCCCATGCCAAGTCCCTGACCGAACAGATAGACCGCGACGGCGAAGAGGGTGAGCGTGAACAGGAAAATCGTGGTCTTGTGGTGCATGGCGAGGCTGTCGCCAAGCGCGGCATCCCACAGCGCGAAGGGCTCCCACATGTTGTTGGCCGTGGACTGCAGCATCACTTCGTAGACGATGCGGTGGGGAAACTCGGGATCGCCTTCGATTCCAACATCGGTATTGTCGATCCCGTTTTCGACGACCCATCGCAATTTTTCGGGAAGGTACTGGTCAAGGCTCTTCAGCTTCTCGCGATCCGCCTGGGCAACCATGCCGGGCGCATCGACCCCAAGCTCATCCAGGCGCTGCTGTACCGCCGCGCGTCGCGCCCGGCGCTCCATCGCGACCGAGAGATCATGAATAACGCTGGCCGAGAGCGCCCCCCAGCGCGCGGAGCGGACCGACATGTCGACCTCATGCTCGGCGGCCGCCTTCATCGCCGATTGTCCGGCCGACTCGGCGTCGCTGTAGCCAAGCCCTACCAGCGCGCTGAGCAGCACGGTGACGGCAATACCGAGAATCAACGCGCGCGAGAAGCGGTCGTCGGCGTGACGCTGGGGCAGATGGACGCCCGGAAAGGTCCGCTGTTCAACGTGGGCGGGCTCGAACTTGTGGCCGGCCCCTTCAGTGGCGGGGGCGCGCGCGCGGCCAAACCAGAAAACACCGGCCAACACGCCCAGGCCGGCAACCCCGGCAAGCCAGAACATCCCCCACCAGGAGCCCCGCTCCAGATAGGCAACGCACCCCGCGGCGATTGCAGCCGTCGCAACGCCGGTCCAGCACGACACCCGCTTCCAGCGCCCCTCGCGCAGCAGGTCGGAGAAGGTGAAGGCGACGAGCGAAAACACGAAGCTGACCACGGCCGACGCAAACAGCAGAACGCGCTGGTGCCCGACATGAATCCTGGCATCGAGGCGCGACCACAGCGAGGGCGTCTTGACGCCGCCGTGGGTCTCGCCGGGCGTCACCTTGGAGGCTTTCAACGGATCGTCCCAACGAATCTCGAAGCCGTGCTTTGCCAGCGTGGGCCCGATCCATCGACGCAAGCTCTGATCGAGGTTGCGGCTGCTGTCCGAGTAGTCTCCCACGAAGTCGAAAAGCGGCCGAATGGCGCGCGCGGCGAGGAACTCCTCCTGGGCCTGCAGGTCGATCAGCCTCGTGCTGCCGGGGTCGGTCGCGCGCAACGCGTCGGCGCCCTTCATCCGCGCGGTGCCGAGCCGCGCGTACTGTCCGCTGCGTTGTCCGAGAAAGGTGCTGAGTACGGTTTCGTTCAACAGGCGCTGGTGTTCCGTGATCTCGAACAGCTGTCCCTGCGCAAGGCGCTGCATCAGGACCTTGGTCTCCTGCTCCACCATGGCCGTGCGGAACGCGGCGAAAGCGCCGAGGACGGCGGTCAGCACCATCACGACCGCGAGCTTGGTGCGAAAACCGTCCTTGTGCGCCTCCGCCTTCTCGGCGGGCGACGCATCGTCGTCCGGGTTCAGCTCCGCCATGCCCTGGTCCCCAGCACGCCTTGTCGTTTCGAAAGGGCGAGCGGAGGAAAGAATAGGGGCGGGCAGGAAGCGCCGGCAATACTTGATTGGCGGGCACGGCGCGCGGCGGCGCCCCGCGGGTTACGGGTTATTGCCGCCGCGCGGCCTAACGATCGCTGGCTAGGTGCGGCCCGACTCGGCTAGGCGTCCAGCTTCTCGCGCTGGGCGGCGGACTTGATCGCCTTCTGCAGCTTCTCGAAGGCGCGAACCTCGATCTGGCGCACGCGCTCGCGCGAGATGCCGTATTCCTGGCTCAGGTCCTCCAGCGTGGCCGGCTCGTCCTTCAGCCGCCGCTGCTCGAGGATGTGGCGCTCGCGCTGGTTCAAGGTCTTCATCGCATCCGCCAGGAGCTGCGCGCGCTTGTCGAGCTCCTCGCTGTCGGCCAGGCGCGTTTCCTGGCTTTCGGACGGATCGACCAGCCAGTCCTGCCATTCGCCCTCGCCTTCCTGGCGGACCGGCGCGTTCAGGGAGTGGTCGGGCGCGGCGAGGCGGCGGTTCATCTGCACCACGTCGTCCTCGGTCACGTCCAGCCGTTCGGCGATCTTCTTGACGCTCTCGGGCGGCAGGTCGCCCTCGTCGATCTCCTTCATCTGGCCCTTGAGCTTGCGCAGGTTGAAGAACAGCTTCTTCTGCGCCGCCGTCGTGCCCATCTTCACCAGGGACCAGGAGTGCAGGATGTATTCCTGGATCGCCGCGCGGATCCACCACATCGCGTAGGTCGCCAGGCGGAAGCCACGGTCCGGCTCGAAGCGCTTGACCGCCTGCATCATCCCGACATTGCCCTCGGAAATCAGTTCGCTGACCGGCAGGCCGTAGCCGCGATAGCCCATCGCGATCTTCGCGACCAGGCGCAGGTGGCTGGTGACCAGCCTGTGCGCGGCCTCGGTGTCGTTGTGCTCGCGCCAGCGCTTGGCCAGCACGAACTCCTCCTCCGGCGTCAGCATGGGGAACTGGCGGATCTCCTGCAGATAGCGGGAGAGACCCCCTTCCGACCCGACCACGGGGAGCGCCCTTGCGCTGCTCATCGGACTACCTCCTGCAACCTTGGACCCGGCCTTGTTAGCCAAGCCGATCATGGGCCTAACGCTAGCCCCAAATTCCCCACCGCGCGACTAAACTATAATTTATCTTCGGATTATTCGAAAGATTCTATTAAGATATTGATATCACTTGGTATATGCGATTCAAACCTGCAAGTCGTTCCCGTTCGCGGGTGCGAAAATCCGAGTACGGCGGCATGCAGCGCTTGGCGTCCCAGGGCGGCTGACGCCGCGGCGCCCGGCCCGGTCCGGCCCCGCCCATGCCGGCCCGAATAGACTGGGTCGCCGACGACGGGATGGCCGATCGCCGCCAGGTGGACCCGGATCTGATGCGTGCGGCCGGTGGCAAGCTTCAGCTCGACCAGACTGGCGGCACCGCCGCCCAGGCGCCGGACCACGCGATAGTGCGTCAGGGCGGGCTTCCCGCCCCTGCTAACGACCGCCATGCGCTTGCGGTTGCGCGGATCGCGGCCGATCGCGCCGGCAATTTCGCCCATGGCGCGCGGCGGCACGCCCCAGACCACCGCGCGGTACAGCCGTTCGATGCTGCGGTCGGCGAACTGGCGCGACAGCGCGGCATGGGCCAGGTCGTTCTTCGCCGCCACCAGAAGCCCGCTGGTGTCCTTGTCCAGGCGGTGGACGATCCCCGGACGCTTCACCCCGCCGATGCCGGAAAGACTGTCTCCGCAATGCGCCAGCAGGGCGTTGACCAGGGTCCGGTCGGCGTTGCCGGGCGCGGGATGGACGACCATGCCGGGCGGCTTGTCGATCACGATCAGGTCGTCGTCCTCGTACACGATGTCGAGCGCCAGGGGCTGCGCGCCGGGCGCGGCGGAAGCCGGATCGGGCACCAGCACGGCGAAATTCTGCCCTGGTTTGACCCGCTGGGAGGGGTCCGTTATCGTCGCCCCGCCGTCGCCGGCGGCAACGACGCGACCCTCCAGGATCAACGCCTTGACGCGGCTGCGCGACAGTCCCGTCACCCGCGCGGCGATCAGCCGGTCGAGCCGTTCCCCGGCGTCGGCGGGTCCGGCCGCGACCAGGTGCCGCGTGCCGCCCGTCGTCGAAGCTTCCGTCATGCGCGTGCCGTCCTGCCCGGAGAGTGAACCCGATCGATGCTGGGGCTCAAGGTCCTTGTCGGCGTGATGACCGTGCTGTTGATCGCGGGCTTCGGCGTCCTGGCCGGCGGGCTGATGATGCAGGCCAAGCGCGGCGGCGAAGCCGGGTTCGGCACCGCCGAATTGACCCTGCCGCCCGGCGGCAAGGTGATGGAAACCGCCATCCAGGGCGACCGCGTGGTGCTGCGCTTGGCCCTGCCCGACGGCGAGGAGCGGCTGCACGTATTCGACATCGCCACCGGCCGCGCGGTCGGCACGATCGCCGTCAAGCGCGCGCCCTAGCCGAACAACCAAAGGGGAACAATCCGCCATGGGCGCGAATTTCCGCAGCGACAACGTCGCCGGCATCGATCCGGCCATTCTCGACGCGGTTGCCCGCGCCAATGCCGGCCCCTCCCTGCCCTATGGCAACGACCCGGTGACCCGGCGCGTCGAACAGCGCCTGGCCGAAGTCTTCGAGTCCGAGGTCGCCGTCTTTCCGGTGGCGACCGGGACCGCGGCGAACGCGCTTTGCCTGGCGGCGGCGGTGCCGTCCTGGGGCGCCGTCTACTGCCATGCGGAATCGCACATCCTGCTGGACGAGTGTAACGCGCCGGAGTTCTACACCGGCGGCGCGCGGCTGGTCCCGCTGGCCGGCGCGCAGGGGCGGCTGGCGCCGGAGATGCTGGAGGCGGCCTTGGCCGCGGCGCCGACCGGCGTGCACCATGCGCAGCCCGCGGCCGTCAGCATCACCCAGCTCTCCGAATCGGGCACCGCCTACAAGCCCGACCACGTCGCGGCGATCGGCCGCATCTGCCGCGAGCGCGGCCTGGTGCTGCACATGGACGGCTCGCGCTTCGCCAATGCGCTGGTGGGCCTGAATTGCAGCCCGGCCGATCTCACCTGGCGCGCGGGCGTCGACCTGCTGTCGTTCGGCGCCACCAAGAACGGCGCCATCGCGGCCGAGGCGATCGTCGTCTTCCGCAAGGACCTAGCGGAAAGCCTGGCCTACCGCCGCAAGCGCGCGGGACACCTGTTCTCGAAGATGCGGTTCCTGTCGGCGCAGCTCGAGGCCTATATCGAGCAGGACCGCTGGCTCAAGAACGCGCGCCACGCCAACGCCCAGGCCGGCCGCCTGGCCCAGGGCCTGGCTGCGCTCAGCGGCGTCACCGTCACGCAGCCGGTCGACGGCAACGAGGTATTCGCCGAGATGCCCACGCGCCTGGTCGCCGCGATCGAGGCTGAAGGCTTCGCCCTCGAGCCCTGGGTGCCGCCGGCCGGCGACAAGCGTCTGATGCGTCTGGTGGCGGCCTTCAACACCGATCCCAAGGACGTCGAGGCGTTGATCGCCGCCGCGGGAAGGCGCCAGGCGGCCTGAGCCGCCCATCAATCGATCGCGCTAAACGCCGGAGGAAACGGCGAAGCGGGCGAGCGCCGGGCGGTCTAGGTCGATGCCCAGGCCAGGCCGGGGCAGCGGAACGACCGCGCCGTTCCTGACCGACCAGGGCTCGCCCAGCACCAAATCGTCGCCCACCAGGTCGAGCAGGCCCTGCGCACCGCGCGTGATCTCCCTGCAGGCGACGCCCAGGTGGCACACCGCCGCCCAGGAGATGCCCAGCTCCCAGGTCGAGCGCAGCCAGAAGCCGCGCCCGGCCGCGGCCACGTCGCGCATCAAGCCTCGGATTCCGTGGATGCCGCCATGGTAAGGCGGGTCGCTGACAACGGAGTCGATGCGCGGGAACCGGCGGACCACGTCCATGCGCGTGCAGTGGGTCGATACCGGCACGCCGAACTCCGTACGCAGCGTCTCGATGTCCGAGAGGCTCTCGACCGGCTCCTCGAAATTGCCGAGATTGGCGTCGGCGACGCCGGCCAGGAAGCGGCGCGCCTCGTCCATCGTGTAGTTCATGTTGGCATCGACGTGGATGGCCACACCAGGGCCTAGCGCCGCGCGCACCGCCTTGACCGTGGCGATGTCGATATCGACCGGATGGCGGCCGATCTTGAACTCGTAGAGCCGCGCGCCGCTGCGGGCGACCGATTCCGCGGCCAGCGCCGCGAGCGTGTCCGGGATCGCGGCCTCGGCAATGCCGCCTTCGGGATCGATCGGATAGCCGTAGGCAGCGAAATCGGCCGCGTCGCGAAGCTTGCCGCCCAGCAGGTCGTAGACCGGCTTACCCGCCGCCTTGCCGGCGATGTCCCACAGCGCAAGCTCGATGCCGGCATACGCCAGACGGTCGGCCGCGTCCTCCGGGAAGCCGAAATCCTCGGGCTCGGAAACGCAACGCGTCCACGCCGCCGCACGATCGAGCGGATCGAGGCCGATCAGGCGCGGGCGCAGGCGGTCGTTGATCGTCGCGGCCGACCACCGCCCGCGCGTCTCGCCAATTCCCGCAATGCCGGCGTCGGTTTCCACCTCGACGATCGTGCGCGGCACATGCGTGCGCTGGTACCAAAGCCTGACGCGCGGGTGGCGGACCGGGACCGCTACCGCGGTCGCGCGGATGCCGGTGATCTTCACGTGCCGATGTGCCGTGCGCCGACCCGCCGCTCCGGCGGGCACTCCAGCAGCCCCTTGGACGACAGCTTCATGCCGGTCATGGTGCGGTCGGCCATGGCGATGCGCCAGTTCAGCATCTTCTGCGCCATGCGCAAGCCGGCGCCGGCATGGGCAGGGTCGTCGAGGCAGTTCCGCCGCTCCTCCGGATCCTTCTCCAGGTCGAACAGCAGCGCCGGCAGCGCGGCGAAATGCACATACTTGTACTTCCGGCCGCGCACCACGGCCAGCGAGCACTCGTCCAGCGAGATGCCAAGCTCGCGCTCGGGCGCCGCATCGGCCACGTCGCGGAAGTCCAGCTCGAAGAAGACCTCCTCGCGCCAGCCCGCCGGCGTCTGGCCCAGAAGCCAGGGCTTCAGCGACGCGCCGTCGCATTGCACCGGCGGCCGCGCGCCGAGGCAGTCGAGGAGCGTCGGCATGATGTCGATGCTCTGGCTGAACGCCTCCACCACGCGCCCCCGCGCGGCGGCGCCCACGTCGCCCGGCAGCCGCAGGATCAGCGGGATGCGGTAGCTCTGGTCGAAATAGAACTCCTTGCCCAGCGCCCCGTGGTCCCACAGCTGTTCGCCATGGTCGGACGTGAACACGATCAGCGTCCGGTCATAGGCGCCGGTTCGGCGCAGCGCCGCGACGATCCGGCCGACATGGTGGTCGACCTCGGTCATCAGTCCGTAATACGTCGCGCGGAGTTGGCGCATCGCCCGTTCCTCGGGCTTGTGCAGCCCCCGCGCATGGCCGTCGCGCTTGTGGTCGCGGAAATCGCGCATCATGTAGGCCATGTACGGATGCTGCTTGGCCTCCTCCTCGCGCGAGCCCAGACCCTTGAAGCCCGGCACGGCGGCCGGGTCGTACATCGTGTTGTAGGGCTCGGCCGCGACGAAGGGCGGATGCGGCCGCAGCAGGCTCAGGTGCATGAACCACGGTTTCTGCTCGTGCACCATGTAGTCGATCGCGCGGTCGGTCGCAAAGGCGGTGTCGCTGTCCTCGGCTTTGTACCGCGCCGGCGCGAAGGTCGGTCCCCAGCCCGGCCCGCGCGCGTAGTCCTTGACCGGCGCATAGGCCGCGTCCGGCTCGGGCGGAAACGCATAGCCCTTGTTCGCCAGGTGACGGCGCCACGCCGCCTCGCCCTCGCTGCCCGGCACCAGCTGGGTGAAGCCCGGCAGCGTGCCGGCATAGGTCTTCAGCGCCGGGTCGTTCGGGTCGCGCCCGCGCGGGTCGAGGCTGATATCGGTGTAGCCCACCAGCGCCGGGTTGTAGCCCAGCCGCCGCATCTCGAGCGCCAGGGTGGTGAAGCGCGCGTCGAGCGGCGTGCCGTTGCGCACCGAGCGATGGTTCATCGCGTACATGCCGGTCAAGAGCGAGGCGCGGCTGGGCCCGCAGGGCGCGCATTGGGTGTAGTGTTGGCGGAACAGCACGCCGTCGGCGGCCAGCGCGTCGAGATTCGGGGTCTTTACCGTCGGATGGCCGAGCGCCGACAGGCATTCGGCGCGCCACTGGTCAGCCGTGATGAAAAGCACGTTGTACATCTGCTGGAGATTTCCCTAGGCGGTCGTGGAGAGTTCCTGCGCCGGCATGGGGTCAGGCTCGACCGACGCGCCGCGCAGGCTGAGGCGATCGGCATGATGGCAGGCGACGAAGTGGCCGGCCGCGCGTTCCACCAGCGCCGGCGGCGCATCGCGGCAGGCCGCGTCGGCATAGGCGCAGCGCGTGTGGAAGCGGCAGCCCGGCGGCGGCTTGGCCGGGTCGGGCCGTTCGCCCGGGATCAGCCGCGGCCGCATCGCGTGGTCGGGATCGGCCACGGGAATCGCCGACATCAGCGCTTCCGTGTAGGGGTGGCGCGGCGAATAGTAGAGCGCGGCGGTCGGCGCCAGCTCGACGATCTGGCCCAGATACATCACCGCCACGCGATCGCTGACATACGAGACTGCCGCCAGGTCGTGGGCGATGAAGAGATAGGTAAGCCCCAACTCCTCCTGCAGTTCCTTCAGCAGGTTCAGTATCTGCGCCTGGATCGACACGTCGAGCGCCGAGACCGGCTCGTCGCAGACGATGAACTCGGGCCGCAGGATCAGGGCGCGGGCGATCGAGATGCGCTGCCGCTGGCCGCCGCTGAAGGCATGCGGATAGCGCCCGAGATGCTCGAGCGACAGGCCCACGCGACGCACCATGTCGGCGACGCGCTCGGCGATCTCCGCCGCATTGCCGATACCGTTGGCGATCAGCGGCTCGGAGATGATGTCGCGCACGGTCATGCGCGGGTTCAGCGAGGCATAGGGATCCTGGAAGATGAGCTGCATGTGCCGCCACATCCGGCGCATCGCGGCCCGGTCGAGCGTGCGCAGGTCGGTCGCGGTGCCGTTGCGGTGCAGGGTCACCTTGCCATGCGTCGGATCGACCACGCGCAGGATGGCGCGGCCCAGCGTGGTCTTGCCCGAGCCGCTCTCGCCCACCAGGCCCAGCGTCTCGCCGCGATGGATCGTCAGGCTGACGCCATCCACCGCGTGCACCACGCCCACCAGCTTGCGCGAGAACATGCCCTTGCGCACGCCGTAGTGCACTTTCACGCCTTCGAGCTCGAGCAGCCTCGTCATGCGACCGCCTGGGCAGGGACGGCCGCGCGCAAGTGGCAGCGCACGCTGTGCCCCGGGCCCACCGGCGTGGGCGCCGGGACCGCCGCGTCGCAGCGGCCCGCGACGAACTCGCCGCAGCGCGGATGGAAGGTGCAGCCCGCGGGCATGGAGAACAGATTGGGCACGCTGCCCTGGATCGGCTTGAGCTTGCGCCAGCCGCCGATGCCGCCGAGGCGCGGCACGGCGCGCAGCAGGTCGCGCGTATAGGGATGCTGCGGCCGGCGGAAGATCGCGCGCACGGGCCCCTGCTCGACGATGCGGCCGGTGTACATGATCGCCACCTCGTCGGCCATCTGCGCCACGATGCCCAGGTCGTGGGTGATGAAGATCATCGCCATGCCAAGCTCGGCCTTCAGCGCGCGCATCAGGTCGAGCACCTGGGCCTGGATCGTGACGTCGAGCGCCGTCGTCGGTTCGTCAGCGATCAGCAGGGCCGGATTGCAGGCCAGCGCCTTGGCGATCATCGCGCGCTGGCGCATGCCGCCCGAGAACTCGTGCGGATAGCGGTCGATCGCGCGCGCGGGGTCGGGGATGCCGACCTTGCCCAGCAGCTCGGCCGCGGCATCGCGCAGCCCCTGGCCGGAAAGCCCGCGATGCAGGCGCAGCACGTCGCCGATCTGGTTGCCGATCGAATGCACCGGCGAGAACGAGCTCATCGGCTCCTGGAAGATCATGGCGATGCGGTTGCCGCGGATCGCCTGGATCTCCCGGCCGTCCGGATCGATGGCGGCGAGATCGACCGGCGCGCCGCCGCCCGGCCGGAACAGGATCTGCCCGCCCGCGATCGGCATCGTCCGCGGCAGCAGGCGCAGGACGGCCTGGGCCGTGACGCTCTTGCCCGACCCGCTTTCGCCCACGACGGCCATGACCTGCCCGGGCGCGATCGACAGCGACACGCCGTCGATCACCGGGACCGAGCCGCCCTCCACATCCAGGCGGATGCGCAGGTCGCGTATGTCGAGCAGCGGCTCTGCCATGCTACTTGGCGTAAGGGTCGGCGGCGTCGCGCATGCCGTCGCCGACGAAGTTGAACGCCAGGGCGGCGACGATCACGAACAGGCCGGGGATCAAGAGCCAGGGCATGTGCGCGATCGAGCGGATGTTCTGCGCGGCGTGCAGCAGCACGCCCCAGCTCTCCACCGGCTCGCGCAGCCCGAGCCCCAGGAAGCTCAGCGCCGTTTCCGCCAGCAGCACCTCGGGGAACGAGATCGTCAGGTCGACGATCAGGTAGCTGAGAAAGGCCGGCAGCAGATGCCGCCCGATCAGCCGCGTGTCGGTGCAGCCGCCCAGGCGCGCCGCGACGACGAAATCCTCCTCGCGCAGCGCCAGCAGCTTGCTGCGCACGGTGCGCGCGAGATGCGTCCAGCCCAGCAGGCCGAGAATGGTCGTGACGGCTATATAGATCTGCAGTGAGGTCCAGTCGCGCGGCAAGGCGGCGGTCAGCGACAGCCACAGCGGCAGGGTCGGCACGGAACGGATGAACTCGATCAGGCGCATCACGAACATGTCGATCGCGCCGCCGAAATACCCGGCGATGCCGCCGATCATCGCGCCCAGCACGAACGACACGCTGACGCCAACCAACGCCACGGACAGCGAAATGCGCGTCGCGTACATCACGCGGCTGAACATGTCGCGTCCCAGATGGTCGGTGCCGAACAGGTGGATGAACCCGTCCGGCGCGCCGAACAAATGCAGGTCGGTCTGGAACAGGCCCCAGAGCGCATAGGTATCGCCGCGCACGAAGAACTGCACCGGCCATTGCTGCGTCTCGTCCACCACCGGCAGCAGGCGCAGCGTGACCGGATCGCGCTTGGCCGAGCGGGCGTTGACGAACGGCGGGAAGTGCAGGCTGCCCTGGTTGTCCAGCACGTGCATCGGCATCGGCGGCCCAGCCAGGTAGCGCGGATTGCGCTTGCCGGGGTCGTAGGGCGCCAGGAATTCCGCGAACACCGCGATGAAGGTGAAGGCAGCCAACACCGACATGCCGATCATCGCCATGTGATGGCGCTTGAACCGCCACCACATCAACTGCCATTGCGTGGCGATGTCCGGGCGCTTCAGGCGCGACGACAGGGGCTGGACGCTCGCGACCATCGCCGGCTCAGGCCATCTTGACGCGCGGGTCGACCAGGACCAGCAGCAGGTCCGACACGAAGGTGCCGAGGATCGTCAGCGCGCAGTAGACGAACACCATGGCGCCGGCGAGCTGCATGTCCTGGTTCAATAGCGCGTGCAGGAACAGCGGCCCGGTATCGGGCAGCGCCATCACCACGCCGACGATCGGCGCGCCGGAGATCACGAAGGTCAGGCGCCAGCCCAGCGTCGCGACGATCGGGTTCAGCGCCATGCGCACGGGATACTTCAGTAGCAGGCGCAGCGGCGACAGCCCGGCGGCGCGCGCCGCCACCACGTACATCTTGCCGAGCTCGTCCAGCATCAGGGCGCGCATCGACCGGATCAGGTTCGCCGTGCCGGCGGTGCCCAGCACGACGATCGGGACCCACAGATGCGCCACCAGGTCCCAGAACTTCTCCCAGCTCCAGGGCGCGTCCGCGAGGTGCGGCGAGAACAGCCCGCCCACGCTCTGCCCGAACCATTGCTGGCCCATGTACATGAGCACGAGCGCGATCAGGAAGTTCGGCGTCGCCAGGCCGATATAGCCGACCAGCG
Source organism: Alphaproteobacteria bacterium (assembly GCA_020851015.1). Next base: position 45,071 of record JADZDN010000434.1, on the reverse strand, counting down.
AGAACGCGTGGTCGGCGAGCGAATATTGCCGCACGGCGGAATAGATGCCGATCGGCAGGGACACGGCATACATGAAGAACAGCGTGCAGAACGCCAGCATGAGGGTCAGCGGCAAGCGCTCGCCGATCACCTCCGTCACCGGCCGGCGCCATTCGAACGAGTAACCGAAATCGCCGCGCAGCACGATCCCGCCGGCCCAGGACAGGTACTGCTCGTACCAGGGCCGATCGATGCCCAGGAACCTGCGCATGTTCTGCAGCTCTTCCTGGCTGACCGCGGCGCCGGACTGCTGCTTCTCGGTCAGGTAGGTCTCGGCGTAGTCACCCGGCGGAAGCTGGATGACGACGAAGGCCACGACGGACACCAGCCACAGCGTCAGCACCATGTAGAGCAGCCGCTGCACCAGCGTCCGGATCATGGACCATGAGGCTCCGCGTCGGAGGGTCGCCGCCTATTGCTTGTAGTACCACTGATCGGTACGGAACGGGTAGGTGCGGGCGTAGTTGTAGTGCTGGATCGTCCAGTCCCGCACGTTGGCGAGCTTGCTCGACACGATCGTCGGCCCCGGCAGGTTCCCCACCGTGCCGATGATCGCCATGTTTTCCTGGTTCAGCTTCACCATCTCGCGCCCGATCTCCGTGTAGCGCGGGCTGCCCGGCACAATGCCGCCCCACTCGTCCTCGAGTTGGTAGAGGCGCTTGACCCAGGCCGGCGGCTCCTCGCCCTTGGCGCCCTTGGTAGTGTACCACTCGCGCCAGGCCGCGCCGAACAGCGGCGATTGCGCGCGATAGGGCGGCGTGTAGAGCTCGACCTGGCTGATCAGGTTCGGCTCGAACGGGATGTCCCATTCCATGTTGATGTCGGCGTCGCCCGCCTTCGCCTTCTGGCGCGTCAGGGCCGTCGTGATCTCCTTGAGGTTCACCTCGACGCCGGCGGCGCGCCAGTAGCCTTGCACCAGCTGCACGTAGCCGGGCGAGGCGAACTGGGTTGAGTACTCCCACAACAGGGTCAGCGGCTTGCCGTCGGGCCGGAGGCGCATGTTGTTCGACCCGCGCTTCAGGCCCATCTCGTCGAGCAGCGCGTTGGCCTTCTTCGGGTCGTACTGGATCATGTAGTCGCGCTCGGCGTCGGTCACGAACGGCAGGCCGAGGGGTATCGCCTGCTGCGGCCGGCCCAGGCCGAACCACAGCGTCTCGTTCATCTCGGCCCGGTTCAATGCCAGCGACATGGCCTGGCGCCAGCGCAGGTCGGCGAAGATGCCGCGCAGCACCGGGTCGGTGTGGGTGATGTTGAAGGAAATCGGGTCGCCCGATTGGCCCGGCGGCATCGTCAGCTTGAAGGCGCCCTTGGCCTCGTTCTCCTTCAGCACGGCGTAGTTCTCGAGACCCAGGCCCTGCGCCTTCTGGTCCACCTCGCCGTTCATCACCGCCAGCAGGCCGACTTCCTTCTCCAGGAAGCGCTCCTGATGCCGGTCGATATAGGGAAGCTGGTTTCCCGCGCTGTCGACCTTGAAGTAGTACGGGTTGGCGATGAAGATGCGGCGCTGGGTGTTGGTCTCGACCTCCAGGATATGGCTCTCGAGCGTCGGGCGCTTGACCGAGGCCGGATTGATGGTCTCGGCGTCCTTCCACTTGTCCCACAGCTGCTTGAAGCGCTTGACCCAGTTCTCCGCGTTGGCGGCCTTGGCTTCCTCGTCCGCCTTCGGGTTGTACTTGATGTGGTACGCCGTGTAGTAGTGCTTCGGCGCCCAGACCTCGAAGAACGATCCGCCGGTCGCCAGGTAATGCAGGAAACCGGGGAACGGTGCGGCGAAGGTCAGGCGGAAGGTCACGTCGTCGATCTTCTCGACCTCCACCGGCTTGCCGCCCTGCGCCCAGGGCGCCGGCACGTTGGGGTGCAGCTCCTTGTTCTTGATGATGTCGTCGAAATAGAACATCACGTCGTCGGTGGTGAACGGCTTGCCGTCCGACCACTTGTGGCCCTTGCGCAGCACGAAGGTGATCTGCTTGCGGTCGTCGCTCCAGGTCCACGACTTGGCGACGTTCGGCACCAAGGTGCGCAGGTCGTCGCTCAAGCGCACCAGGTTCACCTGGCGCCAGCTCAGGATCTCCGAGGTGCCGGATTCCAGCGCGCGCGACAGGCCGCGCAGCGTGCCGCCATACTTGCCGCACTCCTCGTAGGGCATCACCACAAGCGCCTCGGCCGGCACGCGCTGGTCCACGGCGGGCAGCGCGCCCGACTTAACCTGCGCGGCGAACAACGGATTCTCGGCCAGCGCAAGCTTTTTGCCGAGAAGCCGCTCGAAATCGGCCCGGTCGGCCTGCTGCGGGAACGACGTCTTGATCCCCTTCGGATCGGCCACGGTCGGGCAGCTACTCGCCGCCGCCTCGGCCCCCCACGCGCCTACCGCCACCAGGCAAGCGACGGCAATGGCAGCCCTGCTCTGCTGTTGCATGACCCTTCTCCCCTTCGCCCACTGAAACGATATGAACCATAATAACGATTGTCTATATATTTTTTTTGAACGTTATCGATCGAAATGATATCAGCTTGAGCAGACACCGCCGCTGCTGGATTTCCCGGATGCCCGAAGCCCCCGCCACATCCCGCCGCAACCCGATCGCGCGACGCCATGTCCTGCGGCGCGAGCTGGCGGTGCGGGGTGCCGTGTCGGTGGCCGAACTGAGCGAGGTGCTCGGCGCCTCGCCCGTGACCATCCGCCGCGATCTCGAGGCGCTGGCGCGCGAGGGCGTGCTCGAGCGCAGCTATGGCGGGGCGGCCGTGCGGGCAACGCGCCCGGCCGAAGAGGCGCTGACCGTCCGCGAGCAGAAAAATGTCGACGAGAAGCGCCAGGTCGCGCATGCGGCGCTGCGGCTGATCGAGCCGGGCAATACCCTGCTCCTGAACGACGGCTCGACCGTCACGGCGCTGGCGCGCGCGCTGGCGGTCGCCGAGATGGAGCTGTTCATCGTCACCTCGGCGGTGAACGTGGCGCACATCCTGGTGGAGAATCCGCGCCTCACCGTCTGCCTGCTGGGCGGGTTCGTGCGGCGGACCTCGCTGGCGACGGGCGGCATGTTCGCCGAGGCGATGATCCGCCAGTTCAACGCGGACCTCGCGCTGCTGTCCTGCGATGCCTTCGACGCCAAGGGCGGCATGAGCTTCGCGCACCCGGAAGATGCGGCCGTCGCGCGGTGCATGGCCCAGCAGTCCCAGCGCTGCGCGGCGCTGGCGATCCGCCCCAAGCTCGCCACCGCCGCGCGGCTGAACGCGGTGCCGGCCGATGATATCGACTACCTCGTCACCGATTCGACGCCGCCGGACTACGCGGCCTCGCTTGAGGGCACGGGCATCGAGATCATCCTGCCCTGACCATGGACAGCGCGGCACCAGACGCGATCGATCGTCTTCGCGGCTTGGACTGCTGGCGCGGCGCGCCGCAGATCGAGCCCTGGCCAGGCGGGCGCACCAACCAGAACTTCCGCGCGATCGATGCCGGCACCACCTATTTTGCCCGGGTCGGGATCGACCTGCCGCACCATTTCGTCCGCCGCGTGAACGAGGCGCGCTGCGCCCGCCTCGCCGCCGATGCCGGCGTCGCCCCCGACGTGGTGCACGCGGGCGACGGCATCCTGATCACCGCCTTCATCGAGGGACGCACGCTGAGCCACGAGGATCCGGTGACCGACGCCGACCTGGACCTGGTCGCCGAGGCGTTGCGGCGCGTCCATGCCCACCCCGCGCCCGCCGACCTAAACCAATTCGATCCCCTAGCGATCTGCCGCGGCAATCTCGCCGGCCTGCCCCCGGACGCGATGCCCGCGGCGAAGCGCCGGCTGCTGGAGACGCTGCTCGACCGCGCGCCGGCCCTGAAGCCGCGTTGCCTCATCCACGCCGACCTGATCCCCGAGAACTTCGTCGTCGCCGGCCCGCGCGCCTACATCGTGGATTGGGAATATGCCGGCTTTGGCGACCCCGCCGTCGACCTGGCGCAGGTCATCGTCCTGTTTCCCCTCGACGACCGACAGGCGGCAAGGCTGCTCGAACGGCACGGCGGCGTATCGATGGCGGAGGCACGCGCGCTTCTGCCCATCCTGGCGGTGCGCGAGGCGCTGTGGTGCGAGGTGCAGGCCCATCATGTGGGCATCCGCGGCGACCTGCCGGAATACCGCGCGCTGTGCTGGCGGCGCGTCGAGGAATTCGCGCGGTGAGCGAGCGCTTCGACGTCGCGATCATCGGCGCCGGCGTCGTCGGCTGCGCCGTCGCGCGCGAATTCTCGCGCTACCGCCTCCGCACCGTGCTGATCGAGGCGCGCAGCGACCTGGGCGACGGCGCCAGCAAGGGCAACTCGGCGATCCTGTCCACCGGCTCCGACACGCCGTTCGGCACGCTGGAGAACCGCCTGGTGACGCGCGGCCATGAACGCTACCGCGCCGAGGCGCCGGCGATGAGCCTGCCGATCCTCTCGGTCGGCAGCCTGACCGTGGCCTGGAACGAGCAGCAGGCCACAGCCCTGGCGGAGCTGCACCGCGCGACGGTCGCCGCGGGATACGCGGACGCCACGCTGGTCGATCGCGCGGCGATCTACCGGCGCGTTCCGGAACTGGCGCCCGGCGCGGTGGCGGCGGTGTGGGAGCCCGAGGAAGCGGTGGTCGACCCCTTCTCCACCCCCTATGCCTTCGCGCTCGACGCGGTCGCGAACGGCGTCGCCTACCACCCGTCGAGCCCCGTCACCGCCGCCGTGCGCGACGACGCGGGATGGGCGCTGGCGACACCGGGCGGCACCGTGCTCGCGAGCCTGGCGATCAACTGCGGCGGGCTATGGGGCGACCGGGTCGACGCGCTGGCGGGGCTCCGCGACTTCGCGATCCGCCCGCGCCGCGGCGAGTTCATCGTGTTCGACAAGAGCGCGCGCGAACTGCTCGACGTGATCCTGAAGCCGGTCCCGATGCCGAGCTATCGCGGCGTGCTGATGGCGCCCACGGTGTTCGGCAACGTGCTGCTGGGCCCGACCGCCGAGGACATCGACGATCCCGAGGACTGGCGCGTGACCTGCGAGGGGCTGGGCAAGCTCGACACGGCGGCGCGCGCCGTCCTGCCGGCGCTGCTGCGCCACGAGGTGACCGCCACCTATTGCGGGCTGCGTCCGGCGACCGAGCGTCCCGAGTATCGCATCAGGGTTCACCGCGACCGGCGCTGGATCACCGTCGGCGGCATCCGCTCGACCGGCCTGTCAGGCTCGCTGGGAATCGCCGAGCACGTGGCCGAGCTCGCGTTCGACGGGCTCGTGCGCGCGGAACGCAAGGCGGACGTGGTGCCCGTCCGCGTTCCCTCGCTGCTGGAAGGCGGCACGCGGCCCTGGATGGACGAGGCGCGCGCGGCGCGCGATCCGGCCTATGCCGAGATCGTCTGCCACTGCGAGGGCGTCAGCCTGGGCGAGATCCGCGACGCGCTGGCCTCGCCCCTGCCGCCGCGGTCGCTGAAGGCGCTGAAGCGCCGGACGCGCGCGATGTTCGGCCGCTGCCAGGGATTCTTCTGCGGCGCCCGCGTGCAGGCCGCGTTCGAGCAATCCACGGCGCGGCGGGCGGCGGAATGAGCCCGATCGACGTGGATTGCGCCATCGTCGGCGCCGGGCCAGCCGGGCTGGCCGCCGCGCGCGCCGCCGTGGAAGGCGGCGCGCGGTCGGTGCTGGTCGTGGACCGGGACGACGCACCCGGCGGCCTGCCGCGGTTCTGCCGCCATCCCGGGTTCGGCTGGGAATACACGCACCGCCTGGAGACTGGCCCCGCTTTCGCGCGCCGCTTGCTCGGTGCGCTCGATCCCGCGCGCGTCCGCCTCCTTACCGGCACGACCGCGCAGGCCCTGCATCCAGGACCCAGCCTGAACATATTGTCGGCGGAAACCGGCCCCGCGCAGGTCCGCGCCGAGGCGGTAATTCTTGCCACCGGCATCCGCGAACGCCCGCGGCCGGCGCGCCTGATCCCGGGCCGGCGGCCGGAGCGCGGCGTGCTGACGACAGGCCAGTTGCAGCAGATGGTCGCCCGCAGCGTGAAGCTGCCGGGCAGCCGCCTGGTCGTCGTCGGCACCGAGCATGTCGCCTTCTCGGTGCTGCTGACCGCCCGGCATGCCGGGCACCGCGTCGTGGCGATGGTCGGCGCCGAGGACCGGCCGATGTCCTATGCGCCGGTCGCCTTGCTGGCGCGGATGGCCTGGGGCGTGCCGATCCACCTGTCGGCGCGGGTCGTCGACATCCAGGGCGATGCATGCGTGCGGGCGGTCGAGATCGAGACGCCCGCCGGACGGCGCGTCATCGACTGCGACGCGGTGGTGTTCTCGGGCGATTTCGTGCCGGACGCGCCCCTGGCGCGCGCCGCCGGCTTGCGGATCGACAGCGCCACCGGCGGGCCGGAAGTGGATCAGCTCGGCCGCACCAGCGCGCCGGGCGTCTTCGCCGCCGGCAACGTGCTGCGCGCGGTGGAAAGCAGCGGCTTCGCCGCCATCGAAGGCGTGCGCGCGGGCGCAGCGGCGGCGGCCCATCTGCGCGGCGCGCGAACCTGGCGCGACCGGTCGCTCGCGATCGCCGTCGCCCCGGCCTTCCTCTACCTCGTGCCGCAGTGCTGGAGCTTCGATGCGCCCGGCCTCGCGCCGCTGCCCACCAGCCTGCGCGTGGGCGCCGACCTCTCATCCGCGCGCGTCGGCATACGCCAGGGCGAATCTCTGGTATGGCAAGGGCCCGCGCGGCGCCTGTTGCGGCATCGCCGGATCTCCGCCCCGCTTACCGGCCTCCTCGACCGGCGGCCGGGGAGCATCGCGGTCGAGGCCATGGTACAGGGCGGATGACACATCTCTCCGACAAGGACATCGGCCGGCGCCTGGATCTAGCCGTCGAGCTGGCGCGGCAGTGCGGCGCGCGGGCGCTGGAGCTGCGACGCGACCGGGCGGCGCTCGATGTCCAGGCGAAAGGCCAGCGCGACTTCGTGACCGTGGCGGACGTCGCGGTCGAACGCATGATCCGCGAGCGCCTGGCGCACGCGTTTCCCGGCGACGGATTCCTGGGCGAGGAAGGCGGCGGCGGCGCCGCGCCGCTGCTGTGGGTCGTCGATCCGATCGACGGCACGACGAACTATTCGCACGGCCTGCCGGGCTTCGCTGTTTCGATCGCGTTCTGCGTGGACGGCAAGCCCGCGATCGGGGTGATCGCCGAGCCCGCCGCGGGCGCGATGTACACCACGCGGCGCGGCGCCGGCGCGTTCCGTGACCGGGAGCGGCTCAAGGTCAGCGCGACGCGCGGCCTGGACCGCTGCCTGGTCGACTTCGGCTATACCGAGAAGCGCGGCACGGCGGCGAACCTCGACATGCAGCGCAAGCTGCTCGACGCGGGTTGCGACCTGCGCCAGAACGGATCGGCCGCCCTGGGCCTGGCGCGCGTCGCCGCGGGGGAGTTCGACGGGTATTGCGAGCTGCACATCAATAGCTGGGACGTGCTGGCGGGCCTGCTGATGGTCGAGGAGGCCGGCGGCCGGTCGAGCGACTTCCTGGCGAACGACGGAATGCTGCGCGGCAATCCGATGCTCGCGGCCACGCCCGGCGTCGCCGACGAGCTGGCCGCCGTGCTGGGAATCGCGCTGCGCTAGTGTCTTCGGGTTCGGGGCGCTAGCGGAACATGTCCGCCATGTTGCGCCCGGCCAGGCGGCTGGCGCCGCCGACGAGAACGAGCGTCAGGACGATGGTCACGGTGCCGAGCGCGCTGGCCTTGGCGATGTCGTTGCCCAGAAGGTACTCGTAGATCGCGATCGTCAGCGTCTTCCATTTGGCGGAGTAGAGCAGCACGGTCACGCTGATCTCGCCGATGAGGGTCGCGAAGACCAGGATGCCGCCCGCCAGCAGCGCGGGCGCGATCAGCGGCAGGGTGACGCGCCGCATCGTCACCGCCCAGCTGGCGCCGCAGATGGTCGAGGCCTCCTCGAGCCGGCGGTCGAGCTGCAGGATCGCCGCGTTGGCCGAGCGGTACACGAAGGCGACGCGGCGCGTGAAATAGGCGAGCACCAGGATCGTCGCCGAGCCCGTCAGCACCAGCGGCGGCTGGTTGAACGCGGCGAGATAGGCGACGCCGATCACCAAGCCGGGCAGCACGAACGGCACCATGATGATCAGGTCGACCGCCCAGCGCCCCGGAATCCGGCCGCGCGCGGCGGCATGCGCCGTCACCGCGCCGAATACCAGGCACACCGCCGTGGCCGTGCCGGCCAGCACGATGCTGTTGAAGGCGGGGCCCGCCAGCTCGTCCGCGATGCGGCGATAGTTCTCCAGGCCGTAGACCGACGGCAACAGCGTGTCGCCCCAGCGCTCGGAGAAGGAATAGAGCACCGTCACGAGCTGGGGCAGGTTCGCGATCACCAGCACCAGCCAGACATAGGCGATCGCCGACCAGCGCAGCGCGGGGGGCAAGGGCCGCGTCGCGCGGCGCGCCGTCCCGGTCACGGTGGCGACCGCGCGCGTCCGGTTGATCCAGGCCAACGCCCCCAGCGCCAGGACCGTGAGCGCGACGTTGACCATCGCGATCGCCGCGGCGGCGTTCAGGTTGAAGAAGCCGTGGATCTGGTAGTAGATCAGCGTCGGCAGCACCTGGTACTCGCCGCCCAGGATCGACGGCACGCCGAAATCGCCGATCGCCTTGATGAACACGATCAGCATGCCGGCCGCGACCGCGGGCAGGATCATCGGCAGGGTGACGGTGCGCAGCACGCGCCAGCGAGAGGCGCCGGCGATGGTCGCCGCCTCCTCGATATGCGTGTCGACCGCGGCGAGCGCGCCCTGCAGCACCAGGAACACGTAGGGGAAGTAGCTCAGCGCCAGCGCCAGCACCACGCCGGGAAACCCGTAGATCGACGGCAGGCCGAATCCCAGATACTGGCGCAGCAGGTTGTTCGCGATGCCGTTGTTGCCCAGCAGGATGATCCAGGCATAGGCGCCGATGAAGGGCGGCGCGATCAGCGGCAGCACCGACAGGCCCATGATCGTCGCGCGCAACGGCACCGCAACGCGCGCCATGGCATAGGCCATCGGCAGCGAGAGCGCCGTCGCCAGCGCCGTTGCCGCCGCGCCCGAGGAGAGCGAATGCCAAAGCGCGCGCTGGTAGCTGGCGGAGATGAAGAACCGCTCGAAGTTCGCGAAGGTCAGGCTGGCGAACACGACCGGCTGGCCGTTGCGCAGGAAGGCGCCGAGCACCGCGCTGCCCAGGGGATACAACAGGAACACGGCGGCGATCAGGACCGCGAAGGCGCCGATCGTCCACGGGATGAAGCGGCCCGACGCGGCCGTCAAGCTGCACCCTTGGGACGCAGGTACAAAACGGCATCCGCCCGGACCAGCGACAGGCCGACCGTCGCGCCCTCCGCGAATTCCTCGCGCGCGCGCCAGGCGTCGACCGTCACCTCGCCCGATGCCGCGTCCGCGGTAACCACATAGCGCAGGCAGCCGCCAAGCTCCTGGACCCGCAGCACACGCGCCGGCAGGCCCTCGCCCGGCGGGCCGATGTCCACGGATTCCGGCCGCGCCATCAAGAGCCCGTCGGCGCCCGCCGGGATGCGAACGCCCTCCTCCGCCGACAGCTCGGTAATCGTGCGCGACTCAACCCTGGTGCCGCCGTCCAGCGCCACCAGCGCCGTGCCGCCGTCACGACCGCGCAGTCGCGCCGGAAACAGGTTCGCCTGGCCTATGAACTCCGCGGCGAACAGCGTCGCCGGCCGCCGGTAGAGGTCGCGCGGCCGGCCGATCTGCACCAGCCTGCCGGCGTTGAACAGCGCCAGGCGGTCCGAGATCGCCATCGCCTCTTCCTGGTCGTGCGTCACGTAGAGCGACAGGATGCCGAACGCGCGCTGGATGCGCCGGATCTCCTCGCGCATCTGCACCCGCAGCTTGGCGTCCAGGTTGGCCAATGGCTCGTCCAGCAGCAGCATCGACGGCCGGTAGACCAGCGCGCGGGCGATCGACACGCGCTGCTGCTGCCCACCCGACAGCGTCGCGGGCTGCCGCCCGGCATAGGCGTCGAGCTGCAACGCGCGCAGCACCTCGCGCGTGCGCTGCTCGATCTCCGCCGACGTTACGCCGCGGATGCGCAACCCATAGGCCACGTTCTCGAACACGCTGAGATGCGGAAACAGCGCGTAGGACTGGAACACCATGCCGATGTTCCGGCGCTGCGCCGGGATGCGCGTGAAGTCTCGCCCGTCGAAGCTGATGGCGCCCGACGAGACGCTTTCCAGCCCGGCGATCATCCGGAGCGTCGTGGTCTTGCCGCAGCCGGACGGCCCCAGCATGGTGAAGAACTCGCCCGGCGCCACGTCGAAATCGACGTGGTCGACCGCCGTCACCTCGCCATGCGGCGAGGCGAAGCGTTTGGTGAGGCCGCGGATCGTCAGCATCGCTTGAATCTAGGACAGACGCGCCCCGGCGCGGGAGGTCCCCTGGCGGGACCGCCCGTCTCGCCGGGTCGCTGAGGCCGGCTACTTCGCCGAGAACAGCTTGTCGAACTTCTCCAGGTTCGGGTTGCGGTCCTTGGCCGCGCCCACCGTGTCGTAGGCGAAGGTCTTGATGCCCGACGCATCGGCCAGGCCCGGGGGCGGCGCCACGTCCTTGCGCGCGCTGCGGCGCTTGTCGAGCTCTACCAGGATCTTGTGCGCCTGGGCCGAGCTGATGAAGTCGATGAACTTGCGTGCGTTCTCGGTATTCGGCCCGCCCTTGATGATGCCGTTGGCGTCGATGATCAGCGCCGTGCCGTCGCTCGGATAGACCGCCTCGACCGGGTTGCCCTCGAGCTTCGACACCAGGATGTTGAACTCGCTGGTCAGGCCGACGGCGATCTCGCCCTTGGCCACGTTCTGGAACGCCAGCTTCGAGCTGGGCACGAAGCTGGCGTTCTGGATGATCTTCGCCATCGTGTCCCAGCCGTAGAGCATCAGGATCTGGTGCATCTGCGAATAGGCCGAGCCGGACTGCGCCGGGTTGGCCATCAGGATCTTGCCCTTGAACTCGGGCTTGGTCAGGTCGGTCCAGCTCTTGGGCGCCTTGTCCAGCGGCATCATCTTGGTGTTGACGATGAAGGCCTGGAAGTTGGTCGAGAAGCCGTAGTACTTGCCGTCCGGTCCCATCGCGGCCTTGTCGAAGCCCGATTTCTCCTTCGAATCGTAGGAGTCGAACAGGCTGAGATCGGCGTCGAACACGTCGGCGTCCGGGCCTACCAGCACGTCACCCCGCGGATTGGCGCGCTCCGCCTTGATGCGGGTCAGCAACTCGCCGCTGCCGCCGCTGATCACCTCGGCCTTGACGCCGGGGTTCTGCTTCTGGAACTCGTCGACGAAGGCCTGGATCAGCTTGGTGCTGACGGCGTTGTAGATGACGACGGAATTGGTCGCGGCCCAGGCCGGCGCCGCGGACCACGACAGCGCCGCGCCGATCCCCAGCGCGGCCAATGCCTTCAACGAGCGGATCATGGCTTTCTCCTTCCCCTTAGCTGCGTTCGATCTCGGTGGTGAAGCGGACGGTGGCCGATGCCGCCTGGCCCGGCTGCAGCACGATCATGCCGGTGTCCCCGCGGCCCTGGGCGGCGAGGTTGAAGGCGTCGGTGCAATGGCTGACGGGCTCGGCGCAGAAATAGGGCTCGCCGCGCGGCGTGTAGACCACCAGGAAGCGCAGCGGCGCTTCGGCTTGCATCGTCAGGGCGGCGCGGTGCTCGGGCCAGGCGATGCGCGCGGTGCCCGACCAGCCGGCATAGGCGTTGTCGAGTTCCACGCGGTCGACGTCGAGCCCGCGGCCCGGGTCGAACGCGACGGGCGGCGGCGACAGCAGCGCGACCGGCATCACTTCGGCATCGACGGTCCACATCGCGCGGACCTGCGCTTCCAGGCGCGCCGCCGGCGTGCGCGGAAAATAGGGATGCAGCCCGAAGCCGGCGGGCATCGCCACCGCGCCCAGGTTCGCGACCTCGATCGTGATCGCCAGCATCGCCGCGGCCAACACGAAGCTCTGGCGCGCGCGGAACGGAAACGGCCAGGCATCGGCGGCATGGCGATACTCGATCGTCGCGCGATCGGCCTCCCGCGCCAGGACCGCCCAGGGTCGCCGCCAGCCGAACCCGTGCTCGTAGTGCGGCCCCGCCTGGCCCTCCATCGGCAAGGACACCTGGCGCCCGCCGAAGCTGAAGCGGCCCTGCCGCACGCGGTTGGAGAACGGCACGAGCGGGAAGCAACTCGTCGCCTCGGCATCGCGCGCGCCCAAGGGCGTCGGGCGCAGCCAGTCGATCCACGCATCGCCCACGCGCGTCGCGAAGCGCGCGACCGTACCGCCGAGCGCCGGCAGCAGCTCGAGCCGGGTAGGCCCCGCCGTCAGGATCAGGGGCGCTGCGTCCTCGCTCACCGATGCTCCCCGGAATGCTTGTTCTTCCCCCGCCGTCGGCGATTGACGCTCGATCGCCCACGGTGCTACTCAGGACAATATAGTATGAGGAATTAACGAACAACTGGAACCGCAGGCATGATGGCTGAGTTGCGGCGGGCGCGCGGTTCGCGGACTTTCTCCCGGCTCAGCCTGCACGGGCGGGTGGCCCACGACCTGGGGTTGCGCGTGCTGCGCGGCGAACTACCGCCCGGCACAACCCTGCCGACCGAGGAGGCCTTCAGCGCCGAGCTCGGCGTCAGCCGCACGGCGCTGCGCGAGGCGATCAAGTTGCTGACCTCCAAGGGCCTGCTGGAATCGCGCCCGCGCCGCGGCACGCGGGTGCGGGCGCGCGAGCACTGGAGCTATCTCGATCCCGACGTCCTGGCCTGGCGCTTCGATACCGAGCCGATGGAACGGTCGGTGCGCGATCTGTTCGAACTGCGCCGCCTGGTCGAACCGGCGGCGGCGGAGATGGCCGCGCAGCGCGCCGACAAGGACGCCATCAAGCGCCTGGAACAAGCCTATGCCGACATGGACGCGGCGGGCGACGACGGCGAGCGCTGGGAAGAGCCCGACCTGCGCTTCCACCAGACGATCATCAATACCACCGGCAACGAGCTGATCGGCGCGCTGGCCGCGCTGATCGAAACCACCCTGACCATGACCTTCCGCCTGTCGAACGACAACCCGGCCGGCCAGCGCCATTCCCTGCCGCTGCATCGCGCGGTATTGGACGGCATTCGGCGGCGAAAGCCGCAATGGGCGCGGGACGCGATGATGGTGCTGCTGGACGGCGCCGAGCAGGACGTGCATCGCGCGCTGGCGGTCCGGCAGGCGCGCAGGCCGGTCGGGCGCTAGGCGGGGAGATTCCGGCGATGCGGGCGAACGATGCCGTCTATCCGAGCCTGAAAGGCCGCGGCGTGCTGATCACCGGCGGCGGATCGGGCATCGGCGCCAGCATCGTCGAGCATTTCTGCGCGCAGGGCGCGCAGGTCGCGTTCGTGGACATCGCGGCTGAAGCATCCAACGCGCTCGTCGCGCAAATCGCGGCGCGCGGCCATGCCAAGCCGCTCTTCCTTCCCTGCGACCTGCGCGACATCGCGGCGCTGCGCGCGGCGGTCGAGCGGGCCGCGCAGGCGGCGGGGCCGATCCGCGTGCTGGTCAACAATGCGGCCAACGACGACCGTCACCGGGTCGAGGACGTGACGCCCGCCTACTGGGACGAGCGCATCGCCACCAATTTGCGCCACCAGTTCTTCGCCGCCCAGGCGGTGATCCCGGGCATGAAGGCCGCCGGCGGAGGCTCGATCGTCAATTTCGGATCGATCAGCTGGATGAACGCCGAGGGCGGCTATCCCGCCTATACCGCCAGCAAGGCCGCCGTGCACGGGCTGACGCGCGGCCTGGCGCGCGACTTCGGGCCGGACAATATCCGCGTCAACACCGTGGTGCCCGGCTGGATCATGACCGAGCGCCAGGTGAAGCTTTGGCTCGATGCCGACGGCGAGCGCCAGCTCATGGAAAACCAGTGCCTGAAGCGCAAGCTCTACCCGCCGGACCTCGCACGGATGGTTCTATGGCTCGCCGCCGACGACAGCGAGAACTGCACGGCGCAGAACTTCGTCGTGGACGGCGGCTGGACCTAGGCAGGATCGCTGGGGCTACAGCAAGTCCTCGATCCAGCAACGGAGCCCCGCGCGGTGCGTTCCCGCGAGGCCGTCCGCTCCCCCGCGCGGCACGCTCAAATCTTCGGGAACTTGGCTCGCCAGCGCGCGTTGGATTGGCGCCCAGGAGGTGAACAATGGACGGGATCATCTATCTCATCGGTCTGGTCGTGGTGATCATGGCCGTGCTTTCGTTCTTCGGCCTGCGGTAAGGGGGACGCCATGGCAACCGCGACGACGCTTGGCCAGCCCGAGGCCTATCCAACGGCGAACCCGACCGGAACTTCCTACCTCGAATGGGGAGCCATCATCGGCGGCGCGATCATGGCATCGGCCATCTCCGCGCTGTTGCTCGGCTTCGGCTCGGCGATCGGCCTCTCCATCACCTCGGCCCTTCCGTCAAAGGGCGTCTCGGCGACAGGCTTCATCGTTGCCGTGACGATTTGGGCCGTGTGGGTAGAGGTTTCCAGCTTCATTGCGGGCGGCTACCTGGCCGGACGCATGCGCCGCCGGATCGGCGACGGCACGCCCAGCGAAGCGGAGACGCGGGACGGCACGCATGGCCTGATGGTGTGGGCGGTGGGAACCTTCGTCGCGACCGTCGTGCTGGCCGGAGCGGCAACCAGCATGGTGCGAAGCGGCGTCGACGCGGCCACCTCCGTCGCGGGTGCTGCCGGCGCGGGCGTCGCGGCCGGCGCTGCGGCAACGCAGAACAATCCTTCGTCCCCGGTCGACCCCCTCGGTTACGCCGTCGACTCGCTGTTTCGCAGCGACAATCCTTCGCAGCAGCCGATGGACCCGGCAGTGCGGCAGGAACTGGTGCGGATTCTGGCCGTAAGCGCGGCGCAGGGCCAGATGTCGACCGAAGACAAAGCCTATGTCGCGCGCGTCGTGGCCGCGCGCACCGGCATGGCGCAGCCGGACGCGCAGAAGCGCGTCGACGACGTCCTGGCGCGCGCCGATTCAATGGCCAAGGCGGCGGAAGCGAAGGTCCGCGATGCCGCGGAGACGGCGCGCAAGTCCGGCATGATGCTGGCGTTCCTGGCCGTGGCGACCACCCTGGTCAGCGCCGCGGCCGCCTGGTGGGCGGCCAAGCTGGGCGGCCGTCACCGCGACGAAGGAACGCATTTCGGGCACTACTTCCGCTTCGGCCGCTGAACGGCGCGCCGCAGGCGAACCGGCGACATCTAGGCCCGCAGGCGCTGACCCTCGGGGTCGAACAGCGGCTGCGGAAGGAGGGTGGCGCGGTGGGGACGGCCCAGGATCGCGATATCGAACGTCGTGCCCGGGACGGCATGCGACGCCTTGATGAATCCGAGCGCGAGCGAGGATCCCACGAAATGCCCGTAGGCGCCTGAACTGACGCGGCCGACCGGCGTGCCGTCAAGGGTGAAGATGGGCTCGCCGCCCACCGCATCGGCACCGTTGGCCGCGACCTCCAGCATGATCAGCTTCTCGCGCGGGGGCCGATCCTTGAGCTTGATGTAGGCGTCGCGGCCAAGGAAATCCGGCTTGTCGAGCTTGATCAAGCGGTCGAACCCGACCTCCTGCGGCCAGTACTCCGGCGAATATTCGCGGCCCCAGCTTCCGTAGCCTTTCTCCACGCGCAGCGACAGCAGCGCCCGGCTGCCGACCGGGCGCCCGCCCAGATCGGCGCCCGCGGCGAGCAGCGCGTCGTAGAGCGCCAGCTGGTCGCGCTCCGGGACATAGAGCTCCCAGCCAAGATCGCCGGTGAAGGAGACGCGCAAGGCCACCGCATCGACGCCGGCGACATTGAGTCGCCGTGAATGCATGAACGGAAAGGACTCGGTCGACAAGTCGCCGTTGGTCAGACGTTGCAGCAGTTCGCGCGCCCGGGGACCCGCCACGTTGAATCCGGCCCAGGCCTCGCTCAGCGAACGCATCGTCACGCCGTCGGGCTTCGGCACCGCATCGAAGAACCGGGCGTGATAGCGCTCGGCCATGCCCGATCCGAAGATCAGGAAACGGTCTTCGTCCAGTTTCGTGACCGTGAAGTCGCCGGCGATGCCGCCCCGCTTGCCCAGCAGCGGGGTCAAGCAGGAGCGGCCGACCTTGGTCGGCACGCGGTTGGCGACGATGCGGTCCAGCCAGCCGCCCGCACCCTTGCCCTTCACCTCGTATTTGGCGAAGTTCGATATGTCGATGATGCCGGCGCCCTGGCGCAGCGCCTTGCATTCCTCGCCGACCGGCGCGAACCAGTTCTGGCGCTCGAAGCCATAGGTGTCGGCCGCCTCGGCGCCCGGCGGCGCGTACCACAACGGATGCTCCCAGCCAAAGCTGAGACCGAAGACGGCGCCCTTGCCCTTTTGCCGATCGTAGGCGGGCCGCGTGCGGACCGGACGGCCGGCCTCGCGCTCCTCGTATGGAAAATGAATCTTGAACCGATGTGCGTAGCAATCCAGCGCGCGCGCCTTCGTAAAGCGCTTGTTGGCCCAGTTGCCGTAGCGCGCGAGGTCCCAGGCAAAAAGATCGAGCTCGGGCTCGCCCTCGACGATCCACTGCGCCAGCAGCATGCCCAGGCCGCCCGACTGGCTGAAGCCGGGGATGATGCCGTTGCAGCAGAAGTAGTTCCGCAGCTCGGGGACCGGCCCGAAGAGCGCCGCGGAATCTGGCGACCAGATCATCGGCCCGTTGATCACGCGCTTGATACCCGCCTTTGCCAGCACCGGGATGCGCTTGAAGGCGCGCTCGACGTTCTCGGAGATGCGTTCCAGGTCGTCCGGCAGCAGCTCCTGCCCGAAGTCCAGCGGCGTGCCCTCTTCGGCCCAGAACCGCCCGTCGCGCTCGTATGCGCCGACCAGCAGGCCCAGCCCTTCCTGGCGCAGGTAGTATTCGCCGTCGCGGTCGGCGACCGAGGGCAGGCGGCGTCCCAGCGCCGCGATCTCGGCAATCGTCTCGGTGACGAAGTATTGGTGCTCCATCGTCATCAGCGGCAGCTCGATTCCGGCCAGCTTCGCCACCTCGCGCGCCCACAGCCCCGCGGCGTTGACCACGATATCGGCACGCACCGTGCCCTTCGGCGTTACCACGTCCCACCCGCCGTCCGCGCGCGGGTTGGTCTCCAGCACGGGAGTGAAGCGGTGAATCTCGGCGCCGCGCTGGCGCGCGCCCTGCGCGTAGGCATGCGTCACGCCCGAGGGATCGACGTTGCCGCCATCCGGCTCGAACATGATGCAGCGAACGCCTGCGAAATCGACCAGCGGATGCAACCCTCGCGCCTCGTCGACCGACAATTCATGGAAATCGACCTTGAAGTACCGCGCCTTTGCCGCCTGGATGCGCAGCTGGTGCTCGCGGTCCTTCGTCTGCGCGAGGTAGAGCGAGCCCGGCTGGAAGATGCCGCAGCCCTGTCCGGTTTCCGCCTCCAGCTCCTTGTAGAGCCGCATCGTGTAGTACTGCAGCTTCGAGACGTTGTTGTTGTCGTGCAGCCCGTGAATGCCCGCCGCGGCATGCCAGGTGGAGCCCGACGTAAGCTCGCTGCGTTCGAGCAGCATGACATCGGTCCAGCCCAGCTTCGCCAGGTGGTAGAGGATGCTGCAGCCGACCAGGCCGCCCCCGATCACCACGACGTGCGCATGGGTCTTCATACCGGTTCTCCGATCATGGCTCGCCGCCGCCGATCTGTTCGCGGCGCTTGGCCATATAGGCGTCGAGCTCCTCGCGGATCGCCGGGTCCATCGGGGGCTCGTCGTATTCGCGCAACGCGCGCTTCCACACCTCGGTCGCGCGCTGCGTCGCATCCTTGCCGCCGGCGTCCAGCCAGTTCTCGTAGTTTCGCCAGTCGGACAGGAGCGGCGCGTAGAAGGCGCGCTCGTAGCGCGCGAGCGTATGCGGATCGCCGAAGAAATGCCCGCCGGTCGGTACCCGCGCGATCGCATCGAATGCGAGCGTTTCCTCCGTCACCTCGTCGGGCCGCAGGAACTCCATCATGTGCTGGAGCATCTCGACGTCCAGCACCAGCTTCTCGTAGGAAGCGGTCAGCCCGCCCTCGAGCCATCCGGCCGCGTGGTAGACGAGGTTGGCGCCCCCCAGGATCGCGCCCCACAGCGACATCTGGGTTTCGTACACGGACTGCGCATCGGCCGCATTCGACGCGTTGCCGTTGGTGGTGCGGTACGGCAGCCCGTAGCGCCGCGCCAGTTGCCCGGAGATGACGTTGGCCTTCGCGTTCTCGGGCGTGCCGAAGGCGGGCGCGCCCGACTTCATGTCGACGTTCGAGGTGAAGGCGCCGTAGATCACCGGCGTTCCCGGATTGACCAGCTGGATCAGCGTGACGCCGAACAGCGCCTCGGCATTCTGCTGCGCCAACGCGGCGGGCAAGGTAACCGGCGTCATAGCGCCCATCAGCGTGAACGGCGTCACCGAGATCGCCTGGCGCATTTCCGCCATGGCCATCAGGCCCTCGGCCATCGCCTCGTCGAAGCGCCGCGGACTGTTGACCGAAATTATCGTCGTGACTCCGGGCGACGCCGCCAGCTCCTCCATCGAGATGCCGCGGCTGATCGCCATCATGCGGGCCCCGTCCGTCGCGCGGCCCCGGCCGATCGACGTGCAGTGGAAGCTGCGGTCGGAATAGGTAAGGTTGGCGTTGTAGGTGTCGAGATGGCGCGAGTTGGCCGGCAGCTCCACCGGCGCCACGACCTGGTTGCCGATCATATGGATGGCGTTGAAATACTGCGTCAGGCGGATGAAGTCCTGGTAGTCCTTCAGGTTGCCCGCGCGCCGCCCGCGCTCGCAGTCGTGAACGTTGGGCGGGCCGGCGACCAGCGTGAAGACCACGTCGTTCCCGCCGAAATGCACGGCATGCGCCGGGTTGCGCGGCGTCAGCGTGAACCGGGCGGGACAGGTCTTGAGCGCCGCGGCGACCATGCCGCGATCGATCCGGACGTTCATGGTCGCACGGTCGACCCTGGCCCCGGCCCGCGCGAGAAGATCGCAGGCGCGGGCCGACATGCACTCGATCCCCAGCTCCTCGAGAATCCGCAGCGAGGTTACGTGCAGCGACTCGATCTGGTCCGCCGAATAGATTTCGTACTTGGGGTAGGCGTTGACCACGCGCCGCCACGGCAGTTGCGGCAGCGTATCCGGTTTTGCCGCGCGTTGCGCCTCCGGGCGACGGCGTCGACGCTCACGAACCTCGGTCATCCGTCGCGATCCTCTCGCCCGCGCTCGGGCCAACGACGCGCAGCATGCTAGGCGCGCTGAGAGCCGCGTTCCAGGAAATTGGCGGGCGCGCGCCGCCCGCTGTCGCTATTCGGCAAATGGGCGGCGCTTTTCCCGGTCCGCGCTAGAGCAGCTTCTTGTCGAACGGATAGGTATTCAGCGAGATGCATCCGTCCTTGGTGACAAGCACCTGATCTTCGAGCTTCACGCCGAACGTCTCGCCGTTCTTGCCGGCGTAGCATTCGAGGTTGAAGATCATGTTCTCGCGAATCTCGCGGGGCAGGAAGCTGACGGGACCCTTGCGCGTATCGTCCGGATAGGGAATGCTCGGCCCTTCGTCCTCCAGCCCGGCCTGGTGGCACATGGTGTTGTAGCGGCCGGTTATATACGCCTTCGGCAATTTCGGGGCCTTGCGCGCGAACGTCTCGAAGCTCATGCCCGGCTTCATCAGCTCGCGCATCCCGTTCACGCAGTCATAGGCGATGCGATAGGCCTCCTTCTGCGCCGGCGTGCCTTCGTCCCCGCACAGGAAGGTCCGCGAGACGTCGAGCACATAACCCTCGTACCCGTTGGCGTCGGTATCGAAGCCGACCAGATCGCCCGGCTGGACGATCTTGTCGTGCGCCTCGGACATCCACGGATTCGTGTTCGGCCCGGATGCAATCAGCCGGGTGAACATGAACTCGCCGTGATGCCGGAACAGCACGTTGTTGGAAACCGCCATGAGTTCGTACTCGCGGATGCCCGGCCGGATGGCAGCCTCGAATTCCGCCAGCACGGCGTCGGCGATCGCGCCGTTGACGATCATCAGCTGGATTTCCTCGGGCGTCTTGATCTCGCGCGCGTCGACGGTAGCCGGGCTGGGATCGGTGACGCGGATGCCCTCGTCCTGAAGCGCCATGAAGCCGTAGCCGTCGAGCTTGTCGACGGCCAGCGGCGCACCCTTGCACCCCAGGTCCGCCATCACCTGCTTGACCGAACGCGCCCAGGTCCGCGCGCGGTCGCGGCCCTTGGTTCCGGCGTATTGCCACGTGAGCGCCGGGCGAACATCGGCCACCAGTTTCTTGGACACGTGGATGGATGTCAGGTACTCGAACAGAACCGGCGCGCCCTCGGCCGCGACCAGGCAATACCGGGCCAAGGTCGACGCGGTCCACACGCCCATGATGTCGGTGCCGGTCGCGTAGCGGATGTTGGCGGGATTGAAGAAAAGGCAGATCGGTATGTCGTGCCGCTTCATCATCGATTGCAGCCTTGCCAGCCGGTTCCGGCGCAACGCAGGCAAGTCGATCTCGGTGATGTTCGGCACGCGTAGACGCTGGTAGTGCGGATTGTGCGGTCGCGCGTGATTTCCGCCGACCACCATGGAATTCCTGCCTGCCATAGCTGCTGTCCCTCCTATTGTGCCTCGAAACCAGACCGGCTGACGCCATGCGGCTCGCTTGGCGGCGTTCAGCAAACCGCCACGCATTAGGCACTAGCCGCGTCGGTTTGTTCAAGTCGGCGCCGCCCGCGGATATCGCAGTTCGATTTCATCCCGCCGGCAGCCAATGCGCCGCGTTCTGCCCTCGCGAACGGTTCAATCGAGCAATTGCCAAGCGGAAACTTTTGTTGAAACATACGGTGCAGGTCGGCGCCAACCTTCGACGAGAGGGGCAATTGACGAACACGTCGAATGGCGAATTTGCCGGACAAGCCGCATTGGTGACGGGCGCGGCGCGCGGGCTGGGGCGCGCGATCAGCACGCTTTTGGCGGAGCGTGGCGCCCGCGTCTTCATGATCGATCTCGATGGCGCGGGCGTCGAGGCGGCCTCGAAGACGCTGAATGGCCGCGGCCTGGACACGGTCGCCGCGCAGGCCGACGTCGCCGACGAGGCGCAGCTCGTGCGCGTCAAGAACATGGTCGTGGCGCAGGGCGGGCGCCTGGACGTGCTGATCAACAATGCCGGCGGGTGGCGATACGGCACGCTGGACGAAATCACGCTTGCGGACTGGGACTGGACCTTTCGCGTGAACCTGACCACCGTGTTCCTGACCACGCGCACCTTCAAGGACCTGATGGTTGCCCGTCGCTACGGCCGCATCGTCAACGTCGCTTCGACCGACGGCTATCGCCCGAAGCCGAAGCTGCCGCACTACGCGGCGGCAAAGGCGGCGGTGGTCAGCCTGACCAAGACGATGGCGGAGGAGCTGGGCCCGCACGAAGTCCTGGTGAACGGGGTCAGCCCCGGTGCGATCGCCACGGAGACCGCCAAGGCCCAGGGCTGGCTGACGGAACGAATTCCCTTCATTCCGGTGCGCCGCGTGGCCGAACCGGAGGATATCGCGGAAGTGATCCTGTACCTCGCATCGCCCCGCAACCGCTTCGTCGTGGGCGAAACCGTAATGGTGAATGGTGGCATGCTGATGGTCTGAGACTCGACGACAACAAAATAACGGAAGGGGAGACAACCATGCAGATCGACCGGCGCTTTCCGCGCCTGACCCGTCGTGGCGCAATGAAAGGGGCGGCCGCGGCTTCGCTCGCGCTGGGACTGCCCAGCATCCTGCGGGCCGCGCCCAGCCAGATGGTCGTCGCGACCGGCGGCGGCAAGCTGGAAGAGGCTTACCAGAAATCGGTCTATGCGCCTTGGACGGCCAAGACCGGCATCAAGATCGTCGGCGCGCCGAACACGAGCGCGAAGCTGAAGGCGATGGTCGAGCAGAAAGCCTACGAATGGGATCTGTGCCAGGTGGCTGCCGAGTTCGCCGCCCAGGCCGCCAAGCAGGGCTTGCTCGAGCCGCTGGACTACGGCGTGATCGACAAGTCGAAGATGCTGCCGAACACCTGCTACGAGCACTTCATCGTCTCCGACGTGGTCGCCTATCACATCGCCTGGAACACCAAGAGCGTGAAGCCCGGCGCGGAACCGAAGAACTGGGCTGAGTTCTGGAAAGCCGCCGGGCGCCGCGGCCTGTGGAAGCGTCCGTTTCAGACCATGGAAGTGGCGCTGATGGCCGACGGCGTGGACAAGGACAAGCTTTATCCGCTCGACGTCGACCGCGCGCTGAAGAGCCTCGACAAGATCAAGGCATCGACCCTGTTCTGGAACACCGGCGCGCAGTCCGCGCAGATCCTGATCGACGGCGAAGTCGAGATATCGGCCACCTGGAACGGGCGCGTGCACGACCCCAAGCGTGCGGGCGCGCCGGTCGACTACCACTTCAACCAGGCGCTATTCGTGTCGGATGCCTGGGCCATTCCGAAGGGCGCGCCGAACAAGAAGGAAGCGATGGAGATGATCGCGCTGGCCATGTCGCCGCAGGGCCAGGCGGACTTCTCGAAGCTCATTCCCTACGGGCCGACCAACACCGCCGCGCTGGCGCTGCTGGATGCGCCCACGCTGGAGGCGTTGCCCTCCTCCGAGGCGAACTTCAAGAAGGGCGTTTTCCTCGACGTCAACTACTGGGCCGACAACGGCGACCGGGTTGGACCGATGTTCGAGAAATGGGTGCTGTAGTCCGGCGCTGATCGACCCGGAATTGGCGAGCGGTCGGTGCAAGACCGGTCGACCCGGACCGAACGGCCGGCCGTGGCGACGGCGCGACCGTGGTCGGCGACCGGATTCTATGCCTGGCTGCTCGCCGTACCGACCGGATTCCTTCTCGTGTTCTTCGCCTGGCCGTTGCTGCGCGTGATCTGGCGCGGGTTCACCGATCCGAAGCCGGGCCTCGCCAATTTCGCGACGGTGTTCGGTGACGGGCCTTACTTGACCGTGCTGTGGAACACGATCGAGACGGCGGCGACCGTGACGATCCTCTGCCTCCTGGTCGCTTATCCCGTTGCCTATGTCATGTCCCGGGCGCGCGGCGTCGCGCTGCAGGTGATGGCCGCGATGGTGCTGATCCCCCTTTGGACCAGCGTCGTGATCCGCTCCTATGCCTGGATGGTGGTGTTCCAGCGGCGCGGCGTGCTGAACGACCTGCTGCTGGCCACCGGCCTGATCGACACGCCGGTTCGCTTCCTGCCAGGGTCATTCGGCGTCCATGTCGGCATGGTGCATATCATGCTGCCGTTCATGGTGCTGCCGCTGTTGTCGTCGATGCGTTCGATCGACGGCACCTTGCTGCGCGCGGCGGCCGTGCTGGGGGCAAACCCGGCAAAGGCCTTTCTCAAGGTGTTCTTCCCCCTTTCCCTGCCGGGCGTGAATGCGGGCGTGGCGCTGGTGTTCATGACCTCGCTGGGTTTCTTCGTCACGCCCGCCCTGCTGGGCGGGCCGCAGCACATGACGGCCGCCGTGTTGATCGAGCAGCAGGCCAACACCTACCTGAACTGGGGCTTGGCGTCGGCGCTGGCGACCACGTTGCTGGTGATCACCCTCGCCATCTATCTTGTCTATCTGCGCGTGACCGGCGGAGCGGCCGAGGCCGCGCTGGCGCGATGAAAAGCGCGGTCGACTGGCTTGCCCGGCTGATGCGCGTGGCGCTACCCGGCTTCACCGTGCTCGCGCTCGTCTATCTGATCCTGCCCAGCATCATCATCGTTCCGATGTCCTTCAGCAACCAGCTCTACCTGACGTTTCCGCCGCCCGGCTGGTCGACGCAGTGGTACAGCGCGATGCAGCAGGACTTCTCCTGGCCACAGGCCGCCATCAACAGCTTCCTGATCGGCGTGCCGACCGCGCTGCTGTCGGTGGCGTTGGGGACGTTCGCCGCGCTGGCCGTGGTGCGCGGCCGGCTGCGGTTTGCCGCGGCGGCATCCGGGTTCCTGGTCGCCCCGATGCTGCTGCCGCACGTGATCATCGCCATCGGCCTCTATCCGGTGATGCTGGACCTGGGGCTGCTGCGCGGCTACCTCGGCGTCGTGATCGGCCACACGGTGGTGGCGATGCCGCTGGTGTTCATCACCGTGGCCGCCGCCCTGCGTACCTACAGCGAGTCGCTGGAGCTGGCGGCGATGACCTGCGGCGCGGGGCCTTGGCGCGCGTTTCGCCATGTCACCTTTCCGATGATCCGCATGGGCGTCCTGGTCGGCGGGCTGCTGGCCTTCGCTACGTCGTTCGACGAGCTGATGCTTTCGCTCTTCCTTACCGGTCCCGGCACGCGCACCCTGCCGCGCCTGATCTGGGAGCAGATGAATGCCTACCTGACGCCGACGATCGCCGCGGTCGCCACCCTGATCCTGGCATTCTCCCTGCTGCTGCTGGCGGGCGTCGCCGCCTTGCAGAGCGCGCGTCCCGCCGAAAGCCACCCATGAGCGCATCGGCAAGAGGCGCGCCGCTGGCGACCAGGGGTCTTTACAAGCGCTATGGCGACGTTCCGGCGCTCGATCCCACCGACCTCGACGTCGCGGGCGGGGAGTTCTTCGCGCTGATCGGTCCAAGCGGATCGGGCAAGTCGACCCTGCTCGGGTCGGTCGCCGGCTTCGTCCCGCCCACGGGCGGACAAATTCTCGTCGGCGAAACCGATATCGTCGCCGTGCCGCCCTATCGGCGCAATATCGGCATGGTGTTCCAGCACTATGCCCTGTTCCCGCATATGACCGTGTTCGAGAACATCGCGTTCCCGCTGCGGATGCGCAACGTCGCCGAAGCCGAAATCCGCGGCCGCGTCGAGCGCATGCTGGCGGTGGTGCGGCTGGAAGGCATGGGGAACCGCCGCACCGCCCAGCTTTCCGGCGGCCAGCAGCAGCGCGTCGCCCTGGCGCGCGCCGCCGTCTATGATCCGCCGCTTTTGTTGATGGATGAGCCGCTGGGGGCGCTGGACAAGAATCTGCGCGATGAAATGCAGGACGAGATCAAGCTGTTCCACCGCCAGATCGGCGCGACCGTTCTGTATGTAACCCACGACCAGGACGAAGCGGCGCGCCTGTCCGACCGCATCGCCATCCTCAATCACGGACGCATCGTCCAGATAGGCTCCCCGCGCGAGCTTTACGAGACCCCGCGCAACGCCTTCGTCGCCAGCTTCCTGGGCGAAGCCAACCTGTTCGCCATCCACGCCGCCGTCGGGGACAACGAGAGGACAATGCTGGACGTCGACGGCGGGATCCGGCTGGCGACCGCGCGAAATCGGTCCGATGCGGTGAACGGCGCCGCGATGATGGCCTGCGTCCGCCCGGAGCGGATCGCCGTGAACGGCGAAGCGGCCGAGAGCGCGGACAACCGGGTGGAGGGAGTCGTCGACGACACCGTATTCGCCGCCGGCACGCTTCGCTATCGCGTGCGCGTGAAGGACTCGATCCTGCTTACCGTGCGGCACCATCCCGGCCAGGGGGTGCGGCCCGCGCTTCCGGGCGAGCGCGTGGTCCTGTCCTGGCGCGCCGACGACACATTGTTGATTCCAAAGGAGTAGACATGGGAAATCTGTTGGGGAAGGTTGCGCTGGTCACCGGCTCGGGCGACGGCATGGGCCGCGCCCATGCCGTGCTGATGGCATCGCGCGGAGCGGATATCGTGATCAACGACATCCGGCCCGAAATGGCCGAGGAGACGGCGGGCATGGTCCGCGCGCTGGGGCGCAAGGCGCATGTCGCTGCGTGCGACGTGGCGGACATTTCGGCGGTGCGCGCCCTGGCCGTGGGCGGCGCCAAGGCGATGGGCAGAATCGACATCCTGGTCAACAACGCCGGTTTCGGCCAGCGTTCGCAGCTGCACGAGATATCCGAGGGCGACTTCGACCGCATGATGGCCGTGCACGTCAAGGGCTCGTTCTTCCTGACCCAGGCGCTGGTTCCGGCAATGAAGGAACGGCACTACGGCAAGGTGATCAATATCGCCTCGATCTGGGGAATGACCGGCGCACCGGTCGCCTCGCACTACTGCGCGGCGAAGGCGGCATTGCTGGGCTTCACCAAGGCATGGGCCAAGGAGCTGGCGCCCTGGAACATCCACGTCAACGCCGTGGCGCCGGGCGGCGTGCGGTCGGGCGGTCCGATCAAGCTCGACAATCCCGAGATCCTGCGCGCGAAGGAGGAGAAGGTCCCGCTCAAACGCTACTGCGAACCGGTCGAGATATCCTACGCCGTCGCCTATCTCGCGTCGCCGGAAGCGGACTTCGTCACCGGGCAGGTGATCAGTCCGAACGGCGGCGATACCATCGTAGGCTTTTGAGGCGGAGGGAATCATGGCGGAAGCAAGCAACAGCCTTCGCGGCAAGGTCGCCTGGATCACCGGATCGGGCCGCGGGATGGGTCGCGCCCATGCCCTGCTGATGGCCGAGCGCGGCGCCGACATCGTCGTGCACGACGTGCTGAAAGACGAGGCCGCGGCGACGGTCGAGGCGGTGCGCAAGCTCGGTCGGCGCTGCATCGTCTCCCATGCCGATGTTCGCGACGTGGGCGCGATCCGCGGGCTGGTGGCGACGGCGCAGAAGGAGCTGGGGCCGATCGATATCCTGGTCAACAACGCGGGCGTCGGCCAGCACCGGCCGTTCGAGGACATCAGCGAAGCCGACTTCGACCTGATGTTCGGCGTGCACGTGAAGGGCACCTTCTTCTGCGCACAGGCCGCCGCGCCGACGATGAAGGAGCGCCGAAGCGGCAAGATCGTGAATATCAGCTCGATCTGGGCGATGACGGGCGCCGGCATCAACAAGGCATCGCACTATTGCGCGGCGAAAACGGCGATACTGGGGCTGACCAAGGCCTGGGCCAAGGAGCTCGCGCCCTGGAACATCATGGTCAATGCGGTCTCCCCTGGCGGCGTGCTGACCGAGATGCCGATCAAGACGCAGGGATGGGACATGATCCGCGAGAAGGAGAAGCGCGTCCCGCTCGGGCGATGGGCCAGGCCGGAGGAGATTTCCTACGCCGTGGCCTTCCTCGCGTCCGGCGAGGCCGATTTCATCTCCGGCCAGCAGATCAGCCCCAATGGGGCCGAGACGATCGTCGGAATCTGACCGTTCAAGCACCGGGAGCAGGCAATGCATTTTGGTCTCTTCAGCCTGATGACGCAGCGCGATCCGAAGAAGCCGGCGCGCCAGATCTACGCCGAGATGGTCGAGCAAGTGCAGATGGTCGAACAGATCGGGTTCGAGATCGCCTGGTTCGCCGAACACCACTTCTCCAACTACTGCCTTTGTCCGTCGCCGCTGACCATGCTCACCTACATGGCGGCCAAGACCAGCAGGATCAAACTGGCGCCGGGCGTCATTGTCGCGCCGCTTTACGAGCCGATCCGGATGCTCGAAGACATTGCCGTGGCCGACAACCTGAGCGACGGGCGCCTGGTGCTGGGCTTCGGCAGCGGCTATCAGGAATACGAGTTCCACAAGTTCGGCGTCGACCTGAAGGAAGGCCGCAACATCTTCCTGGAGAAGCTGGACCTCGTCGAACGCTTCCTCGCCGGCGAGCCGTTCGGATACCAGGGCAAGCTGGTCAAGGTGACGGATACCTATTGCCGCGTTCGGCCGTTGCAGAAGCGCATTCCGATCTACGTCGCCGGCCTGCTCAACGATCCCGAAACCCAGCGGCGCATTGCCCGAAGCGGCTATGTTCCGTTCTTCACGACCGGCTGGAACAGCCTCGAGCAGATCAAGCAGACCCACGACAAGGTGGTGCAATACTACGTCGAGGCCGGCGGCGATCCCGCCCGCGCACCTTTCGCCATGCAGCGCTACATGTTCGTCACCGACGACAAGGACGAGGCGCTGCAGGCCGCCGAGGGAGCCCGCTACATCCGCCGCATCGCGTTGTCGATGCGCCAGCGCTATGGCGAGGTGGACGGCGGCTTCCTCAAGGAGATTCCCGCCGCCGACGAGCCGCCGCTGGAGGAAATCGCCCGGCGCATGATCGTCGGGCCGCCGGCCGCGGTGGTGGAAAAGCTCGGCCGCGAGTTCGAAGCGCTGCGCCCCACGCATGTGAGCTGCTTCATGGCCATACCCGGCATTCCGCAGGCCCGGGTCCTCAAGTCGATGGAACGCTTCGGGACCGAGGTCATGCCGCAACTCGCCAAGCAATTCGGCGGCTTGGATCGCGTTGGCGCGCCCGCCCCCGCCTCGGCCGCTTAGCGCGATTGGCCTGATGCCTTGGAGCCGGCACCTTCAACCGCCGCAGCCCGCCACCTCCTCGGCCTCCATCCAGGCCTCGAATGCGCCGGCGACGGCGGCGCCGGTTACCAGACCGGTTCTCCAGTTCGCCGCGGCCGGCCGCGCGACGATCATCCAGCCCTCGCCGTAGGGATCGAGGTTCGCCATGGTCGGCCGCGCGACCAGGGCTTCGTTGCGGGCCACGATCGTTCCTGCGAACGCGGCGCGCGCCGAGCCGGCCCATTTGCCGCCCTCGATCGTGGCGAAGGACCGCCCCTTCTCGAACGTCAGGCCGACGCGCTTCGGCGTGAACACCAGCACCTGTCCGGCGAGCGCTAGGGCGATCGACGTGAAGCCCGCCCGCAACCCGCCGTCGGGCAAGGGCTCGTACCAGATCTGGTTGGCCACGTCGAAGTAGTGTTCCTCGGGAAAGGCGCAACCGCGCACGAATACCATCGAAGGCGCCTCAGTAGCTCAGCACGCGGCAATCCTCGCCCATGATGGCCTGGATCATGGCGGCCGCGCCCATCACCCCGTCGCACTCCGCGATCAGCTCGGCGCGGTCGATCGCCTGCATCTCCAGGTTGGCCGGGCAGGCCCAGATCTTGGCACCTTCCTCGTGCGCGCGCCTGATCCAGTCGTGGACGGTCATGTCGCCGCCCTCCTTGACCCGCAGGGCCTCGGCGACGCCCTTGCGCAGCAGCTTGCCGGCGGCAGCCGCGCAGATCACGTCGACCTCGTAGTCCATCGAGGCGGCGACGGCGGCGTGATAGAACGGCGCGCCCAGCTCCTCGGCATTGCGCGGATCGGTGTTGACCAGCACGATCACCAGCCGCTTGGTCACGCCGCCTCCCTGCCCTCCACGAAGGCATCGCTGCCGAAGCGCTCGGCGTGGAATCGGGCTGCCAAGTCCCGCTCGCGTTGATCGAGCGAGCCCGGCGCGATGGCCATGCCCAGCCGGTCCCCGATTGCGGCGCCAAGCCTTTCCACCAGCGCGCCGTGCTCGGGCGCGCGGCCAAGCAACAACGTCGCAATCGTGGCAACCCTGGCGGCCAGCGCCTGCGGGTTGCTTGCCACCGTCAGGACGTCGGCCATGGCCGCGAGATCGCACGCGATCAGCAGGCTGGCCTGGAACACCACTACGGGGCCATCCGCCAGGCCGCTCGTGCCGCAGACCTTCCGGCCGCCGGCGATCACCGCGCCGGCGGCCGCCGTGGCGTCAAGGCCGAAGCGGCCAAGCGCGTCCGCGATTCCCGCGCAAAGCAGGTCGCCGGCGCGGTCCAGGCACCCGCCGAAGCGCCTGCGATCGGCAATCACATCGAACGCGAGGACGCCCGCGTCCATGTAGACCGCGCCGCCGCCGCTGGCGCGCCGCGCGATCGCGATACCCCGTCGGGCGCATCGGTCCAGACGCACCTCGCGCGCCAAGGCCTGGTGCAGGCCGAGCAGGACCGAGGGCGGGTAGCGGTGGAAGCGCAACGTGATTGCGCCGGGCCGATGCGACGCCGCCAGCGCGGCCGTCATGGCCACGTTCCAACGCGCCGGCCCGAGCCCCGTGTCGACCAGGCGCAGCGTGCCGGTCATCGCGACTCGACCTGCTCGACCTTCATGCGCCGGCCCCATTGGTCGAAGAAATGCCCGTCGTTGATGGCCAGGCGATCCTCGTCGATCCTGTGCTCCAGCACGCGCAGCGCGACCCGGGCAGACGGGTTGTCGAGCGGCCCGCCGTCCTCCGCCCGAACCGCCTCGATCATGACCCCGTCCCATTGCACGCCGGCGCCCGCCAGCAGGCCCGAGAGCTGCGCCCAGTCCAGCTCGTCGCCGATCACGTGCGCGAAGCTCGATCGCAGCGGCTCGATCGCTCCGCCGGCGATGGCGACCAGCACGATCAGCGCGGTGAAACCGCCGTCGCGGCGGAACTCCTGCACCACCCAATCGTCGAACAGGAAGGCAGGGTCTTCCGGCTCAGATCTCGACAAGCGGCAGCTCCAGCGGTTCGCGCTCCATCAGGGCCAGGAATGGTCCGTTGCGATGGACCGCGTACCATTGCTCGAAGTCGCGCAGCGCCGCCACGATCGCGGCATTCGCGTCGTCCTTCGGCAGAGGCGCCGCCGCCTCGCGCAGCGCGACGATCACCGGGCCGAACCGCTCGACGACTTCTTTCTGCGCCTTGCTGGCGCCGTTCCAGCCGATCTCCCGCAGCATGACGGCCGAGCCGCGCGCGACCGCTTCGGCTTCGTCCTTGGCGCCGGCAATGGCGGCGGTCACGTCGCGCATCAGGTTCAGCCGGCGGAAGGCGAAGGCGCGTTCCTGCTCCATCGCCTTGACCCGCCGCATCATGTCCTTGCGCAAGGCCTCTTCGGCTACATTTGCTTCATTGGCTGCCTGTTGCAGTCCGTTCATATAGGTGTCGAGCGGCGTGGCAGTCATCGCGCGCTTCCCCGGGAAGTTGGCGGAAGAGAGTGGGAGTCGAACCCACCAAAGACCGTCTCGCGGCCCCTCCCGGATTTGAAGTCCGGACGCCCCACCGGGGACGATTCTCTTCCAGGTTTGTTGACGTCCGCCGGCGCCGGCTCGTCGGCCGGCCGGCGAAACAGATCGAGGCGGTGCTTGTTGATGCGCCGCAAGTCGCCGCGGCGCAAGGTGAGGCCGTGGCGGTCGAAGAAGTCGAGGATCTGGATCGCGACCTTGCGCCCGTTGTCCAGCCGGTCGCGCAGTTGCGCGGCGGTGAACTGGCCGCTCTCGGCCTTGGCGGCGATATCCACCGCGATCTCGACCAGCTCCGCCACCGTGCCGCGCAGGAAGAAATGGTCCTGCGCCACCTCATCCACCTTGCCGAGGCGACCCAGCAGCTTCAGCAGCTTGCGCAAGGCAGCCTCGGGCGCGCCCAGCATGCCCGCGATGTCGCGCACCCTGGGCGGGCGGAACCGTTCCTTGCCGCCCAGCAGCGGGCGCACCCGCGCCCATATCGCCTCATCCTGCGGCGTAAGGCGCACGGAATGCCCGGCCAGGCGTACCCAGGCGCCGTCAAGCGCCAGTTCGCCTCCCTTCGCCAGGCCCTGCAGCACGGCGCCGAATGCCGGCGCGGGCAGGCGCGGCTGCATCTGCATGCGCAGGCGTTCGAGCCCGATACCCGCGAGGTCGGGGTTGGCGGCGTGGAATTCCTTCAAGATGGCCATGATGCCGCCGCGCAGCCGCGTCCAGCCGGCGGCAGAAAGCCCCAGTACCTGGCTGCCCGCGGGAATGCGCACGACGCCCAGCTTGTCCGCCAGCGCCGCCAGCTCCTCCGCCGCGATCGCGCGGTCGCGTGCGAACGTCACCAGCTCGACATGGCCGGGCGGCGCGTCCAGCAGCGCGACGAGCGCCTGGCCCGGGTCCGCCAGGCCATGAGCCGCGAGCTGCGCGCGGCGCTCGGGCGTGCGGCGCTTACGCGCGGGGGCGCGCAGGTCGAGGAAACGCCCGCCGCCGATCGTGCGCTGCGCCGAAGTGTCCCGCAGCACGAAGCGGTCGCCCGCCGCCGCCGCGATCGGGCGCTCGAGTACGAGCTGGACCGGCGCCTCCTCGCCCGGCGCGATCGGCGCTTCGCCCAGCAGCACGACGCGGGCGCCAAGCTCGGTCGCGGCGTGGTGCAGGCGCACGGGCATCCACTGACCGACCGGCCTGGCCTCGGCGCGCAGCACGCGCAGGGTCGCGTCGATCCGATCGGTCGGCGCGTGCAGCGCCGGGTCCAACACCACGTCGCCGCGCTGGATCGCGTCCTTGGCGATGCCCTCGCCGGCCAGGTTGAGCGCGCAGCGCTGCCCGGCCAGGCCGCGCTCGGCCGGGCGATTCTGGGCGTGAATCGAGCGGACGCGGGCGGACAGGCCGGAGGGGCTGATCGTCACCTGATCGCCGACCGCGACCGATCCCGACAGCACCGTGCCGGTCACGACGGTGCCGGTGCCCACGAGGGTGAAGCAGCGGTCCACCGCCAGGCGGAAGCGACCGTTCGCGCCGCGGCCGCGCATGTCCCGCGCGGCGTCAAAAAGCTGGGCGCGCAAGGCCTCCACGCCCTCGCCGGTCACCGTCGAAACCGGAACGATGGCCGCGCCCTTCAACCCGGTCGGCGCCAGCACGTGGCGCAGCTCGGCCTCGACCTCGGCGCGTCGCGGCGCGTCCGCCAGATCGGCCTTGGTGAGCGCGACGACACCGCGCCCGATGCCCAGGAGATCGACGATGGCGAGGTGTTCGCGGGTTTGCGGCATCACCCCGTCATCGGCGGCGACGGCCAGCAGCACATAGTCGATGCCGGTCGCGCCCGCCAGCATGTTGTGCACGAACTTCTCGTGGCCGGGCACGTCGACGAAGCCGAGCGTGCCGCCGTCGGGCGTGGGCAAGTAGGCGAAGCCCAGGTCGATGGTGATGCCGCGCGCCTTCTCCTCTTTCAGGCGGTCGGTATCGACGCCGGTGAGCGCGCGGACCAGCGAGGTCTTGCCATGGTCGATATGGCCGGCGGTCCCGACGATCATAACGCCGGCATCGGCAGGGGCTCGGCCGCGCGCCGCCCGGCCTCGGCCACCTGGCTCGGCGTCAACGCGTCGCGCGCGGGCAGGAAGAACGGATCGGCCAGCAGGCTGCCGCCGGCGCGCGCGCGCAGGAGCCAGGCCAGCGCGGTCACCGGGTCGCGCGCGACGCCCGCACCCAGGTGAAAGGCCGCGCCCAGCATCGCCTGGCCGTCGGCATCGCCCAGCGCCGCCGCCTTGGTCCACCATGTCGCCGCCGCCGCGGGATCGCGATCCACGCCCAGCGCGTTGTGATGGATCATGCCCAACCTGGTCATCGACGCGGCCACCCCCTGCGCGGCGGCGGCCAAGGCCCAGCGCCGCGCCTCGGCGGGATCGGGGGGCATCACCTCGCCTTCCAGCAGCATCCAGCTCAGCATGTCCTGGGCCGGACCGTCACCCTGCTCGGCGGCGGCGCGATAGAGCTCGGCGGCGCGCGCATAGTCCTGGTCGATGCCCGCACCCTTGAAATGCAGCGAGGCGAGGTTGCGCTGGGCCACCGGGTCGCCGGCCGCCGCGGCCGGGGCCAGCCCGCGCGCGGCCAGCTTGGGGTCGCGCGCGACGCCCAGCCCCTCGGCGAAGCAGGCGCCGATATTGTTCTGGGCCCGGGCCACCCCGGCCTGGGCGAGCGGCTCCCAGATCGCCAGGGCGGCGGGGTAGTCGGCCCGGCTGGCGGCCTCCATTGCCTGGACCAGGCGTGCCGGCACGTCAGCCGGTGCCGTCGCGCTTGCGCCGCGGCGCGCCAGGCGGTCAAGCCAGCCCATCGGCTCCCCCGCCGCTGCCCAAGCCCGTCAGATTGGCCAGGAACCCCGGTTCATCGTCCAGGCAGCGCAGGTCCAGGACCAGCGCGCCATCGGCGACACGGCCGATCACGGGCACGGGAAGGCCGCGCAGCGCATCCGCCAGCCCCGCCAGGGCGCGGCCGCTCCCCCGGCCGCTGGCCCGGCCCTGCACCGGCCGCAGCGCGAGCGCGGCGCTGGGCAGGGTCTCGGCCGGCAGGGCGCCGGAGCCGATCTGGCTGGTGCAGCCCACCACCTCCACGGCAAAGCCCTGGCCGGCGGCCTTGGCCAGGGCGGGCGCCAGCCTGCGGGCCTGCCGGTCGATGTCCGCGGCCTTGCGGGCCAGGAAACGTAGCGTCGGCAGTCGCTCGGACAGCCGGTCGGGATCGCGATAGAGGCGCAGCGTGGCCTCGATCGCCGCCAGCCGGATCTTGTCGACCCGCAGCGCGCGCTTCATCGGGTTGCGGTTGATGCGCTGGATCAGCTCCTTGCGGCCGACGATGAAACCGGCCTGGGGGCCGCCCAGCAGCTTGTCGCCGGAGAAGGTTATAACGTCCGCCCCTTCGGCGATGGCCTCGGCCACGGTCGGCTCGTGCGCCAGGCCCCAGCGCGCCAGGTCGACCAGCGTGCCCGATCCCAGATCGTTGACCAGCGGCACCTTGCGCTCGTGCGCCAGCGCCGCCAGCTCGCGCGGCGGCACCGCGGCGGTGAATCCCTCGATGCGGTAGTTCGAGGTATGGACCTTCAGCACCAGCCCGGTCTTCTCGGTGACCGCCTGGGCGTAGTCGCGCAGATGGGTGCGATTGGTGGTGCCGATCTCCACCAGTTTCACCCCGGCGCGGGTCATGATGTCGGGCATGCGGAAGGCGCCGCCGATCTCGATCAGCTCGCCGCGCGAGACCACCGCCTCCCTGCCCTTGCCCAGCGTGTTCAGGACCAGGAGCACGGCGGCCGCGTTGTTGTTGACCAGGGTGGCGTCCTCGGCCCCGGTCAGCTCGCACAGCAGCGCGCGCACATGGTCGTCGCGTTCCCCGCGCTTGCCGCCATGAAGATCGAATTCCAGCGCGACCGCCCGGCGCATCGCCATCGTCGCGGCCGCGACCGCCTCCTCCGCCAGGATAGCCCGGCCGAGATTGGTGTGCAGCACCGTGCCGGTAAGGTTGAAGACCGGCCGGATGTTCGGCGTCGCGTCGCGTTCCAGGCCGGCAACCGCCGTGGCCACGATGTCGCCGGTGGCGACCGACGGGGTTCCGCCGGAAAGCAGCATCCCGCGTGTCGCATCCAACGCGCCGCGGATCGCCGCCAATACCGAGGTGCGGCCGAAGCGGCCGATCGCCGCGATCGCGGCGCCGGTCTTCAGCACCTCGTCGACCGAGGGGATGCGCGGCAGGCGCGCGGCGTGCTGGCTCATCGCGCCCGTTGCCCGGTCAATAGCCCAGGAGGAAGGGGTTGACCGCGGCGCGCCGGAACCCCAGTTCGCGCACCATCAGATCGAGGCCAAGCGAGGCGGCGTCGTCGGCCACCGGATCGAGCGCCGGTTCCTTGTCCTGGTAGAGCACCTTCACGTAGCTGCGGCACTTCTCGCAGATCTCGGCCTTGACGTGTCCGCCCGCCCCATCGATCTCGCGATAGGATATCTTCTCGGTGGAGCCGCACGCCGTGCAGCGCGCGCGCACGTAGTTCCACAGCGTGCCGCACAGCGAACAGGCGCAGAAGCGGCTGCCGTGCGCGCCCGCCCAGCCCACCACGAGCGAGGAGACCGGCGGTCCGCCGCAGGCCGGGCAGGCCCCGTCGCCCACGGGCTGCAGTCCGTTCTTGTCCAGCCGCTCGGCCATGCGCGCGAAATGCACCTGCAGCGCGGCGGCGACGAATACATGCTCGGCCAGCGCCTCGACCGGAATGGCGTCGGCAAGGACGTCGCGGATCATGGCCACCCGCGCCTGGTCGTCCGCAGCCTTGAGCCGTTCGAGCGCCTGGCGCGCGTTCGTCGGCATCTCCAGTCCGCCCGCGATCGCGAGAAGCCGGTCGATCGTCGCCTCGAACGCCGCGTCGGCCGCGAACGCGTCCCGGTCGAGCCAGGGCATCTTGTGCTGCCTGGCGCGGGCGATCGTGTCGGGACCGGGCATGGTCGGCGACGGCAGGTCGACCTGGATGCGGGCCTGGGCATCGGACAGGTCGGCAAGGAAACGAAGGTAGGCCGCGAGCGGATGCCCCCCGGCCAGCGCGCGCAGGCGCGCCGCGCGCTCGGCGAAAAGGCGTTTGGCGTCTGGCAGCCGTACGAAAGGCGGCTTTGCGATGTTGCCGATCGAGGTCGGATCGGGCTGCAGGTCGCCGACGCTGCTCATTGCCAAACCTCACGAACCGCACGGGCCACGTGGCGTGTCGGCGGGCGGCGCCGGACGGCCGGCGCCGGTCCGATGGTCAATTCAGGTCGCGGGTCTGCCCGTGACCAGTTCCTTCAGCCATTTCCGGTGGTGGCGCCAGGCCCATCCGCCGGTAACCTGGCCGCGCGTCATGGCGCTGATCGTGCCACGCACCCAGATCGCCGCATAGACATGGACGATCCAGACGCAGATGACGACCACTGCCGCGGCCGCATGCACCAGGACGGCGATGCGCTTCTGCCCGATGGTGAAATACTCCGAGAAATACTGATCCCAGATCACCACGCCGCTGGTGATCAGGACGACGATCAGCAGCGACATCATCCAGAACACCAGCTTCTGGCCGGCGTTGTACTTGCCGACCTCGGGCAGGCTTTCGTCGTGCGCGGTCAAAACGTCGCGCAGCTTCCCCATCCAGACGCTGTCGGTCCTCTCCCACAGATTCAGCTTCCAGAACCGCAGGAACAGGCCGAGGAAGCCGAAGAACAGCACCACGCCGATCCAAGGGTGGATCATCCGCGTCAAGGTGCCGCCGCCGAACAGCCCGGTCAGGAAGAACAGGCTGGGATGGAACAGCGACAAGCCCGAAAGCGCGAGAAGCACGAGGCTCGCCGCCGTGATCCAGTGATTGACGCGGGCGCCGGCAGTGTAGCGGTCGACCGTGACGGGGTCGCCCTTGTGGACGCCGTCGCCGGGGGCCACGTCTTTGTGCTGCGCGGTCATGGCGAACGGCCTTCCGTCAGGCGCTTGGCGTTTTTCTCGTCATCGGGCGTGACCCGGTTGGCGCCCGATACCATGTGATGCAGGAAGCCAATCGCGGCGAACGCGCCGATCGCGGCCAAGCCCGCATACTTCGCCATGCCCTTCCAGACGTCGACGATCGGGCTGATCTTCGGGTCGTTGCGCAGTCCGGCGTAGAGCTGCGGCTTGTCGGCGTGATGCAGCACGTACATGACGTGCGTGCCGCCGACCCCCGGCGGATCGTAGAGACCCGCATTCTGGTAGCCGCGCGACTTCAGGTCCGTGATGCGCTTGTCGGCCCATTTCTTCATCTCGTCCTTGGTGCCGAACACGATCGCCTGGGTCGGGCAGGCCTTCTGGCAGGCCGGGCCCTGGCCGACGGCGACGCGGTCCGAGCACAAGGTGCACTTGTAGGCCTTCTGGTCGACCTTCGAGATGCGCGGGATGTTGAAGGGACAGCCCTTCACGCAATAGCCGCAGCCGATGCAGTTCTCCTTCTGGAAATCGACGATGCCGTTGGAGTACTGCACGATGGCGCCGGGCGCGGGGCAGGCCTTCAGGCAGCCCGGATCCTCGCAGTGCATGCAGCCGTCCTTGCGGATCAGCCACTCGAGATTGCCGGTATCGGCGCTCTCGTACTCGGCATAGCGCATCAAGGTCCAGGTGTTCGGCGTCAGGTCGTGCGGGTTGTCGTAGACCCCCACGTTGACGCCGATTTCCTCGCGCAGGTTGTTCCACTCGAGGCAGGCCGTCTGGCAGGCCTTGCAGCCGATGCACTTCGACACGTCGATCAGCTTGGCGACCTCGGTCTGCCGCTGCGCGGGCGGCGCGACGGTGGAAGCCGAGCGGCGGATCAGGTCCTTCTCGCCGAACTTCGGCGCGGCGGCCTGGGTCGTCGGGTTCGCAATGGGCGTAAACATGATCCCGCCTCCCCTAGGCCACCGGCGCCGCGATCGGCGCGATGTCCACGAGAAACGCCTTGAACTCCGGCGTCTGGGCGTTCGCGTCGCCGACCGCCGGCGTCAGCGAGTTGACCGGCGACGCCTTCTTCGCCTCGCCAATGAAGCCGAAGTGCAGCGGCAGCCCGACCGTGTGCACGGTCTTGCCGTCGATCTGCAGCGGCTTCAGCCGCTTGGTCACCACCGCCTTGCCCTTCACCTCGCCGCGGTTGGACCAGACCTTGACCCAGCCGCCGCTGGCGATGCCCTTTTCCTTGGCGAGCTGTTCGGAGATTTCCACGAAGAACTCGGGCTGCATGACCGCGTTCATGTGGACGCTCTTGGTCCAGTAGTGGAAGTGCTCGACCAGCCGGTAGGTGGTCGCGACGATCGGATAGTCCTTGGCCGAGCCGAAGACCTCCATGTCGCCCTTGAACACCCGCGCGGCCGGGTTGCCCTTGACCTTCGGGAAGAGCGGGTTGGCGACCGGGGATTCGAACGGCTCGTAGTGCACCGGGAACGGGCCTTCCGCCATCAAGGTGCGGGCGAACAGCCGCGACACGCCCTCCTGGTTCATGATGAAGGGCCCGCTTCCGCGCTCCGGCGGATTGGTCACCACGAAGTCCGGCACGTCGGCGCCTCCCCAGCGCTCGCCATTCCAGAACACGTACTTCTTGGCCTCGCTCCACGGCTTGCCTTGCGGATCGGCCGAGGCGCGGTTGTAGAGAATGCGCCGGTTGGCGGGCCACGCGAAGCCCCAGCTGCCGAACACGTTCATCCCCGACGGATCGCTGTTGTCGCGCCGCTGCGCCAGGTTGCCGGCCGGACCGTAGACGCCGGTGTAGATCCACTGCACGCCATCGGTCGAGCCGTCGTCCCGCATCTCGGCGAAGCTCGCGAGCTGCTGGCCGGCGGGACGCACCACCTTGCCCTCGGCGTCCTTCAGGTCCGCCAGCGCCTTGCCGTTGAGCTCCTTGAGCAGCTCGTCGGCCGTGGGCTCGAGCGGATTCTTGTAGCTCCAGTCCACCGCCATCAGCGGCTCCGGCGCCTTGCCGCCCTCCTTCTCGTAGAGCTTGCGGATGCGCAGGAACAGGTCGGCCAGGAAATCGTTGTCCCGCCTCGATTCGAAGTACGGGTCGGCCGCCTGCCATTTCCAGGTGACGGTCCGGCTCGAGTTGGTGAGGGTTCCTTCCTCCTCGACAAACGAGGTGATCGGGAGCATGAACACTTCGGTCTGGATCTTGGCGGTTTCGACGTTGTTGAACTCGCCGTGATTTTCCCAGAACCGGGCCGTGTCGGTCTCGATCGGATCGACGCTCACCAGGAACTTCAGCTTCGACAGGCCCGCGACGCTCTTGGCCTTGTACGGGGCCGACAGCAGCGGGTTGAAGCCCTGGCAGATCAGCCCCGTCGTGCCGCCCTGATGCATGGTCTCCATCATGCGCAGCACGTCATAGGCCACGTCGAGCTTGGGCAGCCAGCCGTAGCCGAAGTCGTTCTCCTTGGTCGCCTTCGCGCCGTACATGCTCTTCAGGAAGCTGACGTAGAACTTGTTGTAGTTCTGCCAGTAGCTCGTCTGATTGGGCTGCATCGGCTTGAAGGCGCGCTTGACCAAGTGCGATTCAAGCGTCGGCTCGTTGTCGGCCGGCATCGCCAGGTAGCCCGGCAGCGACGCCGTCAGCGTGCCGATGTCGGTGATGCCCTGGACGTTGGAGTGGCCGCGCAGCGCGTTGATGCCGCCGCCCGGAACGCCGATGTTGCCCAGCAGAAGCTGGATCATCGCCGCCGTGCGGATGTTCTCCGAGCCGTGCGAATGCTGGGTCCAGCCGAGCGCGTACATGATCGTCATGCTGCGCTCGCCGTTGGCGGTCGAAGCCGCCCATTCGCACACCTTCAGGAACTTGTCCTTCGGCGAACCCGAGATGCGCTCGACCATTTCGGGCGTATACGGCGCGAAATGCTTCTTCATGAGCTGGTACACCGAGCGCGGGTGCGCGAGCGTATCGTCCCGGACGGGGAAGCCGTCCGGTCCCATCTCGTATTCCCAGGTGGCGCGGTCGTAGCTGCGCTTGGCCTCGTCGTAGCCGGTGAACAGCCCGTCCTTGAAGTCGAAGTCCGCCCTCACGACGTACGACGCGTTGGTGTAGTTGCGGACATACTCCTTGTGAATCTTGTCGTTCGACAGCAGGTAGTTCACCACGCCCGACAGGAACGCGATGTCCGTTCCCGGCCGGATCGGCGAATAGTGGTCCGACACCGCCGCCGAGCGCGTGAAGCGCGGATCGACGACCATCAACCTGGCGCCGCGCTCCGCCTTCGCCTCGGTTACCCACTTGAAGCCGCAGGGATGAGCCTCCGCGGCATTGCCACCCATGATCCAGACGACATCAGCGTTCTTGATGTCCGTCCAGCTGTTCGTCATTGCACCGCGACCGAATGTTGGGCCCAAACTGGACACCGTCGGTCCGTGTCATATTCTGGCTTGATTCTCCAATTGGAGGATGCCGAGACCGCGCGTGACCTTCCAGGTCACCCAGCCGGTCTCGTTCGTCGTGGAGCTGCCCGACAGGAAAGCCATGGTCGGCCAGCGGTTGACGGTCACGCCGTCCTTGTTCTTCTCGATGAAGTTCTTGTCGCGGTCTTCCTTCATCAGCTTCGCGATGCGGTCCATCGCGAAGTCCCAGGTCACGCGCTCGAACCCGTTGGCGCCGGGCTTGCGGTACATCGGGTACTTCACCCGCGTTTCGGCCCGCACATAGTCCAGCGCGGCCGCGCCCTTGGGGCAGAGCGTGCCGCGGTTGACCGGGTTGTCCACGTCGCCTTCGATGTGGATGACTTCCATCTTGCCCTTGTTGGTCTTGCTCTCCGCCGAGAAGACCATCATGCCGCAGCTCACGGCGCAGTAAGGGCACGTGCTGCGCGCTTCCTTTGTCTGGGCGAGTTTGAACGGTCTGACCGATGCCGCGACGGCCGCTTCGGCTTCCGCGAAGCCCAGCGCGCCCATCGTCGTTCCGGCCAACCCCGCGCCCGCGCTCCTCATAAAGGAGCGCCGCGAGAGTTCCATGGTCATTTCAGACCCTCCCACCACAAGCCCCCTACGGGGGACGGTTTCAACTTTTCTTACCTGTAATGCTATTTTTCGAACGCCTGGATGTCAAACATGCAGTGAGATGCGATGCAGTAACATCCTCGGGATGTGCGTTCTTGGGCGTTCGATGAGAATCGTTATCAACTTCCGGGGCCACGATCGGAGATATCCGTATTCGCGCGGCCGGCACCGGCTACGGTGATTCCTCTTTGACGTTAGGGTGAATTGCGCGCCTGTTGACGGAAATCGCGATGTCGACGGCGCCGCCGGCGAGGACAATCCATGCAGCTTCGGCACCTTCAGTATCTTGTGGCCTTGGCCCACGAGCAGCATTTCCGCCGGGCAGCCGCCGCCTGCAACATTACCCAGTCGACGCTGTCGGCGGCGATCCGCCAGCTCGAGGAGGAGATCGGCGCGCCGCTGATCGAGCGCGGCGCGCGCTTCCGCAACCTTACCGCGGAGGGGCAGGCGCTGCTGCGATGGGCGCGCCGGATTCTCGCCGACCGCGACGCGCTGGACCAGGAGATCGGCGCCATGCGCCGGGGCCTTTCCGGCCGGCTGCGGCTGGGCGTGATTCCCACCGCCCTGCCGACGATCGCGCTGCTGACCACGCCCTTCAACCGCGCCCATCCCGACGTGACCCTGCAGATCCTCTCGCGCACCTCCAACGAGATCCAGCGCGCGCTGGACGAATTCCAGCTCGATGCCGGCGTGACCTATCTCGACAACGAGCCGCTGCACAGCGTGCGCGCGCATCCGCTCTATGCCGAACAGTACATCCTGCTGACGCCGCGGGGCGGTCCATTCGCGGGCAAGGCGCGCGTCACCTGGCGCGAGGCGGCCGACACCCCGCTCTGCCTGCTCACCCCCGACATGCAGAACCGCCGCATCATCGACGGGCTGTTCCACGCCACCGGGAAGATGCCGAAGGCGCTGGTCGAGACCAACTCGGTGATGACTCTCTGCTCGCACATCCGCACGGGCGCCTGGTCCAGCGTGTTTCCGCACAATTTCCTCTGGGTGTTCGGCACGCCCACCGGCATGCTGGCCCTGCCGCTCGTGAAGCCGGCAAAAACCCACACGGTCGGGCTGGTGGTGCGCGACCAGGATCCGGCCTCGCCGCTCGTGCGCGCGCTGGAGGCGGTGGCGCGCAAGGCGGGGATCGCACGCCAGCTCGCGCGCACCGGGTCGCCATGATCGTTTATTTCGATCAATAATTCGAAAAAACTCGTTTGAAACGATCGGCTTCCGGCCGCAAACTGCTCCACGAAAAGAAGTATCGCCCTCATCCGGGATGTTGACAGCCGATGCCCATGACGGGTCACGCGGCTGCGGTTCGTCCGTGGGACGATGCCGCGGCACAGACGATCATTGCCTCGTGCCAGGCGCTGGATGGGCCCCTGCTGCCGATCCTGCACGGGCTGCAGCAGCGTTTCGGCTATGTCGACGCGCGCGCCGTCCCGGCGATCGCCGCGGCGCTGAACCTGTCGCGGGCCGACGTGCACGGCGTCGTCAGCTTCTACCACGACTTCCGCGCGGTGCCCGCCGGCCGGCACGTGATCAAGCTCTGTCGGGCCGAGGCCTGCCAATCCATGGGCGGCGAGCGCGTGGCCGCCGAGTTGGAGCGCGCGCTGGGCATCAAGACCGGCGAAACCACGCCTGACGGGCTGGTGACGCTGGAAGCGGTCTACTGCCTGGGCAACTGCGCCCTGTCACCTGCCGCGCTGATCGACGGCAAGCTGCACGGCCGCTTCGCCGCCGCGACCGCGATCGCCCTGGTGCGCGGCAGCCGCGCATGACCGCGCGCATTTTCGTGCCCCGCGATGCGGCGGCGCTGTCGGTCGGCGCACACGACGTGTCCCTGGCGATCCGCGCGGAGATCGAGCGACGCGGCATCGACGCAACGGTAGTCCGCACCGGCTCGCGCGGCCTGTTCTGGCTGGAACCGCTGGTGGAGATCGAGACGCCGGCCGGGCGGGTCGGCTATGGACCGGTCGCCGCGCCGGACATCGCGAAGCTGTTCGCCGCGGGCTTTCCGCGTGACGTGTCGCATCCCGCGCACCTCGGTCTTGTCGACAAGATGCCCTACCTCGCCCATCAGCAGCGACTGATCTTCGCGCGCTGCGGCGTCACCGATCCGCTGTCGGTCGCGGACTATGCGGCGCATGGCGGCTTGAAGGGCCTGCGCAAGGCCCTGGACATGGCGCCGGCCGATGTCGTTCAGGCGATAACGGACTCCGGACTGCGCGGGCGCGGCGGCGCGGGCTTCCCCACCGGCATCAAGTGGAAGACCGTGCTGGAGGCCGAGGCGGCGCAGAAATACCTCGTCTGCAACGCCGACGAGGGCGACAGCGGCACCTTCGCCGACCGCATGCTGATGGAAGGCGATCCGCTGACCCTGATCGAAGGCATGGCGATCGCCGGGGTCGCCGTCGGCGCCACCAAGGGCTTCGTCTATATCCGTTCGGAATATCCGCATGCCTTCCGCCAGATGCAGCGCGCGATCGCGCGCGCGCGCGACGCGAACATGCTGGGTACGGACATGCTCGGCAGCGGCAAGGCGTTCGACCTCGAGGCACGGCTCGGCGCCGGCGCCTATATCTGCGGCGAGGAGACGTCGCTGCTGGAAAGCCTGGAAGGCAAGCGCGGCCAGGTGCGGTTCAAGCCGCCGCTGCCCGCGATCAGCGGACTGTTCGGCAGGCCGACCGTGATCAACAACGTGCTGTCGCTCGCCTCGGCGCCGGCGATCCTGGCGGAAGGCGCGGCCTTCTATCGCGAGTTCGGCATGGGGCGGTCGCGCGGCACGATGCCGATCCAGCTTGCCGGCAACATCAAGCGTGGCGGGCTGATCGAGCGCGCCTTCGGCCTGAGCCTGCGCGAAATCGTCGAGGAATACGGCGGCGGGACTGCGACCGGACGCCCGGTTCGCGCGGCGCAGGTCGGCGGACCGCTCGGCGCCTACTGGCCGACGCATCTGTTCGACACCCCGTTCGACTACGAGGCCTTTGCCGCCAAGGGCGGGATGATCGGCCATGGCG
Source organism: Alphaproteobacteria bacterium (assembly GCA_020851015.1). The sequence goes on along the minus strand of JADZDN010000434.1, from coordinate 1,273 downwards.
GCGTCGTGGTGTTCGACGACACGGTCGACCTGGCGCGCCAGGCGGAATTCGCGTTCGAATTCTGCGCCTTCGAATCCTGCGGAAAGTGCACGCCCTGCCGCATCGGTTCGATCCGCGGCGCCGAAACAATGGCCAAGATTCGCCGTGGCGAGCAACCGGTGGCGAACATCGACCTGGTGCGCGACCTCTGCGAGGTGATGCGCGACGGATCGCTCTGCGCGCTGGGCGGCCTCACGCCAATGCCCGTGCTCAGCGCAATGGACCATTTCCCCGAGGATTTCGACCGCGCGCCTTCGAGCGCGGCCGCCGCGTAAGCGAGGCTAGGCCATGCCGCTCGACCACGACATCGACCGCGGAACCCCGGCGCGAACCGACGCACGGGGCGTGACTCTGGAGATCGACGGCGTCGCCGTCACCGTTCCCGCCGGCACGTCGGTGATGCGCGCCGCGTCGCTCGCCGGCGTCCAGGTGCCGAAGCTCTGCGCCACGGACTCGCTGGAGCCCTTCGGCTCCTGCCGCCTGTGCCTGGTGGAGATCGCGGGCCGGCGCGGCACGCCCGCTTCCTGCACCACTCCGGTCGAACCCGGCATGAAAGTCTCGACCCAGACCGACAAGCTGGCGAAGCTGCGCCGCGGCGTGATGGAGCTCTATATCAGCGACCATCCGCTGGACTGCCTTACTTGCGCCGCCAACGGAGACTGCGAGTTGCAGGACATGGCGGGCGCCGTGGGCCTGCGCGCGGTGCGCTACGGCTACGACGGCGCCAACCACCGGCAGGAGCCGAAAGACGGGTCCAACCCGTATTTCACGTTCGATGCGTCGAAATGCATCGTCTGCTCGCGCTGCGTGCGCGCCTGCCAGGAGGTTCAGGGCACGTTCGCGCTGACGATCGGCGACCGCGGCTTCGGATCGCATGTCGCCGCCGGTGCCGAGGAAGGCTTCCTCGGCTCGGAATGCGTTTCCTGCGGCGCCTGCGTCCAGGCCTGCCCGACCGCGACCCTGATGGAGAACACGGTCATCCAGCACGGCCAGCCCGACCGCGCGGTCGTCACCACCTGCGCCTATTGCGGGGTCGGCTGCTCGTTCGAGGCCGAGATGCAGGGCAACCGCGTGGTGCGCATGACACCCCACAAGGACGGCAAGGCCAACCGCGTCCATTCCTGCGTCAAGGGCCGGTTCGCCTGGGGCTACACCAACCATCGCGAGCGCATCCTCAAGCCGATGCTGCGCGAGAAGATCACCGATCCGTGGCGCGAGGTCTCGTGGGAGGAGG
>JADZDN010000433.1 GCA_020851015.1 Alphaproteobacteria bacterium | reverse complement strand
GCCGGGCTGGCGCGACCGGCACATGGCGCAGCTCCTCGACAAGGCCTACGACAAGCGCCCGCCGGTGCTGATGGCCAAGGCCGAGCCGAAGCAGGCCACGCCGATCGCGCGCGAGATCAAGCGGCGGCCCGGCCTGCCGGCGCCCGAGCCGGTGATCGCCACCACCGAGCCGCCGCCGCCCGAGCCGACCTATACCGAGGACATGGACAGCGAGCAGCCCACCATCGCCGACCTGGTGTCGGACGACGCGGCCGAGGCGATCGCGGCCTCGGGCAACTGGGGCGTGCAGGTCGGCGCCTACAAGGCTGCCGACAACGCGCGGCGCGCGGCCGACGACGCCAAGCGCGCGCTGGCGAACCTCGCCGGCGCCAAGCCGACGGTCGAGGAGACGCGCTCGAAGCACGGCAACCTCTATCAGGCGCGCGTGGTCGGCATGACCGAGGCCGAGGCGCGCATGACCTGCCAGCAGTTCAAGAAGAAGAAGCTCGCCTGCCTGGCCGTGCCGCCGCCGGTGCCGAACGGCGCGCCGCTGCGCCAGTCCGCGCAAGGCTCGCGGCCCTAGGCCGCCTTGCCCGGTCGCCGGCGCCGCGCGGGCTTCGCGGATGCCGGCTTGAAGTGCTTGCCCCAGCCGCTCAGCGCCAGCACCACCTCGCGGAAGCCCTGGCCGGTCTCGCTGAGGGCATAGCCAACCCGGACCGGCGGCCCGGGCTCGACCCGGCGCAGCACCAGCCCGCGCGCCTCCAGCTCCTTCAGCCGCTCCGACAGCATGCGGTCGCCCATCGCGCTCAAGCCCGCGCGCAGCTCGCTGAAGCGCAGCGGCCCCCTGGTCTGCAGCATCGCCATGATCAGCCCGTTCCACGGCTTGGACAGCACGTCCATCGCCGACTGGAACCAGGGGCAGAGATGCTCGCTGTGGGGATGCTTTACCACCGGCCGTTCTCGCATTCGTGAGCTGCCAGTATGCGGCCGGCGCGGCCGAAAGGGAAGATTTACTTGTTTCTGTGGATAAGCCGCAAAAAAACTTGTTGCTTCTTTTTTTATAGTGATACAGGTTGGTGCCGCTCCGCGGAACCCCGGGGCGAACCGAAGCAAACGACGGAGAAACCGATGAAGCTCTATTACATGCCCGGCGCCTGCTCGCTGTCCCCGCATATCGCGCTGCGCGAGGCGGGGGTAAAGTTCGACCTGGTCAAGGTCGACGGCAAGACCAAGAAGACCGAGTCCGGCGCCGACTTCAACGCCGTGAATCCCAAGAGCTACGTGCCGGCGCTCGAGCTGGACAACGGGCGCGTGCTGACCGAGGGGGCGGCGATCGTGCAGTACATCGCCGACAAGAATCCGAACGCCAGGCTGGCCCCGGCCGCGGGCAGCGACGCGCGCTACGACCTGCTGGAATGGCTGACCTTCATCTCCTCCGAGGTCCACAAGGGCACCGGCGCGCTGTTCAACCCGCAGCTCCCCGCGGATTGGAAGAAGGTCATGCTGGAGAAGCTCACCCAGCGCTACGACCACCTGAACAAGCATCTCGAAAAGAACCAGTTCGTGCTGGGCAAGGATTTCAGCGTGGCCGACGCCTACCTGTTCACCGTGGTGAACTGGGCCAATTTCGTCGGCATCGACCTCGGCAAGTGGCCGGCCTTGAAGGCCTACCAGGAGCGGGTCGCCGCCCGCCCCGCCGTGCAGGCGGCGCTGAAGGCCGAGGGCCTGCTGAAGGCGGCGGCCTAGGTATCAGACCAGGGGGCCGCGCATCACGCGCGGCTTCTCGTCGCGCTGCCAGGCGGCGAGGTTCCACGCCTCGTTCGACGGCTTCAGCGCGCCCGGCCGCGGCACGAACACCAGGCCGCGCGCGCTGGCGCCGTCGGCGAGGCGCAGCGTCACGGCGTCGAGCCCGTAGTCCGCGCCCTCGTAGGCGACCAGCCGCGCGACCTCCGCGCTGCCGAAGCCCGAGGCGATCGCGCCGTCCACGACATCGCCCACCTGTCCCGGCACCAGCATCGGAAACCACTTCCCCGTCACCCGCACGCGGCGATAGCCGGCGAGGCTGGCCGGCGTCAGCGTTTCGTCGCCCACGGGCCTTCCGATCACGCGATGGCGGATGTCCGCGTCGAGCAGCGTGCCGTAGAAGAAGAAGTTCGTCGCGGGCCCGAGTTTCACCGGCTGCCCTCACCCGGCTCGCTTACGCTCGCCACCCTCTCCCGACGGGAGAGGGTTCTCCGCAACCCCTCTCCCATCGGGAGAGGGAGGGGCCCATCGCATGAGCGATGGGAGGGTGAGGAAATCCGGCAGCGTCATCCCGCCGGCGCGTGCATCGGCCGGCCGATGCTGTAATAGGTGAAGCCCTGCGCCGCCATGTCGTCCGGATTGTAGACGTTGCGCAGGTCGACGATCAGCTTCTGGCGCAGAAGCTGGCGCATGCGCTTGGCGTCGAGCGCGCGGAACTCGTTCCATTCCGTCACGATCACCACGCAGTCGCCATCCGGCATGGTGTCGTAGGCGCTCTCGCACCACACCACGCCGTCGATCATCTTCTTGGCTTCCTTCATGCCCTCGGGATCGTAGACGCGCACGACGGCGCCGGCCTTGATCAGCGCCGGCACGATGTCGAGCGACGGGGCGTCGCGCATGTCGTCGGTGTTGGGCTTGAAGGTCAGGCCCAGCACGGCAATGGTCTTGCCCTTGACCGACCCGCCGCAGGCATTGATCACGCGCGCGGCCATCGACTTCTTGCGCGCGTCGTTGACCGCGATCGTGGTCTCCACGAGCTTCAGCGGCGCGCCGAAATCCTGCGCGGTCTTGGCCAGCGCGAGCGTGTCCTTGGGGAAGCACGAGCCGCCATAGCCGGCGCCGGCGTGCAGGAACTTCTTGCCGATACGCCCGTCCAGCCCGATGCCGCGCG
>JADZDN010000432.1 GCA_020851015.1 Alphaproteobacteria bacterium | reverse complement strand
GGCCGAGAACTTCGAGGTCTACGGCAAGTACCACAAGCTGACCAAGGCGCTGCTGATCGGCGGCGTGCAGTACGGCGACCAGGAGAAGGTGCTCGACCGCGGCGTCGACGTCCTGATCGCCACGCCGGGACGCCTGCTCGACCATTTCGAGCGCGGCGGCGTGCTGCTGAACGACGTGAAGATCCTGGTGATCGACGAAGCCGACCGCATGATCGACATGGGCTTCATCCCCGACGTCGAGCGCATCGTCTCGCTGCTGCCGAAGTCGCGCCAGACGCTGTTCTTCTCGGCGACGATGCCGCCGGAGATCCGCCGCCTCGCCGACGCCTTCCTCACCGATCCCAGGGAGATCACCGTGGCGCGGCCGGCGACCACGGCGGACACCGTGAAGCAGCAGCTCGTGATGGCCGACAGCGACGCCAAGCGCGACGTGCTGCGCCGGCTGATCGCGTCGGAGCCGGTGAAGAACGCGCTCGTCTTCTGCAACCGCAAGCGCGACGTCGACACCCTCTACCAGTCGCTGAAGCGCCACGGCCTCAATGCCGGGCAGCTCCATGGCGACATGGACCAGGCGACGCGCACCGCCACGCTGGAGGCGTTCAAGCGCGGCGAGATCACCATCCTGTGCTGCTCCGACGTCGCCGCCCGCCTCGACGGCGGCGGCCATCGCCCAGCACCTGACGATCGTGGCGCCGTCCATGAAGCGCGAGGCCCTGCGCCGGCTGATCCACGCCGAGCAGGTCAAGAACGCGCTGATCTTCTGCAACCGCAAGCGCGACGTCGACATCCTGGTGAAAAGCCTGGTGCGCCACGGCCTCAACGCCGCCGGCCTGCACGGCGACATGGCGCAGTCCTACCGCATGGAGACGCTCGACCGGTTCAAGCGCGAGGAGATCACCTTCCTGGTGTGCAGCGACGTGGCCGCGCGCGGGCTGGACATCTCCGACCTGTCGCATGTCTTCAATTTCGACGTGCCGATCCATGCCGAGGACTATGTCCACCGGATCGGACGCACCGGACGCGCCGGTCGCGAGGGCCGTTCGTTCACCCTCGCCACGCCGTCGGACGCGCGCTTCGTCGGCGCGATCGAGAAGCTGATCGGCAAGCCGATCCCGGTGATCCAGGTGGACGGGCTCGACGCCCCGCCGCCCGAGGAGGCCGCCGAGCATCGCGGCCGCGGCCGTCGCGGCGCGCCCCGGCGCGAGGACCGGTCTCGCGAGGACCGGCCCCGCGGCGAGCACCGCGACCGCCGGCCCCGGCGCGACCGCGCCCCGCACGAGGAATTCGCGGGCGAGGCACCGCAGCAGCTGTCCGATGCGCCGGAGCCGGCACAGGATTTGGTCACCCCGCCCGGGGGGGAACGCCAACGCCACGAGGATGCGGCCCCGCGCCGCAACGAGCGTCGCGGCGATCATCGCCGGGGCGAGCGCCAGGGCGACCGCCCGCGCCACGGCCGCTCCGACGACAACGCCATCGAGCGTTCGCGCCAGCGCCGCGAGGGCGGCCACGGAAACGGCCGCGGCCGCGACAGCGACAATGTCGAGCGCCTTGGCCCGCCGCGTCACGACCGTCGCCCGGAGCGCCAGCCCCGCGAGCGGCACCATCGCGACGATGCCGGCGGTCCGCCGGTGGTCGGCTTCGGCGACGAGTTGCCGGCTTTCCTGACGCGCAAGGCGGGCTGATCCCGCCCCTTCGCGCCGCCAGCAACTCCGCGTAGACTGCGCGCGCCCTTCGTCCATCGGCGAGCTGGGGCGAGGAGGAATTTGTGTGCGCTAGTTTTGCGCCTTAGTCCCGAGGCTCCGCGGCACGACAGTGTCCGACAAGCTGGACAGCGAAGCCTTGGAACAGGCGATCGACGTGGACGTGCAGGTTCCCGGCAGCACAAGATCAAGACGCGCGTCCTGCGGGCGGAGCACCTCGTTGCCATTGCGGTCAAGGTCGGCCGCCCAAAGGATTGGGGCCGGGTGCACACGGCTGTCCGGTTCGCGAACGCCGCCGCGTAGATTTCGTATTTGGTCCCCCCTCCCCTTGCGGGAGGAGGTTAGGGGGAGGGGGGAACCGCGCCACCGCCCGGCAAGCATGGCCCGCCTGGCAATCACGGAAACCACCAAGGCACCAAGACACCAAGGTAGAAAAGAAGGGCGCACCGCCACGAGATGACGGACACCACGTCGGAGATAGCGGATTCGCGCTTCGGCCTCGTGTCAGCAGTGCGGTGGCGGTTCGATTCTATTCCGCGGTGCCTTGGCGTCCCGGTGGTTTCCGACTGGAAGGAGAAGCCACGCTGCGAAAGCGCGCGTGCGGCCCCTCCCCCTAACCCCCTCCCGCCCCGCGCGACGCCGCAGGCGTCGTCGCGCTCGGGGGAGGGGGGATTCGAAAAAGGTGTTCCAGCTCGCGCGAAACTCGTCAAACGCCCGATCGGCGCCGGCTTTCGTGCAATTCGTCAAGTGCTCAGCCGGACAGCCGTGCAGGGTGCACGAGTTCCTGACTCAAGGAGCGGTGAACCTGGATGACTTGAAAGCGGTGCTTCAGCGTCATAGTCTGATCGAGCGATGGCGATTGTTCTGCGAGAAGAGCGGAATCGGAAATCCGTTTGCGTGATGAATGATCAACCGATGAAGCAGGCTTCCTCCCCCGACATTGCCGACCTGCTCGCACGCAAGGCCGCCGGCCGCCGAAAGACGGCATCGCGATCGTTCGGCGAGAAGATCGAAATGCTGAACGACCTGCGACGTCGCGCGAACGAGCTTCGAAAAGCGCGTCTCACCAAACCGCAACGCAAGAACATCGCTCCGGGCGTATAGTTCTGGTGCTGCGCCCGGAGGCGTTGGGCGGAACAAGAGGACCGCGATGCAGACGATCTTCATCATGGTGAAATGCGAACTGGGCAAAGCCTACGACGTGGCCGACAAGGCCGCCCAGACGATCGAGCAGGTATCCGAGGTCTACTCGACCTCCGGCCAGTACGACCTGCTGATGAAGTGCTACCTGAACGACGGCGAGGACATCGGCCACTTCGTGACCCAGCACGTCCAGACCCTGCCGGGTGTGAAGGACACCTTCACGCTGATCACCTTCAAGGCCTTCTCGTAGCCCGCCGCCGGCAAGCGCTCACGCCTTCCTTCACGGGCTGTTGAAGCCCGAGCCGGCCGCGCGCCGTCCAAAGCATCGAAATCATAAGCGGGAAGCATTTCCCTTCCGCGGCGGCCTGCCTATCCTCCGGACGCATCCGATCGCGCGTCGTTAACCACCGGAGGACACGACCATGAACGCCAATCCCCTGCTGATCGCCTCGGCGGTCGCGCTGGCCCTTTCGCTGGGCGGCGCCAAGGCCCAGGCCCAGGACGCCAAGCAGGAGAAGTGCTACGGCATCGCGAAGGCCGGCAAGAACGACTGCCAGACCGCGACCTCGAGCTGCGCCGGCACGTCGAAGAAGGACGCCCAGGCCGACGCCTGGATCTACGTCCCGGCGGGCACCTGCGCCAAGATCGCCGGCGCCAGCCCGCAGCCCAAGAAAAGCTAGCCGGGGATTCATCCGGCGCCCGCCCGTTTACGTATAGGGATTGCCATGACCACCGCCGATCCGCGAGAACCATCGCGCGCGGCCGGAATCGGGCTTCGCGCGAGCCATCATGCGGCGGTCATGGCGTCCCCTCCCGCCGTCGGATGGCTCGAAATCCACGCCGAGAACTACCTGGGCGGCGGACAGCCGCGCCGGTGCCTGGAGATCGTGCGGCGCGATCGCGCGGTTTCCGTGCATGGCGTGGGCCTGTCGCTGGGCAGCGCGGACGGGCTGGACGAGACCCATCTCGCGCGCGTGGCCGCCTTGGTCGGAGAGATCGAGCCGTTCCTCGTCTCCGAGCACCTTGCCTGGAGCGTGACCGGCGGCGTCTACCACAACGACCTGCTACCCCTGCCCTACACCGAGGAAAGCCTCGCCGTCGTCGCCGCGAACATCCTGCGCCTGCAGGAGCGGCTGCAGCGCCGGGTGCTGATCGAGAACCCCTCGACCTACCTGCGTTTCGCCCACTCCCCGATCCCCGAGGCCGAGTTCCTGGCCGCGCTGGCGGCCCGCACGGGCTGCGGCATGCTGCTCGACGTCAACAACGTCCAGGTCTGCGCGGTGAACCACGGCTTCGAGGCGGCAGCCTATATCGACGCGGTCCCCGCCGGCACAGTCGGCGAAATCCACCTCGCCGGGCATCACGCGGCGGAGGAGGACGGCATCGCGATCCTGATCGACGACCACGGATCGGCCGTGCCGGAGACCGTGTGGCGCCTTTACCGGCAGGCCGTGCGTCGCTTTCCCGAGGCACCCACGCTGATCGAATGGGATACGCGCATCCCCGCGCTCGACGTTCTGGTGGCCGAGGCGCAGCAGGCCGATGCGCGCCGTGCCGCCGCCCTAGCGGGAATGAGACATGCCGTCGCTGCGTGACATCCAGCGCGACTTCTCGCGCGCGCTGCTGGGCGGTAGCGAGGATGGGATCGTCGCGACCGTGCTGCGCGACCGGCTGGAGCCGGCGCAGCGCGTCCAGATCTACCGCAACCACACGCGCATCACGCTGCGCGAGGCGCTGGCGGCGACATTCCCGGCCGTGGAGCGGCTGGTCGGCCCTGGCTGGTTCGCGACAGCCTGCCGGCACTTCGTCGAGATCGCGCCACCCCGCTCGCCCGTCCTCGCGGAATATGGCGCGGAATTCGCCGCCTTCCTCGAAACCGCGCCCAACGCGCCGGCCTATCTCGCCGACGTGGCGCGGCTGGAATGGGCGCTGAGCCAGGCCTGCCGCGCGCCCGACGCAGCCGCTCTTGCCGCCGCGGAACTGGCGGCGATGGCGCCGGAAGCCTATGGCGGGCTGCGCCTGGCGCCGCTGCCGGCGACCGCCCTGCTGGGATCGCCCTACCCGATCCTGTCGATCTGGCGGGCGAACCGGCCCGGCGCGCCGGACGACGCGGTGGTCGATCTTGCCCAGGGCGGCCAGACGGTGCTGGTGTGGCGCGGCGTCGACGGCGACGTCGCATGCCGCGCGCTCGCCGATGCCGAAGGCGCCTTCGTCGGCGCCCTGGTCGCCGGACGCACGCTGGGCGAAGCCGCCGAAGCGGCGCTTTCGGTCGATCGAGGCTTCGACCTGCCGGGTGCGCTCGCCGCGCTGCTCGCCGCACCGATCCTGAAATCGCTCGGGAGAATTGCGCCATGACTGCCGTCGCGCTGCGCCAGGCTCGGCACGTGTTGGGCCGGTTTCCGATGCCCGTTCTCGAACTCGCCTTCCGGATCGGCGTGGGCATGGTGTTCTTCAAGTCGTCGCTGACCAAGCTCGACGACGCCTGGCTGGTCTCGGACTCGGCCGTCGCCCTGTTCCAGGGCGAGTACAAGGTGCCGATCCTGCCGCCCAGGCTTGCCGCCACGCTGGGCACGGCCGTCGAGTTCTTCGGCTCGCTGATGCTCATGGCCGGCTTCGGCGCGCGCCTGGCCGCCGCGGCCCTGCTGGGGCTGACGGCGGTGATCCAGTTCACCGTCTATCCCGGCAACTGGGCCGAGCACCTGCTGTGGGCGGGCCTGCTCGCCTATATCCTGACCCGCGGGCCGGGCCCGATCTCGGTCGACCGACTGATCGCCCAATGGCTGCTCGAGACTTGATCGAAAAGGGACATTTCCCCCGCCCGGAAAAGCTGGTGTAGAGTCGAGGGAGTTCCGGCAAAGGACCCCTGGCCCCCGCGATGACCGCCCCCCTGGCCGCCAAACGCCCCGCCGACCAGCGCACCGCGCTGCCGCAATCGGTGGATGAGACCCTGGCGCTGCTGAAGCGCGGCGACTATGTCGGCGAGCGCAGCCTGTCGACCGCGCTGTTCCTGGCGCTCAAGCTCGGCAGGCCGCTGTTCCTGGAGGGCGAGGCGGGCGTCGGCAAGACCGAGATCGCCAAGGTGCTGGCCGCCACCCTCGGCCGCAAGCTGATCCGCCTGCAATGCTACGAGGGGCTCGACGTCGCCTCCGCCGTCTACGAGTGGGACTACGCGCGCCAGATGGTCGAAATCCGCCTGGCCGAGGCCGGCGGCAAGGGGCGCGCGGCGATGGAGGAGTCCATCTTCTCCGAGCGCTTCCTGATCAAGCGGCCACTGCTGCGCGCGCTCGAGCCCGACATGGCGGGTGCGCCGGTGCTGCTGATCGACGAGCTGGACCGCGCCGACGAGCCGTTCGAGGCGTTCCTGCTCGAAATCCTGTCGGACTTCCAGGTGACGATCCCCGAGATCGGCGCGATCAAGGCGCCCGAGCCGCCGATCGTCGTCATCACCTCCAACCGCACGCGCGAGATCCACGACGCGCTGAAGCGCCGCTGCTTCTACCACTGGGTCGATTTTCCGACGGCCGAGCGCGAGCTCGACATCCTGGCGGTGCAGGCGCCCGGCGCGCCCGAGGCGCTCAGCCGCGAGGTCGTGGGCTTCGTGCACAAGCTGCGCGAGATGGAGCTGTTCAAGCTGCCGGGCGTGGCCGAGACCATCGACTGGGTCCACGCGCTGATGCAGCTCGATTGCCTGTCGCTGGACCCGCGCGCGATCGACGACACGCTGGGCGTACTGCTGAAGTACCAGGACGACATCGCCAAGGTGCAGGGCAGCGAGGCCAACCGCCTGATGGTCCAGGTCAAGGCCGAGCTGGCGGCCGCCGGCCGGCCGCGGTGAGCTGAACCACGATGCAGCTTGCCGCGACGTTCACCCCCACCCTGACCCTCCCCCATCAAGGGGGAGGGGACGAAGATGGTGCGTCTCTTCTGCCCCCCGCCCCCTCCCCCCTTGTGGGGGAGGGTTGGGGTGGGGGGCCGCCGTGAGGGCGTCCGCGCAAGGCCGTCTCGTGGAGAACGTGATGCATTTCGCACGCACCTTGCGCGCGGCGGGGCTGCCGGTCGGGCCGGGCCGGGTGATCGACGCGGTCAACGCGCTGCGCGCCGTCGGCATCACCAACAAGGCCGATTTCTACTGGACCCTGCACGCGGTGTTCGTGTCGCGCCGCGACCAGCGGGTGATCTTCGACCAGGCGTTCCACCTGTTCTGGCGCAATCCCGAACTGCTGCAGAAGATGCTGTCCCTGATGCTGCCGCAGGTCGCGGGGCCCGAGGAGCCGGGCGAGGAGATCAGCCGGCGCCTGGCCGACGCGATCGCCGCCGGGCGGGATCGGCAACCCAAGGATGAGGGCGAGGAGAAGGTCGAGATCGACGCCACCCTCACCTGGTCGGACCGCGAGCTCTTGAACCGCATGGACTTCGAAAAGATGTCGGGCGCGGAATTCGAGGACGCGAAGCGCGCGATCCGGCGCTTGGTCCTGCCCCTGGCCGAAGTCGCGACGCGCCGCTTCCGCGCCGATCGCAGCGGCGCGCGGGCCGATCTGCGCGCGACCCTGCGCGCCGCGCTGCGCGCGGGCGGCGACGTGATCCCGCTGCGCTGGAAGAAGCGCGTGACCCGCACCCCGCCGCTGGTCGTGCTGTGCGACATCTCGGGCTCGATGAGCAAGTACTCGCGCATGGCGCTGCATTTCATGCACGCGCTGACCAACGACCGCGACCGGGTGTTCAGCTTCGTGTTCGGCACGCGGCTGACCAACATCACCCGCGACCTGCGGCTCAAGGACGTCGACGTGGCGCTGGACAAGGGCGCGGCCCAGGTCGAGGACGGGTCGGGCGGCACGCGCATCGGGCGGTGCCTGGAGGAGTTCAACCGGCGC
>JADZDN010000431.1 GCA_020851015.1 Alphaproteobacteria bacterium | reverse complement strand
TGGCCGCCGTAGAAGCCCTTCTCGCGGCTGAACATGTGCATCGAGCCGCCCTTGCCCTTGGAGTAGCCGCCGGCGCGGCCGGTCAGCTCGGCCATCACGCCGCGCGGGTCCATGACGCAGGCCAGCATGTGGCCATGGTCGCGATAGGACGTGATCACGCTGTCGACGGGCTTGAGAACTGACTGCATGCCCACGACCACGGCTTCCTGGCCGATGTAGAGATGGCAGAAGCCGCCGATCAGCCCCATGCCGTACATCTGGCCGGCCTTCTCCTCGAAGCGACGGATCAGCAGCATGTGGCGGTAGTAGCGCAGCAACTCCTCGGCGGCCGCGGGCGCGGCCTTGGATGCCGAACGCCCCAGCTTTTTCGTCGTCGCCATGGATCGAAGCTCCCTGCAAGCAGCGATGCGGTGGCCTTCGGGCAGAAGGGGCCGCGCGATATGACTACTTAGTCCGATGGCCGCGAACAGGCAAGGCTTCCGGGGATAATATATTGTTTTGCCTTGCAAAATCGCGCATTGCCGCGATTCGAGTTAACCGGCGGAATCCATGGAGTCTTTTCCACGACCAGCGGGTTCGCATCTGCGAGAGGGCTTTGCGGCCGGCGGGCCGGACCATGGCGCGACGCTAGCGCCTTGCGCCCCACATCGCGCCCCAGGTGGCGGTGTAGGTGATGTCGTAACCGCTTCCAGGGCCCCGGGCGTTCGAGGGCTGGGCGACGACGTAGTAGAGCCCCGTGCTGGCGACGCGGTGGACGAGGCGACCGTGGCCGCTGGCCGTTATGTGCTCTTGCGTGGCGGAGTTCCAGGACACGTATGGCCGGACATACAACCACAGCGAGCCGCGCCGGACATCGACGCGATAGTCGATGAACACCTCCTGCCCGGCGAAGAACAAGAAGGTCTCCGGCCCGACATCCAGGCCGGTGCTGGCGGTCCAGCCGAGATGGGACGGGTTGTCGAACATGGAATCGAAGGTCTCGGTGTTGGACTTGTAGCCGAGATAGGGAAAGAGGCCGGTCAGATAGAGCAAGGCCCAGACGCCGACGAGCAGGCCCAGTGTCAGGCCCGCCGCGCTCCCGGGCCTGCGGGCGGGCGTCGCGCCGCCAATTTGCGTCGTGGCCATGGTCCCTCGCCGCCGATCCTCGCGGGCAAGGATAGTCCGGCGCGGCTAACAGGCGGTGAACGCGACGCAAGAATGTTTGATCGAGCTTCCGGGGACCCGCCACCCAATCTCCCGCCGCCCCTGGCCGGTGGTTTCGGCTTCGGCCCGGCATTCCGGCGCGCAAGGCGGCCTGATCAAGTTTGGTGGAGCAACCCTGCGCCATTCGCCGCCAATCGGCCATACGCCCCAGGCGTGAGCGCATGGCCGTCGGGAGCCTTGGCGTCGTCAATCGGTCGGCACGGGCAGTTCGCCCAGGAATTGCGCCCCCGGTTTCGCCTGGGTTCTTGCCGCTTGGGGCTGATGCAGCACCGAGGTAACCGTAATGGTCTTCACGCGACCATCGGGAGCCGCGTAAGTCATCGATTGTCCCACGGAAAGACCGATCAAGGCCGCACCTACGGGCGTGAGAATCGAGATCGCATCCGCATAGAGCGCTCTGGTACCTGGCAGGGTCAGCGTCGCGACATTCGTCTCGTTGCGGTCGTCGTCGCGAAATGCGGCGCGCGCGCCAATCGTGACGAGCGTCGGATCGGCCTCCTCGTCGGCGATGATGGTGGCGCGATCCATTTCTCCGGTCAGGAACGCGACGGCCTTCCAGGAGCGAATCGGGGAATGCTCCTGGAGCAGTCTCTCCAGCCTGGCAATATCGCGCTTGGTGATCTTGATGTCGGGCAGTGTTGTGCTCTGCAGCGTCTCGTGGTCCATTTGCTCATCCTTTCAGACGACGTGCACGGACGATCTTGCGGCCATCGGCGGACGCAAGTCGGGTCCAAGACACGCGAATCTGCGATGGCCGCCGCGGCCAAGTGCCGGCGGATCGCGTGCGTGTCGGCTATGCTTCTGGAATTCAGGGCCCCTGCCCCGAGGGACCGCCGCTCGAGCGGTCGCGCCGAGCGGTCAGTTCAGGACAGGGGCGGAATGGCGTGCTTGGGTGCCGCACTTGCGCATTCGGCGCATTTGAACCGTCTTGGACATCGTTTCCACCACAATCGGAGCTTCTCTTGCCCTGCTTTGGACCTGGTAAGCTAGGCTCGGCGCCGAGGAGTTTCAAGTGGCACGGCGCGGAAAGGCGCATGATTCCCTTGGTTGCGCGTCACACGCGACCGGATTAAAAACCACTAAAATCGCTGGTCGCATTTCAGGTCGGACACAGAAAAGTGCCGGATCGGGCATGAACGGAGAGAATGGGATGAAAGAATTCGCCGGAAAGGTCGTCTGGATGACCGGTGCCGGAACGGGGATCGGCAAGGCGGGGGCGCTGATGTTCGCCCGCGGGGGCGCCAGCGTCGCCCTGTTGGGGCGGCGGCGCGACAAGCTGGATGAGGTCGCCGCCGAGATCGCCGCCCTCGGTGGCACGTCGGCGGTCGAGCCGCTCGATGTCGCCGATCGCGGCAAGACGCGCACGGTCGCCGCGGCGCTGCTCAAGCGGTTCGGCCGTGTCGACATCCTCGTCAACAACGCCGGCCTCAACATCGTCAACCGTCGCCTGGACGAGATCACGGCGGAAGATTGGGACCAGGTTCTGGCCGCGAACCTGACCGGCGCATTCAACATGGTGCAGGCGGCGATGCCGGCCATGCGCGCGCAAAAGGACGGTCTCATCATCAACGTGGCGTCGACGGCGGCAAGGCGCGTCTCGGGCGTTGCCGGTATCGCCTACAGCGCCTCCAAGTTCGGCATGTTGGGGATGAGCCTGTCGCTGACGCAGGAAGCGTGGAAGTCCGGCATCCGCGCATGCTGCCTGTGCCCCGACGACGTCAACACGCCGATCATGGCGCGGCGAAAATTCAAATACCCGCCGGACGTCCTGGCCCAGTTCATCCAGCCGGAGGATCTTGCGGACACGATGCGCTTTGTCGCCCTCCTGCCCAAGAACACGTCGATCCCCGAGATGGTCATCACGCCGACCAACGTGCGCCCCTATACGCCGGCGGAAACGGGCTGACCCGAGAAAACGCGAGCGCCTGACGACTAGCGCAGCGGCGGCAGGGGTACGCCCACCGGCGTGCCGACCGTGCTTTTCTGCCGGTTGGTGAAGATCACGATCTCGTCCGGCTGGGCCAGGTTCAGCATCATGCGGGAGCGTTCGTCCAGCATGTCGGGATCGGTATGGTCGGGCCGCATCAAGGCCACGCGGTGATCCAGTTCGGCACGGATCGCCGCGATCTCGCGCTGCGTCTGCTCGGCCTCCGCGACCTGATCCTTCAGCCGCATGAAGGCGAACAGGCCGCGATCGCCCTCGATGGCGTGGTACGCGAAATAGCCGAAGATCCCGATGCCGAGGACCGGGGCAATGGCATGGCGCGCGCGGCGCTTCAGTTCGTGCAGCAATTGCATTGGCCGCATGGCACCACGCGACGCCGGTTCCGTCAATAGTTTTCCATAAATTCAAATGCCTGCAAGGATTTCCTGGGAGCACGCTGGCGCCTGGGGCCGTAATCGCGCGAATTTCGATTCCCCTGGCGGAACCCGGCGCTATCCTGATAGGTGTAAGAGATCATCTATCTGAATTTTCATCTTCTCTTGAGATAGTATCCTTCAAGCAATGGATGCCGGCGATCTCAAGGTCTTCGAGGCGGTCGCGCGCCTGGGCGGGATGAACCGCGCGGCGGTCGAGCTGGACACGGTGCAGTCCAACGTGACCGCGCGGGTGAAGCTGCTGGAGGACGAGCTCGAGCAGAAGCTGTTCGAGCGCCACAGCCGCGGCGTCACCCCGACCCCGGCGGGACGGCGCCTGCTGCCCTATGCGCAGCGCATCGCGCAGCTTCTGGACGAGGCCAGGCGCGCCGCGCGCGACGACGGCAAGCCGAAGGGCGCGCTCGTCATCGGTTCGCTCGAAACCACCGCCGCGCTGCGCCTGTCGCCGCTGCTGACGCAATATGCCGAGGCGCATCCCGCGGTCGATCTGACCCTGCGGACGGGGACCTCGGCCGAGTTGATCGAGGCCGTGCTGAGCCGCGATGTCGAAGGCGCGTTCGTCTGCGGGCCGGTCGAGCATCGCGAATTACTGCCGACCACGATGTTTCGCGAGGAGCTTGTGGTCCTGACCACGCCGACCGTGCGGTCGCTGGACGACGTGCTTGCCCGCCGCGAGCTAAAGATCGTGGTGCTGCGCCGGGGCTGCTCGTACCGGCAGCGGCTGGAAGAACTGCTGACCCGCCGCGGCGTCGTCGGGTTGCGCCAGATGGAATTCGGGACGCTGGAGTCGATCATCGCCTGTGTCGGCGCGGGCCTGGGCATCACCCTGCTGCCGCGCAGCCTGATCGGCCCGGTCTGGCGCGACGGACGCCTGGCGATCCACGCCCTGCCGCCCGAGGAGTCGCTGGCGGAGACGCAGTTCATCCGGCGCCGCGACGCGCTCGAATCCAGCGCGCTGAAGGCGTTCATCGCCCTCGCCCGCCGCGCCCGCCTGCAGCTCGCGGCCGCCGAATAACATATCTGCAAATATGATCGGCTAGTGCAGAACATAGCATTTTTCATGGCAACGGCTTTGGCCTAGCATCCAAGCCCATGGGACAGGATCGGCCGAACCCCTGGCGTGCAACCGGCGCCGCCCTGGCCGCCCTGCTGGTCGGCATCGGCCTGGCACGCTTCGCCTATACGCCGCTGATACCGGCCGTGATAGCCGCCGGCTGGTTCTCGCCGGCGGAGGCCGCCTATCTCGGCGCCGCCAATCTGGTGGGCTATGTGGCGGGCGCCCTTGCCGGCCGGGCGATGGCCCGCCGCCTGGGGCCGGCAGCGGCGCTGCGGGCCATGATGCTGTTGGCGGCAATGACCTTCTTCGCCTCCGCCGCGCCGGTCGGCTTCGCCTGGTTCTTCCTGTGGCGCTTCGCTTCCGGCGTCGCCGGCGGGGCGGTAATGGCGCTGGCGGCGCCGATGGTTCTGCCGCACGTGCCGGCCGCCCAACGCGGGCTGGCCGGCGGCGTCATCTTCACCGGAGTCGGGCTGGGGGTCGCCGCATCGGGGACACTGGTGCCGCTGCTGATCGGCCTTGGACTCGCAGCGACCTGGATCGGGCTCGGCGCGATCGCCTTGGCGCTCACCCTGCTGACCTGGCGGGCTTGGCCGGCGGTCGGCCTGGCGGACGCGCCGGCCGAAACGGCCGCGCCGGCCGGCCTGTCCCTGCGGGCGCTCTACCTCGAATACGCGGTCATCGCCTTCGGGCTGGTGCCCCACATGGTCTTCCTGGCCGACTTCGTCGCGCGGGGCCTGGACCGGGGCTTGGCTGCCGCCGCGCGGTACTGGGTCGCCTTCGGGATCGGCGCGATGGCGGGACCGGTGTTGGCGGGCCTCTTGGCCGACCGGGCCGGCTTCGCGCGCGCCTTGCGGCTCTGCCTGGCGATGGAGGCAGTCGCGGTGACGACTCCGGTGATCGCCGGCAACGACGCGGCGTTGCTCGCGTCGAGTCTCGCCGTGGGCGCGTTCGTGCCCGGCGTCGTGCCGCTGGTCCTCGGCCGCACCCGGGAATTGTGCGGCGCCGAATCCGATCGCCGCGCGGCATGGCGCACGGCCACCGTCGCCTTCGCGCTGGGTCAGGCGGGCGGCGCCTACGCCTTGTCGGTCGTCTTCGACCTGATCGGCGGTTCCTACGCCCTTCTGTTCGCAATCGGCGCCGCGGCGATCGCGGTTGCGCTGGCGATCGACCTGCTGGCCGTGAAGGGGTGGCGCAAGACGCGCGGGTCGTGACGCCTCTGGGTCCTGCCGGAGCGGGGCGTCGCTAGCGCTTCAGCGCCGCGCGCCCCGGATAGAGCGCCGCCGGCCCCAGGTCCTCGGCGATGCGGATGAGCTGGTTGTACTTCGCCGTGCGGTCGGAGCGCGACAGCGAGCCGGTCTTGATCTGCCCGCAGTTCGTGGCCACGGCCAGGTCGGCGATGGTGGCGTCCTCGGTCTCGCCCGAGCGGTGCGACATCACGGCGCGGTAGCCGGCCTTGTGCGCCATCTCGACCGCCTCGAGCGTCTCGCTGAGCGTGCCGATCTGGTTGACCTTCACCAGGATCGCGTTGGCGACGCCCTTCTCGATGCCCTGGCGCAGCCGGGTCGGGTTGGTGACGAACAGGTCGTCGCCGACCAGCTGGACCTTCTTGCCGATGGCAAGGGTCAGCGCCTTCCAGCCCTGCCAGTCGTCCTCGGCCATGCCGTCCTCGATCGACACGATCGGGAACTTGGCGACCAGCCCCTCGTAAAACTTCACCATGCCCGAGGCGTCGAGCACCTTGCCCTCGCCCTCCATGTGGTACTGGCCGTCCCTGTAGAACTCGGTCGAGGCGGTATCGAGCGCCAGCACCACGTCCTGGCCCGGCTTGTAGCCCGCGGACTCGACCGCCTTCATGATGAAGTCGAGCGCGTCGGTCGTGCTCGACAGGTTCGGCGCGAAGCCGCCCTCGTCGCCGACGTTGGTGTTGTGGCCGGCGTCCTTGAGCTTCTTCTTCAGGGCCTGGAACACCTCGGCGCCGATGCGGATCGCGTCGCCGACGCTCGCGGCGCCCACCGGCATGATCATGAACTCCTGCACGTCGATCGGGTTGTCGGCATGGGCGCCGCCGTTGACGATGTTCATCATCGGCACCGGCAGGCTGCGCGC